>DASXAW010000119.1:0-23656 GCA_036406535.1 Gaiella sp.
CCGTACTGCGTGTTCGAGAGGTCGTACTCGTCCGGGTCGGTGAAGATCGTGCTCGCGGCGGGGAACGTCACGAGCACCACGCCCTGCACGACCGCGGCGCCGTAGACGACGCGCGTCTCCTGGCTCGACGCCACGCTCAGCTGGGGCAGCCGGAGCGGCGGAGCTCCGTCATTCGCCGTCCGACTGCACGGTGATGCGGCCGGTGCGCTGGTGCGTGAGCGCTGCGCCGACCCAGTCGACGACCGCGTGCGCGCGGTCCTCGTTCGTCGGCAGGAGCGCCAGGTGCACGGTGCCCCAGGCCGCCTGCGCCTTCAACCCCTTCATCGTCCTTCCGCCGAGCAGCTGCACGACCGCGGCGCCGCGTCCGATCGTCGCCATCGTCCCCTTGTCGCGGTACTTGAAGGGCTTCGGCTCCTTGTTCCGGAGGCGTCTGGCGATCGTCTCGCCCGCGTGCTCTCCCGACTGGAGGGCGACGGAGCCGAGCTGCGGGAGGGCGTGCTCCGTCCTCGCGTCCGAGATCGCGGCGATGTCGCCGACCGCATACACCTCGGGATGACCGGGGACGGCGAGGTCCGGCCCGACGCCGATCCGGTTGCCTCGCTCGAGCTCCAGCCCCAGCGACTGCACCAGCTGGTTGCCCTGGAGGCCGGCGCCCCAGACGAGCGTGTGAGCAGGGATCTCCGTCCCCGACTTCAGCCTGACCCGCCTCGGTGTGACCGAAGCAACGATCTCCCCCGTGATCACCTCGACGGTGCGCTTCCGCAACGCCTCTTCGGTGTAGGTGCGAAGGTTCGGCTTGAACATCGAGAAGATCTCCTGCCCCGCCTCGACGAGCACCACGCGCGCGCGCTCCTGCGACACGCTCGGGTAGTCCTTTTCGAAGTCGCCCCGGTAGAGCTCGGCGATCGCGCCGGCGCTCTCGACGCCCGTGGGGCCACCGCCGACGACGACGATGTTCAGGGCGCCGTCCTCGACCAGACTCGGGTCCTTGTCGGCTGCCTCCCAACGCTCGAGGACGTGCTCCTTGAGCCGAATGGCGTCGGTCAGCGTGTACATCGGGAAGGCGTGCTCCGCGGCGCCTTCGGTTCCGAAGAAGTTGACCTCCGCTCCGATCGCGAGGACGAGGTAGTCGTACGTGAGCGGCGTCATCCCCTCGAGCTGCACCTGGCGCGCGTCGAGGTCGATCGACGTGACCGAGGTCTTGTGGATCGTCGCGTTGTCCTGATCCTGAACGAGGTCGCGGAGCGAGTGTCCCACCGCACTGGTCTCGAGCAGCCCCGTCGCGAGCTGGTACAGCAGCGGCTGAAAGGTGTGGTAGTCGTGCCGGTCGATCAGCACGACGTCGGCGTCGGCCTTCTCCAGCCTCGTGACGGCGCCGACCCCGGCAAAGCCCCCGCCGAGGACGACCACGCGCGGGCGGGCGGGCGACGCGCTCACGCGGCCGCTCCCCTCTCCGCCCCGTCGTCGCCGCCCACGGCTTCGAGCGCCTCCCCGACGTCGTAACCGAGCGCCAGCCCGAGGCTCGGCGCAGCGGAGACGACACGCGGCACGCCGACGACGGGCATCACGACGATCAGACTGCCGACGAGGTCGTCGTACGTCGCGCCCGCCTCGATCGCCTCTTCCGCGACGCTCATGTACGAGGGTGGCGCGGCGTCGACGGCCACGAGCGCGCCGATCTGCACCAGCGCGCGCATGCGTGGGTCGAGCCCGGACTCGGAGCATGCGCCCTCGCGGGCGAGCAGCGCCTCGATGAGCCGGTCGTCGCGAAGCGCGAGCCTGCGCAATGTGGTCTTGTAGTCGAGCACGGCGTCGCACCGCCATCCAACGCCCGAGCCGGGCGCCGACGCATCATCCGGAGAGGGTGAACTCCGCCCGCGGCGAGGCGGCGTCGACGAGCCCGAGCTCGCGCGCACGCGCGATCGCCTCGCTGCGGCTCGACGCGTTGAGCTTCCGGTACACGGAGATCGCCTGCGTCTTGACGGTGTTGCGCGAGACGTAGAGCTCCGCCGCGATCTCGCGGAACGAGAGGTGTGTCGTCAGGAGCGGCAGGAGCCGCAGCTCCGCCGTCGTGAGTCCGGACTGCCGACCGTCGCGACGTCCTGCGAGCGCCCGGATCTCCTCGCCCAGCTCGTCGACCTGCCCGACGAGGTCGCCGAGACGCGGCCGCCGCCTGAGCACCGCGATTGCGGCCTCGAGTCGACGCCGTGCCGCGGCGGGGTCGGCGAGCGCGAGCTCCACGCGCGCGAGCTCGAGGCTCGTCTGCACCGCGTACCACGGCAGCGCGTGCGTGAGCCGCGGCACGAGCGCGTCCGCGCGCTCGCGGGCGAGGAGGGCCGAGGTCGTCTCCCCTCGGCGCAGGGCGAGCCGTGCGGCGACGGCGAACGCGAGGGCGGCCGGTGGGTCGTCGTGCAGCCGCCGCTCGCCGATCCGTGCGCACGCCTGCAGTGCGCGCTCGTGCGCGAGCGACTCGTCTCCGGCCCCCCACGCCGCGACCGCCAGCTCGGACAGCGCCCAGATCTCGATCTCGGTCGCGGCGGCACTCTCGGCTGCCTCGCCCGCGTCGGCGAGTGTCACCTCCGCCGCCGCGACGCCGCCGAGGAGCAGCTCCGCGACGCCGCGGAGCAGGAGCGCGACCGGTTGCCAGTGGCTCGCCGGGGCGAGCCCGGCGACGGCCGCATGCGCGTCGGCCCGCATCCGCTCGACACCCTCTTCGCACCGCGCCGCGCGGAGGAGGGCGAGCTCCGCCGCGCCCGAGCCGCCGGCCGCGACGGCGCCGTCCCGCCACCTGCGCGCCTCCGTGGCGCGCCCCTGCACGAGGTGCGCCCACGTGCCCAGCACGGCGACGTCGGGGTGCGCCCGAATGAGCTCGGGCCGGTCGAACCACCCGAGCCACGCCTCGCCCGTCACCGAGCGTGCGGTCGACGTCCCGAGACCACCGCCCACGACGAGTCGTGCGACGTGGTCGAGGTCGCCGCCCGCTTGCGCGTGCTCTGCAGCGGGGGCGAGCTCGCCGTTCGACTCGTACCACGTCGCGGCGCGCCGGTGGAGCCCGGAGACGAGGCTCGGCTCGCAACGCCGGAGCTCGCCGAGGAGGTACTCGCGGAACGCGTTGTGGCAGCGGTACCACCCGAGGTCGCGGTCGAGTGGCAGGACGAAGAGGTTCGCGCGCGCGAGTGACTCGAGCCGCGCGGCCGAGCCGTCCGCCGCGAGGACGTGGTCGCAGAGCGATCCCGACAGCCGCTCCAGCACAGAGGTGCGCAACAGGAACTGCAGCTCCTTCGTCGACAGGCCGGAAGTGCACTCGAAGTCGAAGTAGTCGGCGACGAACCGGTCTTCGCCGCTACCCACCGCCGCCGGGGCCTCCCGCAGGGCGAGGGCGGCAAGGTACGTCCCTGCGGCCCACCCCTCCATGCGCTTCCTCACGGCCGACCGGCCGGCGGGATCGAGCGCGATCCCGACCTCCCGCAGGAGAAGCTCTTCCTCGCGGCGGCCGAGCGCGAGGTCGTCCGTGTCGAGCTCGAAGAGGCGCCCGGCGGCCCGCGCTCTGGCCGCCGCGACCCGCACCGACCTTCCCGCCAGCACGATCGCGGACCCGTCCGGCACGAGTGCGACGAGGGTGGCGAGCGCCGCGAGCGACCCCCGCGAGCGGAGAGAGTGCGCGTCGTCCAGCACGAGCACGAAAGGCCGTTCGGCCGCGCGCACGGCGGCCGAGAGACGGCGGATCGCCGTCGACGCGCCCTGAGGGCGCCTCTCCCCCGCGGCCGGGATCACCTCCGGCGTGAGCCGGCGGAGCGCGAGCCCGATGCGTCGCACCAGGACCGCAGGGTCGTTGTCCTCATCGTCGAGCTCGAGCCACCCGAACGGGCGCGCGTCACGCGCGGCCCACTGCGCGAGGAGGGTCGTCTTCCCGTAGCCCGCAGGAGCGCGGACGAGGACGAGCGGCGCACGCGCCGCGCGAAGCCGGTTGACGAGTGCAGTGCGGACGACGCTCCCGGCACGGATCTTCGAGGGGTGCGGATCGACGTCGAGGACGCCGCGTACGGTCGAAGCCTGTGGCGTCGGTGTCTCGCGAGCTGGCACGTCGAGTCGATCCTCCGGTGATCGCGGTCCGACCCCTGGCCCGAGCACGGCTCGGGAGCTTCAGTCAAGCGCAGTCGCGAGTGTCGCCACAAGGGAGCGCACACCGAAGCACGGGTGGTGCGCACACCGCCCGACGGTTCGGTTGACGTACCATTGCCCGCCGTGCCGCGGCGGGCCGCTCACCTTCGCGAGCATCCGAGCCTCGCGACGTACCCGCATCCTCCACATGGGGTGAACCGCAGCGAAGCCTGGGTGTGTCAGCAGACCGGAAACTCTTGTAGGGGCAAAGATCGTTCCCTAGATTCAAGTCCTGAGCCAGCCGGCCAGACCGACGAGAGCGTCAGCAGGGTCTGACGCAAGAGGAGCACCCCTTGACCACAACGTCCGCGTCGCCGATCGCGGTTCCTGCCGAGCCGCGCGCAGGCCGAGCGAGCCTGCTCGCGTCGCTGCAGACGCGACGGGTACGCGTTGCGATCGCGGCCGCCGGCCTCGTCGCCGCGACGGGAGGCGGGTTGCTGGTCGCGACGAGCGATCATCTCGTGCATCCGGCCACGTACGGGGCCGAGATCGCGGCGATCGTCGCGGGGACGATCGCCACCGCGCTCTACTGGCTGGTGCATCGACCTGGCAACCCGATCGCCGTGCTGCTCGTCGCCTATGCCGCCGCGGTCGCCGGTATCTCCCTCCAGGGCGCCTCGAGCCCGCTTCTGCACAGCATCGGCGTGCTGTTCGACGCGCCCGTCTTCTTCCTCGGCTTCTGGCTCGTCTTCGCCTTCCCCCACGGCCGGGTCACCGGGATCCTCGAGCGTGTCCTGCTCGCCGCCATCGCGGTCGCCGTCCTCACCTCGTTTCTGCCGTGGTTCTTCTTCTCACCGGTGGTGTCCGGCGAGGCGCCGCTCGCGACCTGCACCGCCGCCTGCCCGGAGAACGCGCTGATGCTGGCCGACCGGGCGTCGATCGCGAACGGCCTGGGCACGGCCGAGGGCTACTACCTCGTCGTGATCGGCGTGGCTATCACCGTCGCGCTGCTGTATCGATTCGTCGACGCCGCCACGCCACGGCGTCGAGCGTTGCTGCCCGTCTACGTCCCGGCGCTGCTGCTGGTCGCGCCGTTCGTGATCTTCCATGCAGCAGAGCTCGAGCTGATCCATCTCGGCGCGGACACGTACGACACGGTCGGGTGGCTCGTCACCGCCGGACGGACGACGCTCAGTCTCGGGCTCCTGCTCGCGATCGCGCAGGCGGCCGTCTTCGCCGGGCTCGCGCTCAGGACGATCATGAGCCGGGTCGGGCACGGTCAGGACGCACGGCATCTGCGTGCGCTCGTCGCCGACGTGCTCGACGACCCGTCGCTCGAGCTCGCCTTTGGCATCGGCACGGAGGCAACCTTCGTCGACTCGCGGAACGAGCCGCTCGACGTCGAGCACCCGGGCCGGGGACGCGCCTCGACGGCGTTCCGCCAGCACGGGCGGGTCGCCGGCTACATCCTCCACGACGACGTCCTCGCGAGCGATCCGGAGCTCCTCCAGGCCGCCGGCCAGGCGGTGCTCCTCTCGCTCGAGAGCGGCCGTCTCGCGTCCGAGCTCCAGTCGAAGATCGAGGCGCTCCGGCGCTCCCGCGATCGAATCGTCGCCGCCGGCGAGACCGAGCGCCGGAGGATCGAGCGCGACCTGCACGACGGCGCCCAGCAGCGGCTGATGGCGATCCAGGTGAAGCTCGCAATGGCGGCGGAGCGCGCCGCGGACGACGAGCTCGCGAGCCAGCTCGAGGCGATCAGGCTCGACGTCGGGGACGCGGTCGACGAGCTGCGCACCCTGTCGCACGGCATCTACCCGAGCATCCTTCTCGAACGAGGGGTCGGAGACGCGCTCCGCTCGATCGCGATGACAGCTCCGCTCGGGATCCGCGTCACCGACGACGGCCTCGGCCGGTGCAGCGCCTCGATCGAGACCGCCGTCTACTTCTGCGCGCTCGAGGCGATCCAGAACACGATCAAGCACGCGGGTCCAGGTGCGCGCGTCACGGTGCTGCTGAGCCGTCGCGAGGGTGCGATCGACTTCATGGTGAGCGACGACGGCATCGGGATGAACGGCGTGCTGCCCGCCGCGGGGATGGGCCTCGTCAGCATGCAGGACCGCATCGGCGCGGTCGGCGGCGAGCTCGAGATCGTGTCGTCGAGCGGTCGGGGCACGATGATCCGCGGCACCGTCCCCGACCACGGGCCACGGTTGGCGCCATCGCTCGGGGTGGGCGCGTGACGCTCCGCGTCGCGCTCGGCGAGGACAGCTACCTCGCGCGGGAAGGGATCAGCCGCGCGCTCGAGGCGGAGGACGGCATCGCGATCGTCGCGACCTGCGGCGACTTCGACAGCCTGCGCGAAGCCGTCGGCGAGACCGAGCCCGACGTCGTGCTGACCGACATCCGGATGCCGCCCACCCACACCGACGAGGGCATCAGGCTCGCCGAGGAGCTGCGTACGACGCATCCGGGCGTCGGCGTGGTCGTCCTCAGCCAGTACGCCGAGCCGCTCTACGCAACGAAGCTGCTCGAGCGTGGCTCCGACAGGCGCGCGTACCTGCTCAAGGAGCGCGTCACCGACCGTAGCGAGCTGAGCCGCGCCCTGCGCGAGGTCGCGGGCGGCGGGTCGGTCGTCGACGCGCGAATCGTCGACGCCTTGCTGCAGGCACAGCGGAGCCGTCAGGAGTCCGGTCTGGACAGCCTCACGATCCGCGAGCAGGAGATCCTCGCGCTGATCGCGGAGGGCTGGAGCAACGAGGCGATCGCGGCACGGCTCGTCATCACGAAGCGCGCCGTCGAACGCCACATCAACTCGATCTTCTGGAAGCTCCAGCTCGGCGACTCGGCCGACGTGAGCCGCCGCGTGAAGGCCGCGCTGCTGTATCTCGCGGGACAGGCCGGTTAACACCCGGCGAACCGACATGCCGGCACCGTGGCCGACCCGGCGGGTCGAGGTCATGCTGGCGAGACCGAGATGGCAGGTGTCGAGGGATCGGTACCCGCGCGAGGGCGTCCTGCCCGCGTACTTGCGGTCGACGACGATCCCTCGTTCCTCGCGCTCCTGTGCGATGTCGTCGACGCCTCGCGCGAGCTCGAGCTCGTCGGCGAGACCGACTGCGGCGAGCGCGCCGTCCAGGCCGCCGCGAAGCTCCGCCCCGACGTCGTGCTCATGGACGTGCGCATGCCGCGGCTCGACGGGATCTCCGCCACGACCCGCATCAAGGCCGGCCTGCCGTCGACGCTCGTCGTGCTCGTCTCGGTCACCCACCCCGACGAGCTCAGGCGCGAGGCGAGCGGCTGCGGCGCCTCGGCGATCCTCTGGAAGGCCGACCTGAGGCCGAGCCTGCTCGACGAGATCTGGCGGCGCCACGTCGAGGCCGTTCCGTCCGCCTGAGAGACTGCGCGCGCCGTGTTCTTCTCCCTGAGCAGCTGGGCGCTCGCGCTCATCATCCTCGCGATCGTCGGGGGCGTCACGGCGACGGGCGTGCTACTCGGCCGGTACTTGCGGCAGCACTCGGATGCGCTCCGCGAGCCGTTCGGGGTGCTCCAGGGAGCCCTGCTCGGCGTCGTCGGCCTGATCCTCGCGTTCGGCCTCTCGCTCGCAGTCGGGCGCTACGAGAACCGGCGCGCCGCGGTCGTGGACGAAACGAACGCGATCGGCACGACGTACCTGCGCGCGCAACTCCTCACCGAGCCGGTACGGACGAAGTCGCTCGCACTCCTCCGGCAGTACACCGACCTCGCGATCCGCCTCTCGGAGGACGTGCCGGGCAGCTCCGACATGCGACGCACCGCGGCCGCGGAGAGCGTCGTCCAGCGCCGTCTGTGGCAACAGGCCGGGGAGGCGATCGACGCCGCGCCCGTCGCGAGCGCGCCTCGGCTCTACGTCGACAGCCTCAACTCGATGATCGACATGCAGACGGTGCGGATCTCCGGGCTCAACAACCGCGTGCCCGGCGCCGTCCTCGCTCTCGAGGTGATCGGCGCCGCCGCGGCGCTGGGGCTGCTCGCGCTCTACCTCTCGGTTCTGGGGCGTGGGATCCTGCCGGTCGTGCTCGCGGCGGCGCTCGTGTCGATGCTCCTCCTCGTGACGTTCGACCTCGACCGGCCAGTGCGGGGCCTCATCACGGTTCCGTCCACCCCGCTCGAGACCCTGCGCGCGTCGATGGCGCTTCCCCCGGCCGCAGGCCCGTGAGGAGCTGTCGGCCACTTCGTCCAACACGGGTGAGTCCCGGGTGCCCGAACTGCGAAAGAATGCCCACATGGCGACGACCCCCGCCGCTCCGCCTCGCGCAGGGCTCGTCCTGGTCTCGCTGATCGCGGTCGCGACGGTCGCGAACCTCAACCTGTCGGTGGCGAACGTCGCCATCCCGGACATCGGCAACGACTTCGACTCATCGCAGACCACCCTCAACCTCATCGCGGTGGGCTATTCGTTCGGGCTTGCCGCGTCGGTCCTGTGGTTCGGGGCGCTCGGCGATCGGTACGGCCGCAAGCTGCTCATCGTCCTCGGGATGACGCTCTCGATCCCGGTCTCGCTCCTGGCGGGCTTTGCCTGGAGCGACGACGTCCTCTTCGTTGCACGCGTCGCCGGAGGGCTGTGCGCGGGGATGGCCTATCCGACGACGCTGGCGCTCATCACCGCGCTCTGGTCTGGACGCGCCCGAACCAAGTCGATCGCTCTCTGGTCTGCGATCGGCGGTGGGTTCGCCGCGCTCGGGCCGCTCGTCAGCGGAATTCTGCTCGAGCACTTCGACTGGGGATCGGTCTTCCTCGTGACCATCCCACTCGCCGTCGTTGCCCTCGCGATGGCGGTGTGGTTCGTGCCGAGCCACGTCAACGAGACGACCGAGCCGGTCGACAATCTCGGCGGCATCGTCTCGGTCGTGCTCGTCGGCACGCTGATCCTCGCGATCAACTTCTGGCCCGTGAACGGGATGGAGACGACTGCGCTCGTGCTGTTCGTCATCGCGGTCGCCGCGATCCCGGTGTTCCTCCTTCGAGAGCGGCGCGCAGAGAACCCGCTGTTCGACCTCCCGGTGGCGGCGAGGCCGACGTTCTGGGTCGCGGCGTGCGCGGGGATCATCGTCTTCGGCACGCTCATGGGCACCGCCTACGTGAGCCAGCAGTACGTGCAGAACGTGCTCGGCTACTCGACCGTCGAGGCGGGCGCCGCGATCCTGCCTGCGGCGTTCGCGATGGTGCTCGTCGCGCCGCGCTCGGCCAAGCTCGTGGCCGCGCACGGGTCGCGGCTCACCCTGCTGTCGGGCTACGTCTTCCTCGTCGCTGCGTTCGTCGGGATGCTGCTTCTCTGGAGAGAGGACACCCCGTACTGGCAGATCGCGATCCCGTACATCTGCATCGGGATCGGCGTGGGCCTTGCAGGGACGCCCGCCTCGAATTCACTCGCAGGATCGGTTCCCGTGCGGCGGGTCGGCATGGCCTCCGGCACCGCCGATCTCCAGCGCGACCTCGGGGGCGCGCTGATGACGTCGATTCTCGGAGCGGTGCTGACGGCCCACTACGCGACCGCGATGGCCGACCAGTCCGTTTCGAGTCAGGTCTCGAACTCCACGGAGAGCCAGCTGCAGCTCTCGTTTGCGAGCGCCGAGAACATCGCGGCCCACGCGTCGCCGCAGGACGCCGAGGCGATCCTCTCGGCCGCGAAGTCGTCGTTCCTGGACGGCGATCAGTGGGCCTATGCCGCGGGTCTCGTATCGGTGCTCGTCGGCGCGCTCCTCGTGTTCTTCCTGTTCCCGAGGCGCGAACGGGAGGACGAGCTCCGCGCGGCGTACCACGCGCAGGACCAGGGCGGAGTGCCGGAGGCCATCCCGCCGGTCGCCGCCGACGTCCCGCTGGGCGGTGACCAGCCGGCGGTTTCATCCGGCCCCTGATCTTCGAGAGCGACCGAGCCCTACGACACGACGAGTCCGAGCGGAGGGGGATACGCCGCCGGGCGCCGCGAGCGAGGCGCGCGCCAGGGCTCGTGCGCGAATGCGGGATCGACGTCCGCGAGCTCGGGCACGTAGCGGCGCACGTACGCGCCGTCCGGGTCGAAGCGGTTCGCCTGGCGGAGCGGGTTGAACCGCCGGTTCGGACGCGAGTCCGCCCCCGTCCCGGCGACCCACTGCCAGTTGCCGACGTTGTTGGCGACGTCGCCGTCGACGAGGAGGTCGAAGAACACCTCTGCGCCGCGGCGCCAGTCGAGGCCGAGCGTGCGTGTGAGGAACGAACCGACGATCAGTCTGCCGCGGTTGTGCAGCCAGCCCTCCCGGCGGAGCTGGCGCATGCCGGCGTCGACGATGGGGACGCCGGTCAGCCCCTGACTCCAGCGCTCCAGGGCCTCCTCGTCCTCGCGCCACTCCACGGCGCGCGAGCGCAGGTCGGCTGTCTGCGTGCCGGGGTTTGCCTCGAGCAGCTGGAGGAAGAAGTCGCGCCAGCAGAGCTGTCGCACGAACTCCTCCGCCACCGGGCCACATCCGCGCGCGCGTTCGACAGCCTCGCGCGCAGAGACGCACCCGAAGTGGAGGTACGGGCTCAGCCGCGACGTGCCGTCGACCGCGAGGAGATCGCGCGTCGCCGCGTAGTCGCGGATGCCGTCGCGGAGCCAGCCGGCCAGTCGCCGGCGTCCCGCAGCTTCCCCGCCCGGCGGCAGGCCGGCCCGCTCATCCTTCGGCGGAAGCGCGCCTGGGTCCAGCCCATGAGGGATTACGACTCGCTTCGGAGGCCCGAGCACGGCGGGGAGCGGCGTCTCCCGCCAGCGGCGCCAGTACGGCGTGAAACGGCGGTAGTGGTCGCGGCCGTCAGGCGCGAGCTCGCCGGCCGGGACGGCGGCAATCGTGTCCTCGACCCGCAGCTCGATGCGCTCGCCAGCGCAGGCCTCCGCCAGGCGCCGCCGGCGTCGCTGCGCGTAGGCGCTCGCGTCGTCGCCCACGGAGATCGTCGCGGCCCCGACCGCGTGGGCGATCCGAAGCGTCTCGACGACCGGATCCCCGCGCCGGACGACGAGGTCGCCACCTCGTACCCGAAGCGACTCCCGCAGGTCGGCGAGCGCTTCTGCGAGGAACGCTCGGCGGCTCACGCCCACACGTTCGGAGGCGAATGCGTCGTCGAGGACGAAGAGCGGAACGACCTCGCCTCCCGCGTCTGTCGCAGCGCGAAGCGTCGGCTGGTCGTGGACGCGCAGATCACGCGTGAAGAGGACGACGGTCGCGGGCATCACGCGGCGGTGCGCGCCAACCGCGTCAGCCGCTCGGCCTCCTCGACCGGGCCGCCCGACAGGGTGACGACGTCGTCGAGGTTCGCGCTCGCTGCGCCGGCCCCGCCGAGGCACAAACGGTGCTCGGACGCGAGCGCGACGAGCTCCGCCCGGTGCCGCCTGAACGCCCGCGCCTCGACCGCGCTGACGACGACGAACTCGGGGTTGCAGGCGCGCGCGGCGTCGGCGACGCTTCCCAGCGGGGTGTCGGCGCCGAGGTACACGACGCGCCATCCCCGCGCCCGCAACGCGAGACCGAAGACGATGAGACCCAGGTCGTGCTGCTCGCCCGGGGCGCACGCGAGGACGATCCTCGGCCCGAGCCCGCGGCCCCAGCCGCGCGCGAGCCCGAGCAGTCGCCCACGGAGGACGTTCGTCGCGAAGTGCTCCTGGGCGACGGAGACCTCGCCTTCCTCCCAGCGCTCGCCGAGCTCGTGGAGGTATGGGACGACCACATCCCGCAGCAGCGCGTCGAGGCTAATCCGCGCGAGCAGCGCGTCGACGAGGGCATGGGCGGCGGATTCGTCGAAGCTCGCGAGCGCCCTGGCGAGCTCCTCGCGGGCGGCGTCTGGAGGCGGAGCGTCTGCGGCCTCCCCGTCAGAGCGGCTCGCGAGGGCCGCGGCCTCGGCCGCCGCCAACCCGGCGGCGAGATGGTGCTGCATCGCCTCCACCCGCTGGACGTCGCGGGTGGAGTAGAGCCGCAGCCCGCCCGGAGAGCGGGTCGGTTTCAGGAGGTCGTAGCGGCGCTCCCATGCACGTAGGAGCTCCCGACTCACACCGGAGCGGCGGCTGAGCTCTCCGATCCGGAACAACCCGACCTCTGCCATGCGCTTACTATACAAGACCTAGACAATGATTTGACAAGACGTCCGTGCGACAGGTAGCCTCTGGACAATCTCTCTACAGGAGGTATACAGATGCGTAAGCTCGATCTTGTCGCCGCGACGCTCGTGCTCGTCGGCGGCCTCAACTGGGGCCTCGTGGGCCTGGCGAAGTTCGATCTCGTCGCGTGGCTCTGCGGCGGGATGGAGTTCGGCGAGACCAACGCGGTCAGCCGCACGGTCTACTCCCTGGTCGGCGTCGCCGCGGTCTACGGCATCGGCTCGCTCGTCGCTGCCGCACGTCGGCCGACGTCGCACCACCGCCCCATCACGGCGGAGTCCCACTGATCACGTACTTCCACCGAAAGGACGCCATGAAGAAGCTCCTCCCCCTCCTCCTCGTCGCGGTCGTCGCGTCGGCACTGGTCGCGTCGACCGCGGCGACGGCGCCGACGCAGAGCCGCCAGAACGGCGACATCGTCCAGACCGCCGTCGCTGCCGGGCAGTTCAAGACGCTCGCGGCACTTCTCACCCGGGCCGGTCTCGTCAGCGCGCTCGAGAAGCCGGGCCCGTACACGGTGTTCGCCCCGACCGACGCGGCGTTCGCCAAGGTGCCCAAGAAGACACTCGACGGCCTCATGGCCGACAAGGCGAAGTTGCGGGCGGTGCTCCTCTACCACGTGGTCTCCGGCAAGGTGACCGCTTCGAAGGTCGTCAAGCTCTCTTCGGCCAAGACGCTCGACGGCAAGTCAGTCCGCATCCGCGTCGCCGGGAACAACGTGTTCGTGAACACGGCGAAGGTGACCAAGCCGAACGTCATGGCGACGAACGGCGTGATCCACGTCGTCAACCGCGTGCTGATCCCGCCGACCGGTTAGTGCCACTCCACGGGCGCCCGTCGCGCACCTACGCGGCGGGCGCTCGCCCGACCTCTAGTACTCGGCCTCGGTCGAGGCGACGCTGTCGGGCACCCACTCCTCCTCCGCGCCCGAGATCGCGCCGGCGATCAACGGGTAGGCGAGCACCGAGACCATCGCCGCACCGATCAGCGATGCTGCGACGTCGCCGTCGATCGCTCCGCGGCCCCTGCCGATGCCCACGATCGCGACGACGAGCGGCAGCTGCGTGGCGCCGAAGAACGCCACGCTTGCGGTACCTCGGGGCCCGAGGTCCCGCAGCCAGAGCAGCGCCGGCGTGCCCCGGACCACCAGCAGCAGCACGAGGAAGAACGCGGCGAGCGCGAGGCCGCTCGCGGTCAGCAGGCTGTCGAGGTCGAAGGTCAGCCCCGTCGCGACGAAGTAGATCGGGATCAGGAAGCCGAAGCCGATCCCCTCGAGGCGCATGCGGACGACCCCGCCCTCCGGGTTGTCGAGCACGAGGCCGACGATCAGCCCCGCCGCGAACGCGCCGAGGACGAAGTCGAAGCCGACGTCGTGCGCGAGCAGCACGAGCGCCGCGATCAGCGCGATCGAGAGGCGGACGGCCGCCTGCCCGGTCGAGTGGAGCGTCTCCCTGATGATCGCGACGACCCGTGGGGGACGTGCGCGCATCGCGAAGAACGCCGTGCCGATCGTGATCGCGCCGAACACGACGAGGAGTACGAGCTCCGCGCCCGCGCCGTAGACCCCGGTGAGGAAGACCGACATCACCGTGATAGGCCAGAACTCTCCGGCGACGCCCGTGCCGAGCACAGCCGTGCCGAGCGGTGTCGGCAGGATCCCCGAGTCGCTCAGGATCGGCACCAGCGTGCCGAGCGCCGTCGTCGAGACGGCGAGGCCGAGCAGCCAGCCCTCGGCGCCCAGACCTGCGAGCTGCAGCAGGTAGCCGATCCCGATCCCGAGGGCGATCGAGATCGTCCACCCGAGCGAGCCTCGCACGATCGCCTGACGGGGGACGTGCTTCTCGATCACCTCCAGGCCCGCGAAGAAGAACAGCAGCGCGAGGCCGAAGTTCGCGAGGAACTCGATGTACGTCCCCTCCGACGCCCAGTCGAGCACCTGCGGGCCGAGCACGATCCCCAGGACGATCTCCACGACGACGGTGGGGAGCACAAGGCGCGGCCCGATGCGGGCGAGGAAGGCGGCGGCCGCGGAGGCCGCGAGCACGAAGACGAGCGACTGCAGCTGGTGCGAGGTGACGACCTGGGCCGATTCGCCGACGAGAAGGGCGCTCATGCGTGGATCATCCGGTCCGGCGCCGAAGCCTCATCGAGGCGCACCGTATCGCGCGCGCACCGGAAGGTGGCGCCGCCGTAAGGTGCGGCCATGCTCGGGCTGATGCCCTGCGTCGACGAGCGGGACGAGCAGGTTTCGCTCGACGTCTACAACGCGGTCTGGCCGCATGCGGCCTTCACGATGGACGAGGTCCGCTCCTTCAAGCAGAGCGTGCGGGCCCATCACGACGTCGTCGCGCGGCTCGACGGCGTCCCGGTCGGCTCCGCGCTGACGGTCATCGTCCCGCACCGCTCCGACCGCGTCCTCACGGTCCTCACCGTCCTCGCCTCGCATCGCCGCCGCGGGGTCGGCACGGCGCTGTACGCGTCGCTCTCGGCGTGGACACGCGAGCAGGGCATCACGGACGTGGAGGTGCCCGTCCTCGACGACGATGCCGAGAGCCTCGCGTTCGCGACGCGGCGCGGGTTCGTCGAGGAGCGCCGCGAGCTCGGCGTCGTCCTCGACATCACCGGGATGGAGGCGCCCGCACTCCTCCCGCCCGATGGGATCGAGATCGTCAGCTGGGCAGAGCGGCCGGAGCTCGCGCGCGGGATGTACGAGGTCTCCGTCGAGGCCTACCCCGACATCCCCGGCTTCGAGAACGACGAGCTGGAGACGTTCGAGGACTGGCTCGCGCACGACATGCAGGGCTCGGGCGACTCGCCGGAGGCGACGTTCGTCGCCGTTGCTGGAGACGAGGTGGTCGGCTACGCGAAGTTCGCGCTGACCGCCGCGCAGCCGACGATCGCCTTCCACGACATCTCGGGCGTGAAGCGCGCCTGGCGCGGCCGAGGTGTGGCACGAGCGCTGAAGACCGCGCAGATCCGCTGGGCGATCGCGAACGGCTTCACCGAGCTCCGCACGCGCAACGAGGAGCGGAACGAGCCGATCCGCCGGCTCAACGCGAGCCTCGGCTACCGCCCGGGCATCGGTCGCGTCTACCTCGTCGGGCCCCTCGCCGGCGCGTGACGCGCTCCTTGGGGACGTTGCGTAGGAGCACGGGACCCTTCCACCTTCTAATGCCTGTAGAGTGCCGCCCGTGGCGGGTCTTGCCTATGCAACGCATGTGAGAAAAGCGTGACACTCCGGCGAGTCGATGTGCTCCGCCGGGGTATCGGAGGCGGCGCCGCCCTGCTCGCGACCGGCGCCGGCCTCGCGACCCTCACGGGCTCGGCCGCCGCGGCCGCGCCCGATGTCGACCTCTCGTACCTGCGTCTCCTCACGGCGACCGAGCTCCTCAAGGGCGACTTCCAGACGCAGGCGCTGGCGAGCGGGAAGCTCGACCCGGCCGGTGTACGCCTGGTCCGGCGGATGCAGGCCGACGACAGGGCGCATTACGCCGGGCTCGCGGCGCTGCTGAACGGCGCGGGCCAGCCGCCCGCGACCGCGGACGACATCGACTTCTCGTACCCGCGTGGCAGCTTCGGCTCCCGCGACTCCGTCGCGAAGCTCGGGTGGACGCTCGCCACGCTGAGTCTCGGCGCCTATCTCGGAGCCCTCGAGAGCGTCCAGTCCCCGGTCACACGACTCGCGCTCGCGCAGATCGCCGCGAACGAGGCGCAGCAGCTGAGCGCCCTCGCGCCTCTCGTCCGCCGGCCAGCCATCGGGGGCGCGTTCGCAGCCGCGCTCCCGATCGACCTCGTCTCCGCCGCCCTCGACCGGTACGAGAGCTGACGGTGGCGAAGCAGCTCTACACGGCGAGCGAGGCTGCCGCGGCTCTCGGGATCAGCCTCGACACGCTGCGCCGCTGGGACAAAGCCGGGCGGCTGAAGGTGGGGCGTGACCCGAGCAACCGCCGGGTGGTCGCCGCGACCGAGATCGATCGCGTCCGCGGCGACGCGGCGGGCAGGCACATCAGCGCGCGCAACCGACTGCCCGGGATCGTCACCGACGTCCAGGTCGAGGGCCTGATGGCCCAGGTCGAGATCGTCGTCAACGACCCCGTGCGGCTCGTCGCCGTCGTCACGCGCGACGCGGTCGCGGACCTCGGGCTCGAGCCCGGGATGGCCACGACGGCCATCGTCAAGTCGACCAACGTGATCCTCCAGCACTGAGATGGACGGGCGCCCCATGCGTCTCCACCGCCGCTACCCGCTCCTCGCCTCCTTCGCGGTCGCGGTCTGCGGAGCGCTCGCCGTCTTCGGCGCCCGGGCGGAGGCCGCGTCCCAGGCGCAGATCACCGTCTACGCAGCCGCATCGCTCACGGATGTCTTCCCGAAGATCGACGGCTCGCCGCGGTACTCCTTCGGCGGCTCCAACACGCTCGCGGCGCAGATCCAGCAGGGCGCGCCGGCCGACGTGTTCGCCTCCGCGAACATGACCCTGCCGAACCAGCTCTACGCGAAGGGTCTCTGCTCGAAGCCGGTCGTCCTCACGCGGAACACGCTCGTGATCGTCGTGCCGAAGGCGAACCCGGCCGGGATCGAGAGCGTCTACGACCTGGCGAAGCCCGGGATCAAGCTCGACATCGCGGGCGCAGGGGTCCCGGTCGGGAGCTACACGCTCCAGATCCTGAAGAACATGAACCTCTCGGCATCGGTGACGAAGAACGTCGTCAGCCAGGAGACCGACGTCCGCGAGGTGCTGGCGAAGGTCGCGCTCGGCGAGGCCGACGCGGGGTTCGTGTACTCGACGGACGCGAAGACGGTGCCCGACCGCGTCTCGGTGATCAAGGTGCCGGCGTGGGCGCAGCCGAAGGTGCAGTACGGGATGTGCATCGTCAGCGCGAGCGGGAACAACGCCGACGGCCAGGCGTTCATGACGAAGGTCCTGGGCAAGGCGGGCCAGTCGAAGCTGGTCGCTGCCGGGTTCCTGCCGCGCGTGAAGCCGAAGCCGGCGAAGAAGTAGCCGTCGTGCAGAGGAGGAGCGTGCGCCGAACCCTGCTCGGCGTGGCATACGTCGGCGCGACCGTCGTCGCGATGACGTTCCTCGTGCTGCCGATCGTCGCGATCTTCGCGCACACGTCGCCGGCGGAGCTCGTCGAGCAGCTCGGCAACCCGGTCGTGCAGGACGCGTTCGTCGTCAGCATCAAGACGAGCCTGATCGCCCAGGCGCTGATCCTCGCCTTCGGGACGCCCGCGGCGTTTCTCCTCGCGAGCCGGCGGTTCCCGGGTCACTCCCTCGCGATCACGCTCGTCGAGCTGCCGCTCGTGCTGCCCCCGGCCGTCGCCGGGATCGGCCTGCTCGCCGCATTCGGGCGCCTCGGCCTGCTCGGCTCGAGCCTGGACGCATTCGGGGTCAGCCTGCCGTTCACGCAGAGCGCCGTCACGGTCGCCGTCGCGTACGTCGCGAGCCCGCTCTACATCCGCCAGGCGATCGCGGCCTTCGAGGCGACCGACCCGAATCTCGCTGCCGCCTCCCGCACGCTCGGGGCGAGCCCGATGCGCACGTTCTTCCGGGTGACCCTCCCGCTCGCGCGTGCGGGCCTGATCGCCGGGCTCGCGCTCTCGTTCGCGCGCGGGCTCGGGGAGTTCGGCGCGACGATCATGTTCGCGGGGAGCCTCCAGGGCGTCACCCAGACCGTTCCGCTCGCGATCTACGCCCAGTTCGACCAGGATTTCGACGCGACGCTCGCGATGAGCGCCGTCCTCGTACTGTTCAGCGTCGTCCTCCTCGCCGCCCTGCACGCGGGTCTCTCATGGCAACGCTCAGAGTCGACCAGATCACAGTCCCTCTTCGGACTTTCCGGCTCCACCTGAGCCTGGAGGTCGCGTCGACGCTCGCGCTCGTCGGACCGTCGGGTGCAGGCAAGACGACCGTCCTCCGCGCCGTCGCCGGCCTCGTGCGGCCCTCGTCCGGACGGATCGCGGTCGACGACGAGGTGTTCTTCGACGGCGAGCCCGCCGTCTTCCTGCCGCCCGAGCAGCGGCGCGTCGGCCTCGTCTTCCAGGAGTACGCCCTGTTCCCGCACATGACCGTGCGTCAGAACGTCGAGTACGCGCGCAAGCACGCGGCCGACGAGTATCTCGAGCGCTTCCGTATCGCGCATCTCGAGCGCGCACGCCCGCACGAGCTGTCCGGCGGCGAGCGGCAGCGCGTCGCGCTCGCGCGTGCGCTCGCCCGCGATCCGCAGGTGCTGCTCCTCGACGAGCCGCTCTCGGCGCTCGACGCGCACACCAAGACGACCGTCCGCGCCGAGCTGCACGACCTCCTCGTCGAGCTCGAGATCCCCGTGCTCCTCGTCACGCACGACTTCGAGGACGCGGCGGCGCTCGCCGACGAGGTCAGCGTGATCGTCGATGGCACGATCCGGCAGACGGGCACGCCGACCGAGCTCGTCGGGGCGCCGGCCGACTCGTTCGTCGCCTCGTTCACCGGCGCGAACCTCCTCTACGGCCACGCCGAACCCGGTCGGAACGGCTCGACCCGGGTGCGGCTCGAGGACGGCACGCTCGTCGCGACCGCCGACCCGGCGCACGGGTGGGTCGCGCTCGCCGTGTACCCCTGGGACGTCACCGTCGGCCTCGGGCCGCCCGACGACTCGGCGCTGAACGTCATCCACGCGCCGATCCGCAACATCGTGGAGCTCGGCAACCGCGTCCGGTTGACGGTCGGCCCGGTGAGCGCGGAGATCACGGCCGAGTCGCTCGGACGCCTCGGGCTCGAGTCCGGGCAGCCCGTCTACGCGTCGTTCAAGGCGACGGGGATCCGCGTCGTCGCAGAGCGCGAGTTCACAGGAGCGGAGAGAGCGTCGCCAGGAGCCGGCCCCGCGCCCGCTCCTTGACGCCTGTGAGAACGCGGCCCGGGCGCGAGACCGCCTCGGCCGGTGCGCTGAACCTGTCGTCGAACTGTGCGGCGACGGCGAAGGAGCGGATCCGGAGGTCGATCTCGAAGAACCGCTTCAGGCTCCACGCCTCGAGGTTGCACGTACCGGCGAGGAGCTCCTCGCGGTCCCGGACGAACGCCTTGGCGTGGAGCATCGTCGGGTACTCGAGGATGCGGACGCCCGCGTCGAGAAGCTCCGGGTGGTGGTGCTGCTGGGCCGCGGCGCACGCCCAGTTGTTCGCGTTCGCCGGGACGAAGAGCCTGACGGCGACGCCTCGGCGGGCGGCATCCGCGATTCGTCGGATCATCCTCCGGTCCGTGACGTAGGGGTTCACGACGTCGAGCGACTCACGTGCGCCGTCGAGCAGCTCGGTGATCGCGTCCGTGATGGGCCGGAAGCGACCTGGTGCGTTGTGGAGGACGAGGGCGGGGACCGTCCCGTCCGCGAGGGGCGGAAACAGCGCGTCGAGCCCTGCGACCGGGATCGTGCCGCCGAGCCAGCGGAAGCTCGCGAGGAAGACCAGCTGGAGCTGCGCGACGACCGGCCCGTCGACGCGGACGAAGAGGTCGTGGAAGCGGCCGTCGCGGAAGTGGTCCTCGATCCCCGCGCCTCCGACCCAGCCGATGCGGCCGTCCACGACCACGACCTTGCGGTGGTCGATGTGCCCGAGGCCACGCAGGTTCCAGCGGGGCGCGCCACCCGCGCCGAGGGGGCCGTCGGGGACGCGGACACGCGTCGCGCGGACGACGCACACGTCGACACCGCTCGCCAGCAGCCGGTCGTATAGCGCACGGGCGCCGCCTTCCGGGTCCGACCCCTGCCGGTCGACGACGAGCCGCACCGCGACCCCCGCGGCCGCTTTCGCCAGCAGCGCCTCCGCGAACTCGTCACCGACGACGCCCGGCCGGAAGCCGAACTGGTTGATGTGGATCGTCGACTCCGCCGCCGCGATGTCTTCGAGCATGCGGGGGTAGAAGGACTCTCCCTCGACGAGCACCTCTGCGCTCGCCGCGCTGCTCTCGGTGAACGCGAGCGCGAGCGCGTGTCGCTCGACGGGGTTGACGAGCAGCCGCTCGGCGTGCTCGCGCAGCCTGTCGTTGCGCACCGCCGCCGCGGGCGTGCTCACGCCGACACGTCCGCCGGCACGGCCGGGCGACCCGACCCGGAGCGCCGGTCGACCATCTTCGCGAGCTCGGCGACCGCGACGAACACGACCGGCCCGAGGAGGCACACGCCCCACTGCCTGCTCGTCAGCGAGACGGTGTCGAGGATCCGCTGCAGGAACGAGAGCTCGGTGGCGAGGAACGTCAGCACGAGGGCCACGCCGATCAGCTGGACGAAGCGGCGGTTCTCGATCGTGTAGCGCGCGAAGATCGTGCCGAGCGGCTCTCGCACCTCGAGGGCGGCGACGACGTGCATCAGGGAGAGCGTGGTCAGCCCCATGGTGGTCGCCGTCACGAGGTCGTAGCGATCCTCTCCCCACGCGACGACGCCGAGCGCGAGCACCGACATGAGCACGCTCCCGATGCCGAGCCGGATCGCGAGGCCCCGGTCGACGATGGGCGCCGCGGCGTCGCGTGGCCGACGGCGCATCAGGCCGGGCGCGGCGGCGTCGAAGCCGAGACCGATCGCGAGCAGGACGTCGATCGCGAAGTTGATCCAGAGGATCTGCAGTGGGTTGAGCGGCGCGCCGCCCGCGACGTCGAACACGCCTGCGAGGACGAAGAGGAGGATGAACGCACCGAGCTGGATCAGCTGGATGCGGACGTACTTCATCAGGTTGTCGTAGATCCCGCGGCCGCCCTCGACGGCGGCGACGATCGTGGCGAAGTTGTCGTCCGTGAGGATCATGTCGGCCGCCTCCTTCGTCACCTCGGTGCCGGTGATCCCCATCGCGACGCCGATGTCGCTGCGCTTGAGGGCGGGCGCGTCGTTGACGCCGTCTCCCGTCATCGCGACGACGTTGCCCTGGCGCTTGAGCATCTCCACGAGGCGAACCTTGTCCTCCGGCGCGACGCGCGCCACCACTCCGATTCCGTGGACCTGCGCGTCGAGCTCGTCGTCGTCGAGCGCGGCGAACTCGGTCCCGGGCAGGGCGCGGCCCTCGATCCCGAGCTGCCCCGCGATCGCCGCCGCGGTCGTCGCGTGGTCGCCGGTGATCATCCGGACGGTGATCCCGGCTTCCTTGCACCGCGCGATTGCCTCCTCTGCCTCCTTCCGCGGGGGGTCGACGATGCCGACGAGCGCCAGGAGCGTCAGGTCACCCACCTCGTCGAGCAGCTCGCCGTCGGGCCGGAAGTCCGCCGGGTCGAGCTCCCGCGCCGCGACGGCGAGCACGCGGAGCCCTTCGCCCGCGAGGCGGTCGTTCTCGGCGAGGACGGCCTCGTGGGCCCCTTCGAGCGACAGCGCCGAGCCGTCGGCGCCGCGGACGTGCGTCGAGCGCGCAAGGAGCACGTCGGGCGCTCCCTTGACGAAGCAGCGGACGACGGGACGCCCCTCGGACTCCATCTCGTGGAAGGTCGCCATCAGCTTGTAGTCCGAGTCGAACGGCACCTCGGCGACGCGCGGATACACGCGCCGCGTCTCGTCCACGTCGACCCCGCCCTTCTCTGCGAGGACGACGAGCGCCGCCTCCGTCGGATCGCCCACGATCTCGCCGTCGCGGACGGCCGCGTCGTTCGCGAGCGCCATCGGCAGCAGGAACGGGTCGAGCGGAACCTCTGCCTCTCCCGCCACATGGAGGATCCTGCCCTCGGTCGAGTAGCCCTCGCCCTCGACCGCGTACCGCCGGCCGACGACCACGAGCTCGCGCGCGGTCATCTGGTTGAGGGTGAGCGTCCCGGTCTTGTCGGAGCAGATCGCCGACGTCGAGCCGAGGGTCTCCACCGAGCGCAGCCGCTTCACGATCGCGCCCTTCGCCGCCAGGGCCTGCGTGCCGAGCGACAGCATCGTCGTGACGACGGCGGGCAGGCCCGTCGGGATCGCCGAGATCGCGAGGCTGATCCCGATCACGAACAGCTCGTCGAAGTCGTCCCCACGCAGGAGCCCGATGACGACGACGAGCGCCAGCGCGACGGCGGCCATGATCGTGATGAGGACGGTCAGCTGGTCGAGCTGCCGGGTGAGCGGCGTCTTCTCCTGCTGGACCTGCGAGAGCATCCCCGAGATCTGTCCGACCTCGGTGGACATCCCGGTGGCCGTGACGACCATCTCGCCGCGGCCCCGCGTCACGGTGGAGTTCATGTAGGCCATGTCGACGCGATCGCCCAGCGCGACCTCGCCACCGGAGACCGGCTCGACCGTCTTGAGGACGGGCGTGCCCTCGCCCGTCAAGGCCGCCTCCTCGATCTCTAGCGTGGCGGCGACGAGCAGACGCCCGTCCGCGGGGATCTTGTCCCCCGCCTCGAAGGAGACGACGTCGCCGGGGACGAGCTCCTCGGCGGGGACGTCCACCAGCTCTCCCCCGCGCCGGACGTGCGCGCGGATGAGGAGCATCTTCTGCAGGGCGGCGACGCTCTCGGCGGCCTTGCCCTCCTGGTTCAGTCCGAGCACCGCGTTGACCACGGTGAGCGCCGCGATCACGATCCCCGTCGACACCTCTTGCAGGGCCGCGACGCTGACGATCGCAGCGCCGAGCAACACGAGCTGCATCAGGTCGCGGTACTGCCGCAGGAACGCGTGCCAGCCGGGCTCCCTCTCGGCCTCGGCGAGCTTGTTGGCGCCGTGCAGCGCACGGCGCCGCTCGACCTCGGCGGCGTCGAGCCCCGATCGGGCGTCGACCTCGAGCCGCGTGCACGCCTCGTCGGCGGTCAGCCCGTGCCACGGCCCGCCGGCATCGTCGGCCGGTCGAATCGGCAGGGTCTGCGTCTCACTCATCGGTCTTCGTCTCTCCGTTGGGTTTCGGTGGGGCCGATTCTGCGCGACCGGCGGGCCGTGCGCATCAATGGGTGACGACGAGCTTCAGCAGCACGAGCACCAGGCCGAGCGCGAGGTTCGCCGCGACGATCCCGACCATCCCGAGAACGCCGAGGCGCTCGATGCGGGCGATGACGACGCCCTCGATCGCGAGCACGAGGAGACCGAGGGCGAACGCGAGCCAGACGGCGGCGCGCGTCGACAGCACGCCGAACGCGCCGAGCAGCAGAGCGAAGACGGGAGGGAGCGCAGCCTCGACGATCGCGCCCTCCCGGTTGGCCATCCGGCGTAGGCCGGCGAGCGAGACGTGCTCCTCGCGGGCGATGCTGTCGGCGACGCCGTGCGCGTAGACGTGCGCGAGCCAGAACACGACCGACGTGATCACGGCGAGGAGGGCGATCAGCCCGGCGTCGTCGGGGTACGCGCGCGCGCCCGCGACGAGGACCGAGAGGACGACGACCGTCCCGTAGACGAAGCCCCCGAGCCGCTCGCCCATCGTCGACGGCCCGAGACGCGAGAGCCGCGCGATCTGTCGCCTCCCGATCACGCGCCACATCATCCCGTGCGAGGCGGCGGTGTACGC
>DASXAW010000120.1:0-4873 GCA_036406535.1 Gaiella sp.
GCGGGCTCGCCGCTGGCGGTCGAGGGCTTCGAGTGGCTCTACGACCAGCTCGGCCCGGAGATGCTGCTGAACCTCGGCAGCGGCGGGACCGACGTCTGCACCGGGATCGTGCAGGGCAACCCGCTCCTGCCGGTGTACGCGGGCGAGATCTCCGGGCGCTGCCTGGCCGTCGACGCGCAGGCGTTCGGGGCGGACGGAGCGCCCGTGGTCGGCGAGCTCGGGGAGCTGGTGATCAGGAAGCCGATGCCCTCGATGCCGGTCGGCTTCTGGAACGACCCCGACGGCTCGCGCTACCGCGCCGCGTACTTCGAGCACTACCCGGGCGTGTGGCGGTTCGGGGACTGGGTCCTGCTGACCGAGCGAGGGAGCGCGATCATCACCGGGCGGTCCGACGCGACCCTGAACCGCGGCGGGGTGCGCCTGGGCTCGAGCGAGATCTACTCGGTCGTCGAGGAGATCGACGAGGTGCTCGACAGCCTCGTCGTCCACCTCGAAGAGGACGACGAGCTCCTCCTCTTCGTCGTGCTGCGCCCGGGCGTCGAGCTCGACGGCGAGCTTCGGAGGCGGATCGCCGGCGCCCTCCGAAACGCGCTCTCGCCCCGCCATGCCCCGGACACGATCGTGGCCGTCCCGGCGATCCCCCGGACGCTGACCGGGAAGAAGCTCGAGGTCCCGGTCAAGCGCATCCTCACGGGAGCCCGCGTGTCGGACGTGGCCGCGCGCGACGCCCTCGTCGACCCGGCATCGCTCGAGCCGTTCGCGGCCTATGCCGGGCACCGGACGCCGGCGGTTCGATCGTGATGCCGCTCCACGGGCTCGGCCACGCTCTCGTGCTGACGGACGACCTCGAGGCCACGCGGGCGTTCTACTGCGACGTCCTGGGCTTCGAGCCCGGAGCTCGGCCGCCGCTGGCGTTTCCCGGCTACTGGCTCTACCTCGACGGCGTCGCCTGCGTGCACATCGCCGAGCGCGCGGCCTACGAGACGGAGCTCGAGCGGATGGGCCTTCCTCGCGCGACCGGACCCGTCGACCACCTGGCCTTCGACGCCGCAGACCACGAGGCCATCGTCGCGCGGCTCGATGCCGCCGGCATCCAGGCGGTCCGGAACGAGGTGCCCGCAGCCGGCATGCGCCAGCTCTTCCTCGCCGACCCGAACGGCGTCCGCATCGAGCTGAACGTGAGGTAGCCGCCCTCGCGCGTAGGCCGGGGGTGTGCCAGGATTGTCCGCTGCAACCGAGTGGAGGCGGAGATGGGCGACGAAGACCTTCCTGTTCTGATCGTCGGTGGCAGCCTGGTCGGCCTCTCGACCGCCGTGTTCCTCGGCCATCACGGGGTGCCCTCGCTCGTCCTCGAGCGTCATCGTGGCACGGCGATCCACCCGCGTGCGGCGCTCGTCAACCAGCGCACGATGGAGACGTATCGCGCGGTCGGGCTCGAAGAGCAGATCGAGGAGGCCGCCGCGCGGGAGTTCGTCCAGAACGGCGCGATCGTGTCCGTCGACAGCCTCGCCGGCAAGGAGCTCGACTGGTACTTCCGGTTCATCAACGAGGGCGTCGAGGACCTCAGTCCGTCGCGCAGGGTCTTCATCACCCAGATCGGCCTCGAGCCTGTCCTGCTTCGAGCGGCCGGAGACCTCGGGGCGCGGATCGAGTACTCGTCGGAAGCCACGTCGGTGGAGCAGGACGCAGACGGCGTGAGTGTCCTCGTGCGATCCCGCGACGGCGGCGGGGAGCGCACCGTGCGCGCGCGGTACGTCGTCGCCGCCGACGGCGCGCACAGCCCGATCCGGGAGCGACTCGGCATTCGCCAGCTCGGGCACGGGAGCTTCTCGGACAGCATCACCATCTACTTCAAGGGCGACGTCAGCCGGCTGATGGGCGACCGCAACCTCAGCGTGATCTACGTCTTCGGACCCCGGCTGCAGGGGTTCTTCCGCTTCTCGATCGACCTGCAGGCGGGGTTCCTCGTCGTCAACTCGACGGCGGACGACGACGGGACACGGTCGGTCCGGATCGGCGAGGACATGAGCGAGGCGACCTGCGTCGGCTACGTCCGCGAGGCGCTCGGCGATCCGGAGATCCCGGTCGAGATCGAGAACGTCCAGCGCTGGTCCGCCTCGGCGGAGTACGCCGAGCGCCTCCGGGACGGCCGCGTGTTCCTCGCCGGAGACTCCGCGCACGTCATGCCGCCGACCGGCGGGTTCGGCGGCAACAACGGCGTGCAGGACGGCTACGACCTCGCCTGGAAGCTCGCGTACGTCCTCGACGGCCGGGCGGACGAGTCGCTCCTCGACACGTACGACGCCGAGCGCCAGCCCGTCGGCGCCTTCACGACCGAGCAGGCGTACACGCGCTACGTCCTTCGTCTCGACCCGTCCCTCGGCAAGGACGATCTGATGCCGATCGTCCCCGAGGCGCCCGTCGAGCTCGGCTACCGCCACCGCTCCGGCGCCGTGCTCGGCGCCGGGGACGACGATACGTGGGAGGACCCCGCGACGCCGTCCGCACGGCCCGGCTTTCGCGCACCGCACGTGCCGGTCGCGGTGGACGGCTCCGAGCAGTCGACCCTCGACCTGTTCGGGCGGGACTTCGTGCTGCTCGCCGGGGCCGACGGGGAGCGCTGGTGCGCCGCGGCAGGTCCGGCCGGCGAGTCGCTCGGGGTGCAGGTCCGGGCTTACCGGCTCGGCACGGACGTCGCGGACGCTGCGGGCGGCCTCGAGACGGCCTACGGCACCGGACCGGAAGGCGCCGTGCTCGTCCGTCCCGACGGCTTCGTCGCGTGGCGGACGTCCGGCTCGGTGCCCGATCCCGAGGCCGACCTCTCGCGGGCGCTCGGCGCGGCCCTCGGCCGCGGCGCCGCCGTCACCGCGGGCTGAGGCTGCCCTCGCGGCTCAGGCGTCGTCGAGGACCCAGAAGCGGTCGCCTCGCTCCGCCTCGAGCTTTGCGAGCTGCGCGCGGTGGATCTCCCGCACGCGCGCAGGGGTGATCGCCTCGTCGGGGCCGACCTCCTCGATCGTGAGGCTCGTCTTGTCCTCGTAGAGGTTCTCGCCGATCAGACGCGCCCGCTCGTCGTACGGCCAGATGAAGGCCTGACGGCTCGAGGCGTGGTACAGCGCGCCCGGGTCGTCGACCTCGTAGCCGATCGCCCGAAGGTCGGCTCCGCGCGCGAGCTGGTGGAACGTCAGCTCGTCGCAGATTCCCCAGTCGGCGACGGCGAGCCGGTCGTCGGAGTTCCAGAGCACCGCCTCGCCGACGGTTCGATAGAACGAGAGCACGCCCTCCTTGCCGGTGATCACGGCCGGGCTCGCTCCCCAGGTGATCCGGTAGACGGGCTCCTCGACCATCATGTCGTCCGCGGCGAGCGTCTCGAACTCGCCCGCGCCCTCGAGGTGGACGTGGCGCCAGAAGTTGAAGAGCATCGCGCGGTGCAGAGGCTTCGCGGTCGTCTCCAGCAGCTCTGCCGCGGGCTTCATGCAGTCGTAGACCGCCTGCTCGAACCGGTTCACGACGCGGCCACCGCGGTCGCGGGCGCGGGCGACGCCTTGCCGAGGATCAGGTCCGCGGCCTTCTCGGCGATCATGATCGTCGCCGCGTTCGTGTTCGCACGCGTGATCGTCGGCATCACCGACGCGTCCGCCACGCGAAGCCCCTCGACGCCGAGGACGCGGAGCTCAGGGTCGACGACCGAGACCATCGGACATGTGGAGGTCGGGTGGTAGACGGTCTGGCTCGCCCGCTCCACCCACGCGAGGATGTCCTTCTCCGAGTCCGAGTCCGGGACGCTCAGCGGCTCGCGCTGGATCGCGCGGAGCGACGGCTGCGAGGCGATCTCGAGCGCGAGGCGGACCCCCTCGAGGACGCTCGCCCGATCCTCTTCCGCCGTCAGGAAGTTGCAGAGCACCGTCGGCTTCGAGTCCGGCATCGGGGTCCGCAGGCCGACCTTGCCTCGGGAGGCCGGCTTCACGACCACGGGCCCGAACGCGAAGCCGTTGTCGGGCGGCGGCGTCAGACCCTCGTCGAAGAACGGCGCGGCGGCGAAGTGGAACTCGACGTCGGGCGCTTCGAGACCCGACCGGGTGCGGAAGAACCCGCCCGCCTCGGGGTAGTTCGAGGTCAGCGGCCCGCGGCCGTCGCCTTCGAGAAGCGCGAAGTTCTCGGGGGTGAAGATGCCGAAGAGGCCGGGCTCGTCGGTCAGGTAGTTCACGTTGACCATGCAGTGGTCCTGCAGGTTGTGCCCGACCGGCAGGTCCTCGCGCACGGGGATGCCGAAGAAGCCCAGATCTTCGGCCGGCCCGATCCCGGAGAGCATCAGCAGGACCGGCGAGTGGTACGCGCCCGCCGACACGATCACCTCGCGCTCGGCTCGGACGGTCTCGCGCACGCCGTCACGGACGACCTCGACGCCCACTGCGCGGTCTCCCTCGAAGACGATCCGCTCGGCGAAGACGCCGGTGCGCACCTCGAGGTTCGGCCGCCCCCGGGCCGGCCGGAGGAACGCGTCTGCCGTGCTGCAGCGCATGCCGTTCCGCTGCGTCAGCTGGAACCGCGAGACGCCCTCCGGCTGATCGACGTTGAGATCCTCGATGTGCGCATGCCCGCACTGCACGGCGGCCTCGAGCTGGGCCTCGATCAACGGGGACATGGAGCGGCTGTCGGAGACCGTGAGCGGCCCGCCGACGCCGTGGAACTCGCTCGCGCCGCGCTCGTTGTCCTCGGAGCGCTTGAAGTACGGAAGCACCTCGTCGTACGACCAGCCGGTGCAGCCCTCGGCCGCCCAGCCGTCGAAGTCGGCGCGATTCCCGCGCAGGTAGATCATCGCGTTGATCGAGCCGGAGCCGCCGATGACGCGCCCGCGCGGCAGGTACAGGCGGCG
>DASXAW010000121.1:0-2961 GCA_036406535.1 Gaiella sp.
TCCTGGCTCGCCGACGGGCTTGGGAGCGACACGTGGAGCTTGCCGCCGATCGTGATGCCTGCCGACACCGTGAGCAGCGCCGCCAACAACACGAGCGCGATCATCCCCAACCCCGAAACCCGGATCTCCTGCTGCTTCGTCCTGCCCATGTCCCCCTCCCTCGATCCGTCCTGACCCGGACCGTAGTCACCCGTCAGAGGGGCGGCAATGCCTCGAACGAGGGGCCGCACACCCCCGAATGCTCGCGCATCCGGAGACGAGAGGCCGTCGTCAGCCCTCTTTGCGACACTTACGTCGTGATGCGCGTCCTCCTCGCCGACGACCACCGTCTGATGCTCGACGGGATCCGTCGCGCGCTCGACGAAGACGGCGGGTTCGAGGTCGTGGGAGAGACCCAGAACGGCGCACAGGTGCTCCCGCTCGTCGGCCAGACGAACCCCGACCTCGTCGTGCTCGACGTCCGCATGCCCAACATGGACGGCCTGCAGTGCCTCGAGGAGATCCGTCGGCGCTACCCCGACGTGAAGGTCGTGATGCTCTCCGCCTCGACCACCCAGGACCTGATCGACGGCGCGCTACGGCGCGGCGCCAGCGCGTACGTCCTCAAGACGGTCGACCCCAGCGACCTGCCCTCGACGCTGCGCCAGGTCGCGAGCGGCACGGTCTTCTCCACTGTGGGCGCGAGCGAGACCTCGGTGCCGACCGGCGCGAAGGCGGCAGGGCTGACCGATCGCGAGATCTCGATCCTCACCGAGCTCGCGAAGGGGAAGTCGAACGACGAGATCGCGAAGGAGCTCTGGGTCACCCAGCAGACGGTGAAGTTCCACCTGACGAACGTCTACCGCAAGCTCGGCGCGAAGAACCGCGCCGACGCCGTCCGCCAGGCGTACCAGCTCGGGCTCATCGTCCGCCCGATGGGCGACGAGTAGGTCACCGCCCGCCGGTTCTCAGAACCTGGTGGCCGACTTCAGTCGGACACCGCCGCTCGCCGCTAGACCCCGAGGCCTGCCGCGGGGGTCGGGGTCGGCGCCGGAGTCGCCCCCGGCCGGCCCCAACGTCGCGTCGCGCCGCTCGAGAGCAGCACGAGCCCGACGAGCGTCGTCGGGATGTACCACACGGCCTGGAGCGCGATCGCGTAGGCGAGGGCGCTCTCCTGGCCGATGCCGAAGAGCGCGAGCGCCGACACGCCGAGCCACTGGTACGTGCCGACGAAGCCCGGCGACGACGGGATCGCCACGCCAAGGTTGACCGCACCTGTGACGAAGACCGCCTGGACGACGGTCAGCTCGATCCCGACCGCCCGCGCGGTCAGGTAGGCGCCGAGCGCCCAGATCAGCCAGGCGGCCACGCTGAGCAGGAGGAGCTCCTGCGTCCGCACCACGCCGAGCGGCTCCGAGAGGCCGTCGAGCACGTCGCGGGCGAAGCGGCGCACGAGGCCGCGGTGGCGCCTCCCCCCGGGGCGCCGCCGCGTGTATGAGCGGGCGGCGAGGATCACGCCCGCAAGCAGGAGGATCGCGATCACCGAGCCGATCACGATCCGGTCGACCCACGACTCGTCGGTGACGAGCGGCAGGGTCGCGATGAGGAATATCGCCAGGGTGACGAGGTCGAAGCCGCGGTCGAAGACGACCGTGGCAATGCCGCGCCCGTACGAGAACGACCCGCGGGAGACCCACCGCGCACGGAGGAGGTCGCCGACCCGACCCGGAAGCACGTTGTTCACGGCGACGCCGGCCACGACCATCTCGGCGTAGCGGAGGTGGCTGGCGCCGGTGCGCGCGATCCGCCGCCAGCGCGCGGCCTGGAGCCAGTACACGCCGCCCATGCAGGCCACGGCGCCGAGCAGCGGAGCCGGCCGCACGTCCTGCAAGGCCCGCCACACGGCGCCGAGGTCCGCACCGCGGATCGCCAGGAAGAGGAAGACCGCCGACGCCGGGACCCCGACCACCGCGGCGATCCAAAGATTGCGGCGGCTGGGCCGTGCGCCCCTGCTGACGGGAAAAGCAGGGCGCGCTCGGGGAAGGGACTCGGAGACGACGGTCACCCTTTCCAGCGTCGTCGTGGCGAGAGGCGGCCGCCAGCGGCACGAGTCGCGATCGACCTAGCCATTCGTCCAGACAGAACCTCCGCCGCGGTGGCGATCATTCGCACCGGTGTCGGCAAACGTGGCCGAAGACGTTGTTGGTGCCGGCGCGCCGTCGGTGTCCGACTCGAGCCGGACACCCGCTCTGCGCCGGGTGCTCGAGACGAGCCCGTTCCCGATCCTGCTCGTCTCGCTCGTCGGCATCGTGCTTCTCACCGTGTTCGGCCCGTCGCTCGTCGTCGGCGACACGTGGCTGACGCTGATGGCGGGTCGCGAGGTCGTCGAGCACGGGCTGCCGTCGACCGAGACGATCACGCTCCTCGGCCAGGGGGCGACGTGGACCGACCAGCAGTGGCTCGCGCAGGTCGTCTTCTATGCCGCGCACGGGCTTGCCGGGATGCGCGCCGTCGTGCTGCTCGACGTCCTGCTCGTGCTCCTTGCGCTCGCGTTCGCGACTGCGACCGCGCGGACGAGCGGTGCGTCGTCGCGCTCCACGTTCCTGCTCGGCCTTCTCGCCGTGATCGCGGGCCCGTGGGGCTGGACGATCCGCGCGCAGTCCGCTGCGCTGCCTCTCTACGCCGGAGCGCTGTGGTTGCTCGTCGACGCGTCCCGCCGAGGGGTGCGCCGACGGACGCTCCTCGTGCTGCCGGTGCTCGTGCTCTGGGCCAACCTGCACGGCTCCGTGGTGCTCGGAGCGGGGCTTACCGTGCTGCTCGCCGTCGTCGAGCTCGTTCGCGCGCGCCGGCTCGCATGGACGCCCGTCGCGCTCCTCGTACTCGCGCCGCTCTGCGTGCTCGCCTCGCCGTACGGGTGGAAGCTCGTCGACTACTACGACCTGATGCTCGTCGACGCGCCGTTCGCGCCGATCCTCCGCGAGT
>DASXAW010000122.1:0-66232 GCA_036406535.1 Gaiella sp.
GTGCGGAACTCCTTGACCGGCACCGGATCCTCCTCGCCGCCGTTCAGCGCCTTGCGCTTCGCGTTGATCGCGCTGCGCAGGAAGCTGGTCACGGTGACGCCGGGGATCGCGTGCGGATACTGGAAGGCGAGGAACAGGCCGCGCTGCGCGCGCTCGTCCGCCTCCGTCTCGAGCAGCGACTCGCCGTCGAGTCGGATGTCGCCCTCGGTGATCTCGTAGGCGGGATGGCCCATCAGTGCGTACGCGAGCGTGGACTTGCCCGAGCCGTTCGGCCCCATGATCGCGTGCTTGGAGTTCGTGTCGACCGCGAGGTCGACGCCCTTGACGATCTCGGTGCCGTCCTCCAGCCCGACGTGCAGGTTCGTGATCTCGAGCAGTGCCATCTGATCCGATGGTAGCGACGACTGGGCTCTTCCAGCCCGATTCCCGGCTCGGGCCGCTCGGCAGGGGAAACCGCTACGCTCTCCGCATGCCATTCGGAATCGGCATTTGGGAGCTCCTGATCCTGCTCCTCGTGCTGCTCCTCGTCTTCGGGCCGAAGCGGCTTCCGGAGATGGGCCGCCAGCTGGGGAAGGGCATGCGGGAGTTCAAGGAATCGGTGTCCGGCAAGGACGACGACCCCGTGGACGACATGGCGGAGCTCCCGCCCCCGGAGCCGTCGGCCCCCGCGACCCCGTCCCGCGAGCGCGACACCGTTTCCTAGCCCCGTCGCCGCGCGATGGCCCGCATGCTGCCGCGGCGCCTCGGCCACCACGAGGAAGCGAGCCTCGTCGAGCACCTCACGGAGCTCAGGCATCGCCTGTTCATCTGTCTCGGCTCGCTGATCCCGGCGTTCGCGCTCGCGTACGCGTTCCACGACGACCTCATCGACCGGCTCAAGGACCTGCTGCCCGCGGGGACGCCGCTCGTGACGTTCGGCGTGACGGAGCCGTTCATCACCTCCCTCAAGGTGAGCTTCTACGCCGCGATCGCGCTCGTGCTGCCGATCATCCTGTGGCAGATCTGGGCGTTCCTCGCCCCCGCCGTGACGGAGGAGACGCAGCGCGTGCTCGGCGTGTTCGTCGTCCTCTCCACCGCGCTCTTCGCCGCGGGCGTCGCGTTCTGCTACGTCGTCGTCCTCCCGAAGGCGCTGACGTTCCTCGTCGACTACGACTCCGAGCTCTACACGACGCAGATCCGGGCGAGCTACTACCTCTCGTTCGTCACCTTGACGCTGCTCGCGTTCGGGATCGCCTTCGAGATGCCGATCTTCGTCCTCGCCCTCGTCCGGATCGGCGTGCTCACCTCCGCGCGGCTGCGCAGCAACCGCCGCATCGGGTACGTGCTGATGCTCGTCTTCGCAATCCTCCTGCCGACCGTCGACCCCGTCTCGCTCGCGCTCGAGGTCGCGCCCCTCCTCGTCCTGTACGAGCTCTCGATCTGGGTCTCCGTCGTGATGGAGCGCCGCTGGGAGCGGTCTGCCGCGGAAGCAGAAGCGCTGTGAGGATCCTCTCCGCCGACTGGGTCGTCCCTGTCGAGGGCGATCCGCTCCGCGACGGCGCCGTGGCGATCGCCGACGACGGGACGATCGCCGCCGTCGGTCCGGCGGCCGAGCTCGGGACGGGCGAGCGCTTCGAGGGCTGCGCGATCGTCCCGGGGTTCGTCGACTGCCACTCGCACCTGGAGTACGCCGTCTACGCGGGCTTCGGCGACGGGCTTCCGTTCTCCGCGTGGATCGGCATGCACGTCGCGCGGAAGAGCCTCCTCGACGCCGGCGACATGCGGGCGATCGCGACCGACGGCGCCCTCGAGTGCCTCCGGTCGGGGATCACGACGATCGGCGACTGCAGCTTCTCCGGCGCTGCGGCCGAGGCGGCGGCGCAGACGGGGCTCCGCGCGATCGTCTACCTCGAGGTCTTCGGCCGCGACGTCTCCGCGCTCGCGCGCTTCGAGGAGCTCCGCGAGCAGGTCGAGCCGGCGCTCTCGGACCGTGTCCGCCTCGGCGTCTCGCCGCACGCGCCGTACACCTGCACGCTCGAGCTGTACGAGGCGTGCGCGGGGCTGGGCCTGCCCATGGCGACGCACCTTGCGGAGAGCGTCTCGGAACGCCTCTATCTCCTCGACGGCTCCGGCGACTGGGCGTCGTTCGCCGAGCTGCTCGTCCCCCCGCCCGGGACCACGGGGATCCGCCTGCTCTCCGCGGCCGGATTGCTCGGGCCGGCGGTGCTGGCGGCCCACTGCGTCGACGTGGACGCGGACGAGATCCGACTCCTCGCCGACACCGGCATCGGCGTCGCGCACTGTCCGCGCTCGAACGGCTACCTGGGATGCGGCGTCGCGCCCGTCGAGGAGCTGCTGGCCGCCGGGATCCCGGTCGGCATCGCCACGGACAGTCCGGCGTCGACACCGTCGTTCGACCTGTTCGAGGAGCTCCGGACCGCGATCGTCGCCGCCCGCGCCCGGGCGGGCCGACCGGACGTGCTGTCCGCAGCGCGGGCGCTCGAGCTGGCGACCCTGGGCGGCGCCCGCGTGCTCGGCATCGACCGAGAGGTCGGCTCCGTGGTCCCGGGAAAGCTCGCGGACCTCGCCGTCGTCTCGCTCGAGGGCTCTCCCTTCGACCCCGTCGAGGACCCCGCCACGGCCGTCGTCCTGGGCGGGTCGCCGGATCGGGTTGCAGCTACTCTCGTACACGGCGAGGATCGCTACCGACGAGGGACGAGCGAATGGCCCGATTCGAGAAGAGCCGCCCGAAGAGCGCGAAGCCGCATGCTGCCGTAGCGCCGCGGCCGCGCGCCTCGACGGCGCCGTCGATCGAGGACACGATGTTCTTCCCGCGGCTCCGCCGCCACGCGAAGTGGATGTTCGTGTTCCTCGCGCTCGTCTTCGCGCTGGGCTTCGTCGTGTTCGGCGTCGGTGCCGGCGGCACGGGGATCGGCGACATCTTCCGCGACCAGGGCGGCACGAGCTCCGGCCAGTCCGTCTCCGACGCGCAGAAGGAAGCGGCCGACCATCCGAAGGACCCGCAGGCATGGCGCAACCTCTCGACCGCGCTCCAGACGGAGGGCGACACCGCCGGCGCGATCGACGCACTCAACCAGGCGATCGCCCTCCGTCCGAAGTCCGCCGACGCCTACCGCGAGCTCGCCGGTCTCCATCTCACACGGGTCAGCGAGTACCAGCAGCAGCTCCAGCAGGCGCAGATCACCGCCGCGTTCCAGGCGCCGGGCACGGCGTTCCCGTCCCTGACGACGAAGTCGGGCCAGGCGACCCTCACCGATCCGCTCGAGAACGCGATCAGCACCGGCTCCTCCAACGACTTCTCGGCCCTGTACCAGCAGGCGTCGGCCGAGGCCGCGGCCGCGGTAGACGCCTACACGAAGCTCGCTGCGATCCAGCCGAACGACCCGAACGTCCAGCTCGAGCTCGCGCAGGCCGCACAGCAGGTCGGGGACGCGACGACCGCGATCGCCGCGTACCAGAGGTTCCTGAAGCTCTCCCCCGACGACCCGAACGCGGGCGTCGTCCGGGCACAGTTGAAGCAGCTGCGCAAGAACGCCTCGGGATAGACTCGCTCCCGCGTGGAGCGCTCGCTGTCAACCTCTCTGCGCAGGCGCCCCGCGCAGGTCGCCGCGCTCGTCGTTCTCGCCCTCGCCGGGGCGCTCCTGCTCGCCGCGTGCGGCGACACGGTCGGCTACACCGAGGCGTCGTCCGGGGACCGCATCAAGGGCAAGGAGCTCTTCAAGCAGGGCTGCGGCAGCTGCCACACGCTCGCAGACGCGGGCACGACGGGGACGATCGGGCCGAACCTCGACTACGCGTTCCTCCAGTCCCGGAAGGACGGCCTCGGCGAGGACACGATCCTCCAGGTGGTGCGCGACCAGATGGCGTACGCCGTCACGACCCCGTCGACCGGCGCGCCCGGGATGCCGCGGAACATCTTCACCGGCCAGGACGCCGACGACGTCGCGACGTACGTCGCCTCGGTCGCCGGGCTCGACGCGAGCGGCCGGCCGATCAACCCCGCCAACCCGCCGAAGCCTGCCGGCCCGGGCGGAGCGACCGACGGGAAGACCGTGTTCGCGACCGCGGGCTGCACCGGGTGCCACACGCTGAAGGCGGCGGGCTCGACCGGCACGGTCGGGCCGAACCTCGACGAGGCGAAGCCCCCGAAGGCGCTCGTGATCGACCGCGTCACGAACGGCCAGGGCGGGATGCCGTCGTTCAAGGGCCAGCTCAGCGACGCTCAGATCGAGGCGGTCGCCGACTACGTCTCGCAGAACGCCGGCAAGTAGCCCGGTGCTTCGCCTCGCGGCGCCGGGATAGGTGCAATCGCGAGGCGACTACGCCTCGCGGGCCGACTCCGTCACGACCCCGAGATCCACGACGACGTGCGTGACCGGCACGTCGTACCGGTGACGCGCCTGCTCCACGACGCCCTGCTCGAGCCAGTGCGAACGCCCCGGGGGATGCGTCGAGACGACGATCTCGTCGGCCGGGAACTCACGGAGCGCGTCCTCGAGCGCCTGGAGCGGGTCGCCGTCTCCGATCTCCCCGCGCGCACTCACGCCCGCCGCCGCCAGCCGCGCGAGGCTCGCGTCGAGGCGCTCCTGGGCGTCGGCGCGCGCGGGATCCTCGTCCGACGTCCACGTGCGCACGCGAGAGTTGAGCGCGGGGCAGATCAGCAGCATCTCCTCGTCGACGCCCTCGGCCTTCGTGTCGAGGAGCGCGAAGAGCTCCTCGCCACCGACCGTCTCGTTCGCGATCACGAGGATCCGGCGCGACGGGCCCTCGTCGCGCACGACGTGCGCCTGCGGCGGGCGCTGCATGAGGCCGCCGCGGATCGCCCAGAGCGCGGCGCCCACGAGGACGATGAACACCGCCAGCCCGAGCCACGTGTTGATCCATGCTGCGATCACCACGAGGACGGCGCCCCCCAGCGTGATCAGGACGACCTGGAAGGCCGACGCCTCGTCGCGCAGCGGGTTCTTCACGATGCGCTCCTGCGGGACATGGCTCCTGGATGTAGAGGGCCAGTTCGGGTCACGGCACCAGGGGAGACCGTTCCCCAAGAGTGCCGAAACGAATCACCGTTCGCCACCCGTCGAGCCTCGCCCGGCCTCTACAACACGTAGACGGCGAAGAACACGACGATCCACATGACGTCGACGAAGTGCCAGTAGATCCCGGGGATCTCGACGCCGTGGTGGTGCTCCGCCGAGAAATGGCCCTTGAAGGCGCGCACGGCGGAGATGGTGAGCAGGGAGAGCCCGACGGCGACGTGCGCCCCGTGGAGCCCCGTCAGGCCGAAGAAGACCGACGCGAAGGCCCCGTCGCCGGTGTTGAAGCCGACGTGGGCGTACTCGACGAGCTGCGTGCAGAGGAACGCCGCGCCGAGGAGGATGGTGCAGACGAGGCCGGCCCGAAGACCGTTCCGGTCGTTGCGCTTGATCGACTGGGTCGCCCAGTGGATCGTGAAGCTCGACGTGACCAGGATCGCGGTGTTCACGCCTGCGACGAACACCGGGAACTCGTAGGGCGGCGGCGGCCACTCGGCGGGGGCGAGCGGGTTGACGACGCGCACGAAGAAGTACGCCGTGAAGAACGCGCCGAAGAGCATCGCCTCGGAGGCGATGAACAGAAACATCCCGAGGGTCGTCGGATCGAGCCGTGAGCTGCGGTTCGCAGGAGGCGGGCCGTGGTGGACGTGCCCGGATGCCTCGGCGTGGGCGCTCATCGTGCCCCCACCGGTGCCGCGGCCGTCTCGTCGGCGACGATGTGCTCCACGGGCACGCCCGCATCCTTGCGGAGCCGCTCGACGACGTCGCGACGCAGCCAGCCCGAGCGCTCGCCCGCGAAGGTCGAGACGATCACCTCGTCGACGCGCTCGTCCTGGATCACCTGCATCGCGGCCGTGTACGGGTCCGGATGGGCGACCTGGCCGTGCGCCTCGATTCCCTCGTCGCGGAGCGTCGCGAGCGCGGTGCGCAGGCGCCGCTCGGCGTCCGGGTGCCCCGCCTGGCTCGGGTCGGACTGCGGGCACACGATCAGGAAGGCCGCGGGGCCTTCGGCAGCTCGCCGACGGATCCGCTGCAGGAGCGGCTCGCCCAGCACCGTCTCGTTCGCGACCACGAGGACGTTCGCCTGGCCGGTCCGCGCCGCGACATCCGACACGACGTGCGTCAGGGGCCGGTCTCCCGCGATGCGCCGGATCGCGTCGAGCACGTTCCGGCGCCGCAGCCAGCCGGACGTCTCCTCGGGGTGCGTCGAGACGATCAGCTCGTCGATCGGCTCCTGGGCGAGGACGTCCTCCACCGCCGTCACCGGCCCTCCCTCGTAGACGTCGCCGTGCGCGGGGATCCCCGCGACGCGAAGCGCTTCGACCATCCGGTCGAGCCGGCGGCCCGCAGACGCCCGCCGCGAGTTCCGGTAGACGACGTACCCGGAGCGCGGGTCGTTCACCGGCGCGACGACCACGGCGCGGATCGGGCCTTCGGCGGCCCGGCGGCGAACCGCGTCCACGAGCTCCTCGCCCACGAGCGTCTCGTTTGCGACGACGAGCACGCGCTTCGCCTCCTCCTGCTCGCCCGGCTGCTCGCTCATGCGTGCGTCTCCTGGAGCGCGCCACCCTTCAGGACGACGTGTTTGGCGCCGGGCACGCCGTACTCGTACGGACTGCCGACGACCTGCGGGATCTCGTCGAAGTTGAAGACCGGCGGCGGCGACGACACCTGCCACTCGATCGTCATCGCCTTCCATGGGTTGGACTCGGCGATCGGGCCGCGCGCCCAGCTCGTGATCATGTTGTAGACGAACACGACAACAGAGGCGCCGAGGACGAACGAGAAGATCGAGATCACCATGTTGATCGCCCCGTACGTTCCGGCGTAGTCCGCCACGCGACGCGGCATCCCGTCGAGGCCGACCCAGTGCATCGGGAAGAACGTCGCGTTGAAGGCGACGAACGTCAGCCAGAAGTGGAGCTTGCCGAGGCGCTCGTCGTACATCCGCCCGGTCATCTTCGGGAACCAGTAGTAGATCCCGGCGAAGATCGTGAACACCGAGCCGCCGAACAGCACGTAGTGGATGTGCGCGACGATGAAGTACGTGTCCGAGGCGTGGATGTCGATCGGCACGGCGGCGAGGTAGATCCCCGAGAGGCCGCCGATCACGAACGTCGAGATGAAGCCGAGCGCGAAGAGCATCGGCGTGTTCAGGTGGAGCTTCCCCTCCCAGAGGGTCGCGAGCCACGAGAACACCTTGATCCCCGTCGGGACGGCAATCAGCAGGGTCGTGATCATCATCGGGATCCGCAGCCAGTCGGCCATGCCCGCGACGAACATGTGGTGCGCCCACACCGAGAACGCGAGCACGAGGATCCCGATCAGCGAGATCGCCATCAGCCGGTAGCCGAAGATCGGTTTTCGGCTGAAGACGGAGATGATCTCCGAGATGATCCCGAACCCCGGCAGCACCATGATGTACACCGCCGGGTGCGAGTAGAACCAGAAGATGTGCTGGTAGCCGAGCACGTATCCGCCGTTGTCCGGCGTGAAGAAGCTCGTGTGCATCACCCGGTCGAACATCACGAAGAACTGCGAGCCGGCGATGAACGGCGTCGCGATGACGACGAGGAGCGACGTCGTGAAGTTCGCCCAGACGAGCAGCGGCATCCGCCAGAAGGTCATTCCCGGGGCGCGCATCGTGATGATCGTGACGAGGAAGTTCAGGGCGGTCGCGATCGACGACGCGCCCGCCCACTGGACGCCCATGTTGAAGAACACCTGGCCGAACGGCTGCTCCGACGCGAGCGGCGCGTAGCTCGTCCAGCCCGTCGCGAACGCCCCGCCCGGCGCGAGGAAGCTCGCGAGAAACAGCGTCCCGGCGACCGGCAGCATCCAGAACGAGAGCGCGTTGAGGCGTGGGAACGCCATGTCCGGCGCGCCCAGCATCAGCGGCACGGCGAAGTTCGCGAGGCCGGCGAACGCCGGGATGATGAAGACGAAGATCATCAGTGTCGCGTGCGCCGACACGAGCCCGTTGAAGGTCTGCGTGTCGAAGAACTGCATGCCGGGCTGCGCCAGCTCCGCCCGGAAGAGCATCGCCAGGAACCCGCCGACGATGAAGAAGAAGAACGTCGTGACGAGGTACTGGACCCCGATCACCTTGTGGTCGGTGTTGACCTTGAAGTAGTCCGTCCAGCGGTACGCGCCGTGGTTCGCGTGGTCGTCGACGAGCGTCGGTCGCCCCGAGATCCAGTACAGCCAGTAGTCGAATGCGCCGAGACCGAGGAGGAAGCCGATCGGCGCCGTGACCATCCCCGCGATGAGGACGATGATCTCCCAGTCGTAGACGGGGTCCCAGCCGAAGATCCAGCGGAACGTCACGACGAGGTACATCCCGATGAAGAAGAAGGCCGCGGTCACCCAGGCGGCACGCACCCAGCCCGGACGCATCAGCAGCCCGCGCCGCCGGGGCGTGTCCCCGTGGCCGGTGCCGTGCTGCGTCGGTGCGTGGGTGGTGCTGGTCACTTGGCCTCCTCCCCGCCCACGTAGGCGACGAGCGCGTCGATCTCCTCACTGGACAGGCTGTCTTTGAAGTTCTGCGGCATGACGCCGGGTTGATACCCCTCGACGACGACCGCGTTCGGCTCTTCGATCGACTGGCGGACGTAGTCGGGAACCGACTCGCCCGCCTTCTGCGCGGCGGCCGTGAGGTCGTCGAGCGACGGGCCGACCTGCGCGTCCGTCCCGGCCTTCTCGAACGCGTGGCACGCGCCGCAGCCGGCCGAGGCGAACGTCTTGGCGCCGAGCTCCTCGTCGGGGTTCGTGGTGGAGCCCCCGGTGGTCTCGCCGCCCGTCGTCTCACCGCCGGTCGTCTCGCCCCCGGTCGTAGCGCCTCCCGTCGTCCCGCCTGCACCGCCGCCGCCCGCGCCGCCACCGCCGGCCGAGGCTCGCTGCTTCGAGAGCCACGTCTGGAACGCGGCCGGCTCGAGCACACGGACCGGTGCGCGCATCGTCGCGTGCCCCAGGCCGCAGAGCTCGGTGCAGATCAGCGTGAACGTCCCGGTCCTCGTCGGCGTGATGACGATCTCCGTCTGGATCCCCGGCACGACGTCCTGCTTCTGCCCCATCTGCGGGATCCACAACGAGTGGATTACGTCCGCCGAGGTCATGTCGAACTTGACGTGGCGATGGAGCGGCATCACCAGCTCGTCGGAGCGGACGTTGCCGGGGTAGACGAAGCGCCACGCAAACTGCTGGGCGAACACCTTGATCCGGAGCGGGTTCGCGCCCGCGTCGGCGTTCTTCGAGAGCACGACGGCGCTGACGACGCCGATCGCGATCACGAGGATCGCCGGGACCACCGTCCAGATCACCTCGAGCCGGGTGTTCCCGTGAATCGGAGGCCCGTCGGTGTCGTCGTCGGGCTGCGCCCTGAACGCGATGACGCAGTACACGATCACCGCGATGACGAGCGAGAAGATCGCGATGCAGATCACGGTCGCGAACCAGTACGTGAACGTGATCCGGTCCATCTCCTCGGACGCGGAGGTCGGCAGCCAGCGGATGAAGTATGCGATCGCTGTCGTGATCACGGCCGCTACGACGGCGATGCCGAGCATCTTCACGATCGCGCTCCTGCGGGGCACCGTGCGACACTACCAACGGCGCGAGAGCCCCGAACGGGTAGCCGACACCTGTCGAACCGGCCCGGAATCGGGCCGCTGGGCGGGCGCTATCCTTCGCCCCTCGCGGGCCGTTAGCTCAGCTGGTAGAGCAGGGGACTCTTAATCCCAAGGTCGAAGGTTCGAATCCTTCACGGCCCACTTCCGCTCGCCGCGGGATCGGTTCCGATCGGCTCGCGCTGCGTCTTCGACCAGTCCCGGCGCTGGGCGACGACCCGGGCTGTCGAGCGGAGGAGCACCGGCCACAGGAACCACGTATAGAGCGCGTAGACGTGACCGATCAGGAAGCCCATGATCCAGCCGCGCGGCCCAGCGGAGAGGCGCGCGGCGATGCAGCCGAGGATCGTCCCGCCGAACGCCAGCACCCAGAAGAGGATCAGCGTCCAGCCGGGGCCGTCGCCCCAGAACGGCGCGACCCCGAGCAGCATGAGGACGAGCGCGGTGAAGAACGATGCCCCGATGATCCCCTGCCACAGGGGCATGAGCAGGTAGGCGACCTGCTCCAGCCGGACGCCGAGGGGAAGCCGTGCGGAGACGACCTCGTCGATCAGGCCGAGCGCCTGCAGGTTGCCCTGCGACCAGCGTGTCCGTTGACGGAAGAGCGGCCGCACCGCCGAGAGTCCCTGCTGGTCGACTGTCGCCCGCAGCTCCTGGCGGCCCTCCCAGCCGTGCGCGATCAGGCGGAGGCCGAGATCCTGGTCCTCGGTGAGCCGGTCGCGCCATGGGCCGTCGGCGTCGGCCAGGGCGTCGAGGGCGGAGAGGCGGTTGAACTGGCCGTTCCCGCCCATCCCGGCGGTCCCCCAGCCGTTGCGGCCGGCCTGGAACAGATGGCCGTACACCGAGAACTCGACGTTCTGACACCAGGTCAGGAGCCGATGCCGGTTGTAGATGCGGACGAGCGACTGGACGCCGCCGACGGAGGGCTCGGCGAACTGAGAGGCGGCGTACCGCGGCGCCTCGGGGTCGAGGCGGCCGTCGGCGTCGACGATCGCCACGATCACCGCGCTCCGGTCGGCCTCGCCCAGCATCCCGGCGAGCGCGCGGAAGGCGCTGTTGAGCGCCGCCGCCTTGCCGCGCCGTGCGTTCGGCAGGTCGCGTCTGAGCACGCGGAGATCGGCGTGATGGTCGAGCTCGGCGAGGATCTCCGGCGTCGTGTCGTCGGAGGCGTCGTCGATGACGACGATCAGCCGGTGCGCGACGGGGACGGCGAGCAGCCTCGTGACGCTGTCGCGAATCGTCACCTCCTCGTTCAGAGCCGGGACGAGGAAGACCCAGGTGAACGCGTCCGCACCGTCCGGGGTCGCGGCGGGCGGCCGGGCGCCGCTGCCCGCCGCGCGGACGAAGAGCAGGAGCACCCACGCGTCGACCGCGATCACGACCGTCAGCGCGACCCAGAACAGCGCCTGCGCGGGGCCGGGAAGACCGGCGAAGGGCGTGATCAGACCAAGGGAGATGGATCGTCCTCGAAGTCGACCGTGGGCTCGGGCTCGACGAGGGACGTCGGCACCGGCACCTCCAGGCCGGACGCGCGCACGACCTCCGCCCGACTGTAGCCGGGGCCGAACTGCTGCGGAGGCTCGCCGCCGAGCAACACGTGCTCGAGCGCCCGGACGATCCGGTCGGCGGCCATCCCGTCGCCGTACGGGTTCGGCGCCTCGGCCATGTCCGCGTACGCGATCGGGTCGGTCAGCAGGCGCATCCCTTCGAGGAAGATCAGCTCGGGATCCGTCCCGACGAGGCGCAGCGTGCCCGCCTCGATTCCCTCGCCTCGCTCCGTCATCTCGCGCACCACGAGGACCGGCTTCCCGAGCGACGGCGCCTCCTCCTGGATCCCGCCGGAGTCGGTGATCACGAAGTACGAGCGGGCCAGCAGCCGCGCGAAGGTCGCGTACCCGAGCGGCTCCGTGAGGAGCACGTTGTCGACGCCGGAGAGGCGCTCGGTGAGCGCGTCCCGCACCCGCGGGTTCGGATGGAGAGGCAGCACGACCGAGACATCCGGAACCTCGGTCGCGAGGCGCCGGATCCCCTCCGCGATCCCGGTGAGACCCGCGCCCCAGCTCTCGCGGCGGTGGGCGGTGACGACGACGATGCGCCGATCGCTGTCGTAGAGCTCCTGGAGTTCCTGGTTCGCGAAGCGGACGTCGATCTTCGACGCCCACTGCAGGGCGTCGATCCCGGTGTTGCCGGTGACGAAGATCTGGCCGATCGGGACGTTCTCGCGGACGAGGTTCTGGAGGTTCTTCGAGGTCGGCGCGAAATGCAGACCGGCGATCGAGGAGATGAGCTGCCGGTTCAGCTCCTCCGGGAACGGCGTGCGGTTGTTGCCGCCGGTCCGGAGGCCGGCCTCAACGTGCAGGACGGGGATGTGCAGGTGGAACGCCGACAGCGCAGCCGCCATCGCCGACGTCGTGTCGCCGTGGACGAGGACCGCGGCGGGGAAGCGGCCGTTGAGGATCTCCTCGGGGCCGGCGGGATGATCGGAATGCACGTCGAACCGCTCGGTGCAGAAGTCGTCGAAGCGTCTCACGACCGAGGCGATGCGCTCGTTGAGGTGCGCGCGCTTCGATCCGGCCCACAGCACGACGTCGGGCGTGATGCCGGCCAGCTCGAAGATGTAGGCGACCATCCGGTGGTGCTGGCCCGTGGAGACCACGAGGGGCTCGTAGTGCTCGCTCTCGCGGAGCCGGAGGATGATCGGGACGAGCTTGATCGCCTCCGGGCGCGTGCCGACGACGATCGGCACGACGAGCCGGGAGGCGCGCGGCCGCTTGCGGGTCTCGGACTGGAGACCCGAGCTGATTGCGTGGTGATCGAACATCGGGGGGATCCGGCTTCGGAGGAGCCTCGTCTCCATATCGGCCGGATCTCCGCAAGCCTTAACGGCAACGAGCGGATCCGCTGCGCGCCGGGACGGTCGGGTCAGGATTCCGGCTCGACGCGGTCGGATCCGTGCCACGCCGCATCGAGGAGCAGTGGCACGAGCCCCGCCGAGACGACCACCAGCGATCCGCACAGGCGTACGAGCAGGTTCACGCCCTCGTCCTGCTCGTACGGGAGCTCGAGCTCGGTGAACGACCAGAGCACCCACACGAACCCGGCGGCGACGAGGCCATAGACGAGCGCGGCGTAGGCCGGAAGGACACGCGCCCCTCCGACGAACGCCAGCACGACCGCGACGGCTCCCAGCGGCAGCGCGAAGAGCCAGAGCCCCAGGTCGAGGAGCGCCTCGACGACGGACTGGAGCGCAGGCCACGGGCGATCGAGATGGTCGAACAGGCCGAGGAACCCGCTCGCCGGCAGCTCGCCGGTCAGATCGCGGGAGCTGAACCAGAGCCGCCACGGGAGCGCAAGGGCCAGTGCGCACCCACCGGCGAGCGCGAGCCGCGGCCAGGCGGCCCGACGCGTGCCCCACGACGCTGCAAGCGCCGCGACGACGACGCAAGCGGCGAGGAGCTGCCCTTCGCGCTTCGTCAGCATCGCGGCCGCGAGGAAGAGCGACGCGGTAGGCAGCTGCCACGCCCGTCGCTCGACGAGCCAGAGCGCCACCAGGAGCGCGGCGAGGGCGAAGAAGTAGTCGAGGAGGAAGTCCGCCTGGGGCTCGAGCGAGCGTGCGACGACCCTCGGGGCGACGAGGACGAGGAGCAGAACGGGCCACAACAGCGTCGGGCGGACGCGCGGGCCGAGCAGACCCGCGACCGCCGCGACGAAGCCCGTGAGGAAGAACCAGAACTGGACGTGCAACGTAACGGTGTCGGCCGACCCCATCGCGTGGAAGGCCGCGGCCTCGAGCGTGGGCACGAGCGGCGGGTAGGTCGGCGCCGCGAGCTCGCGGAAGAACTGCTCGTCGAGGCCCCCGAAGAAGTAGATCGCCTTCGCCTTGGGAACCCAGAACGCCCAGCCGTCGAAGTTGGACAGCGGCGCGAGCCGACCGGCGCGGAACAGCGCCTCGAGGTACACGCCGACGAGGGCGACGTACGACACGGCGACGAGACCGAGCCCGCGCCTGCGGCCGTCCCGGAGGCGCGGCGGCGGACGGCCGAGGGCACGTCCGAGCCCGAGCCCGGCGACGGCGAGCCCGGCGCAGGTGAGGACGATCGTCGTGCGGCCGTACGACACGCCGGCGACGAGCAGCAGCGTCGACGCGACGCCCAGCGCGGCGACGCCGACCATGTACGCGAGGCCGGACAGTCGCGCGACCTCCGCCCAGCTGCGGAGGCCGCGCACGCCCCAGAGCAGGCAGCTGCCCATGGCGAGCACGACGACGTTCGCGGCGGCCAGCCCGAGCAGCGCCCGGACAGTCATCCGGGCAGCAGGCCGAGCGCGATCCCGGCGTCGTTCTGCCAGACGACGTGGAGCTCGTCGCCGAAGCGCGAGAGGTCGCAGTCGTAACAGAGCACCCATCGGGCGTCGGGATCCGGCCGTCGCGGCATCAGGAAGTACCGGGCGAACTGGTCGACGTTCGGCGCGCTCGGGCCGACGACGAGGCGGTAGCTCGCGCGCTCCGGGATCCGGCCGCGCGCCTCGTCGAGCGCCGTCTGGTCGACCCCGATGGAGAGGCCGCCGCCGTACTGCCGGTCGTCGAAGCTCGTCGCGGCGTTGGTCCGCGCGTCGGCGCCCAGCCGGTCGACTGCCTTCACGAAGTAGACGGCTCCCACGACGAGCGTGAGCGCGATACACACGGCGACCCCGAGCCGGACCAGCCCGTGCGGCGGGTCCAGCCGTGGATCGATGCGACCGAGCTGCCGGCCGGCCCGGGCCGCGAGGCGGTCGGAGCGCCCTGGTGCCAAGAACCCAGGATACGACCGCCGCGGCGGTCGCAGGAGCCCGGCGACGCGTTGACCCACGTGAGCGAGGGGAGATAATCCCGCGGGTGCAGCGTCACGGCGACCGACGGGCACCACGCTGAGCGCGTCGCCGACCCACGCCTCACGGAGGACGGTCGAGACGGTCCGCGGCCCTGTGTCGCTCGAGGCGCTCGGCCCGACCCTGATGCACGAGCACGTGTTCATCCTCGATCCGGGCGCGCTCGCGAGCTTCGGCACGCATTTCGGAGCGAGCTACTGGGACGAGGAGGCACGCGTCGCCGCGGCGATCGCGGAGCTCCGGAGGCTGCGCGAGGCGGGCATCGAGACGATCGTCGATCCGACCGCATACGGCCTCGGCCGCGACATCCCGCGCATCCAGCGGGTGAACGAGGGCGTCGACCTGAACATCGTCGTCGCGACGGGCGTGTACGCGTTCGTCGAGCTACCGGGCTTTCTCGGCTACCGGACCGACGACTGGATCGTCGACCTCTTCGTGCACGAGATCCGGCAGGGCATCGGGGACACGGGGGTCAAGGCAGGGTTCCTCAAGTGCGCGGTCGACCGCCACGGGCTCGTGGGAGACGTCCCGCGGATCCTCTCGCTCGTCGCCGCCGCCGCCGTCGAAACCGATGCGCCGGTGATGGTGCACACGCACGCGGCGACGCACAGCGGCCTCGTCGCACTCGACGCGCTCGTGCGCGAAGGGGTCGACCCGCGGCGCGTGGTGGTCGCGCACGCCGGCGACAGCAACGACCTCGGCTACCTGCGCTCGCTCGCCGACACGGGGGCGAGCCTTGGCTGCGACCGGTTCAACATCGAGCACTTCAACCCGGACGAGGACCGGATACGGACGCTCGTCGCGCTCGTCGAGGCGGATTACCTCGACCGGATCCACCTCGGCCACGACGCCGCGACGTTCCACGACTTCATGATCGGCAACCCGCTGTTCGCGAACGAGCACCCCGACTATCTGCACCTCTCCACGCGAATCCTGCCGCGGCTCCTCGAGGCCGGCGTCTCGCAACAGCAGATCGACGAGATGCTCGTCGAGAACCCACGGCGCTTCTTCGCCTGATCGACGGGAGATCGCCCGGGCGCTGCGGAGGCCGGCCGCAACCGCGCTAGTACGCTGCCGCGCGGATGAAGCTCGTCACGGTCGTCGGCAACCGGCCGCAGCTCGTCAAGGCTGCCCCACTCTCGATCGCGCTCCGCGAGGCGGGCATCGAGGAGGTCGTCGTCCACACCGGCCAGCACTGGGACGACGACCTCTCGCAGGTGTTCATCGACGAGCTCCGACTGGACGAGCCCGCCTACCGGCTCGACCTCCGTACCGCGGACGTCGCCACGCTGACCCCGGCGATTCGCGGCGTGCTCGAGGCCGAGCGACCCGACCTCGTGCTCGTCCTCGGCGACACGAACTCGACGCTCGCCGGCGCGCGCGCGGCGACCGAGGCGGGGCTTCGGGTGGCGCACGTGGAGGCAGGTCTGCGGAGCGGCGACCTGTCCATGCCCGAGGAGCGCGCCCGGATCGAGGTCGACCGCCTCGCGGCGCTGCTCCTCTGCCCCGACGAGCGGTCGGCCGAGACCCTTCGGGCCGAGGGCGCGACGGGCCGGGTCGAGGTCGTCGGAGACGTGATGGCCGACGCGACCCTGCGCTTCGCCCCCCTCGCGCGCGAGCGCGTGCCGCCGCCGCACGCTCCGAGCACGTACGTCGTCGCCACCGTGCACCGCGAGGCGAACGTGCGGCCCGAACGGCTGCGGCGGATCGCCGACGGCCTGTCGCGCCTCGACGAGCCGGTCGTCCTCCCCGCGCATCCGCGCACCGCCGCGACGCTCCGCGCCGAGCGCATCGCGCTCGGGCCGAACGTCGAGCTGCAGGGGCCGCTCGGGTATCTCGCCTTCGCGTCCGCGGCGTCGCAGGCGCGAGTGATCGCGACCGACTCGGGTGGGCTCCAGAAGGAGGCGTACTGGTACCGCGTTCCCTGCGTCACGATGCGCCCCTCCACCGAGTGGGTCGACACGGTCGCGGCGGGGGCGAACCTGCTCGTCGACGACGATCCCGCCGCGATCGCCGAGGCGGTCCGCGCCGCGACGTTCCCGCCGGAAGCGCCCCCGCTCTACGGCGACGGCCACGCGGCCTCACGTATCGCCGGCGTACTCCGGCGTGCATGATGTGACGACTCTGAAGAGGAGGAGACGATGGCCGGCAAGCTGGTTCACTTCGAGCTTCCCGCAGGCGACGCCTCGCGGGCCAAGGAGTTCTGGAGCGGTGTCTTCGGGTGGGAGTTCGGCGACTCGGCGATGCCCGACATGGAGTACTACATGGTGCGCACCGGCGAGGACCAGGGCGGCGCCGTGCTGTCGTCCGAAGGGCCGTTCGGGATGGTCGTGTACTTCGACACCGACGACATCGACGCGTCGATCGCGAAGGTGCGGGAGCACGGCGGAAAGTCCGAGGACAAGATGGCGATCCCGCACATCGGCTGGTTCACGCACTGCACCGACACCGAGGGCAACGACTTCAGCCTCTTCCAGAGCGACGAGTCGGTCACGGGGTAACCGCCCCGCACGTCGCTACGATCCCGCCTTGTGAGCGGCCAGGAGGCGACATCGACGACCGGCGTGGGGGGCGTGGAGCCACGCGCCGCGAGGGACGGTGGACCGGCGACGACGCAGTACGAGATCGCGATCGTCGGAGCCGGCTACGTGGGCGTGCCGCTCGCGCAGGTCTTCGCCGAGGCCGGTCGCAAGGTCGTCCTCGTCGACGTCGACGAGGGTCGTGTCGCGCGGCTGCGCCGCGGCGAGAGCTACATCGAGGACGTCCCGTCGGAGACGCTCGGACGGCTGGTCCAGGAGCACGGCCTCGGAGCGACGACAGACTACGACGTCCTCCGCGACGTCGACGCGATTCTGATCGCCCTCCCGACGCCGCTGACCCGCCAGCGCGAGCCCGACCTCACGATCGTCCTCGGTGCGGGCCGCGAGATCGGGCGGCGGCTCCGTCCCGGCCAGCTCGTCGTGCTCGAGTCGACGACGTACCCGGGCACGACGCGCGAGGAGCTCCTGCCGATCCTCGAGCGCGAGTCCGGCCTCGTCGCAGGCAGAGACTTCCACGTCGCGTTCTCGCCGGAGCGCGTCGACCCGGGGCGGGTCGACTGGACGACGAAGACGGTGCCCAAGGTCGTCGGTGGGATCGACGATGCCTCGACCGAGGCGGCGGCGGCGCTGTACCTCTCGGCGGTCGACGAGGTGCACCGTGTCTCGTCGCCCGACGCCGCCGAGCTGACGAAGCTCCTCGAGAACATCTTCCGCTCCGTCAACATCGCGCTCGTCAACGAGCTCGCGCAGCTCTGCGACCGGATGGAGATCGACATCTGGGAGGTCGTCGACGCGGCCGCGACGAAGCCCTTCGGCTTCATGCCCTTCCAGCCCGGGCCCGGCCTCGGCGGTCACTGCATCCCGATCGACCCCTTCTACCTCACGTGGAAGGCGCGGGAGTTCGACTTCTCGACGCGGTTTATCGAGCTCGCGGGCGAGGTCAACCAGAACATGCCGTATTACTGCCGCTCGCGCGTCTCGCAGGCGCTCAACCACGGCGCACGGAAATCGGTCGCGGGCGCGCGGATCCTCGTTCTCGGTGTCGCCTACAAGGCGGACATCGCCGACTGGCGGGAGTCGCCGGCGGTGAAGGTGATCGCGCTTTTGCAGAACGCCGGCGCGACCGTCGCGTACCACGACCCGCACGTGCCTTCGTTCGCCGCGGACGGGATCGCGCTCGAGTCCGTGCCGCTCGCGCCCACCGAGTACGACGTGGTCGTCATCGCGACGGCCCACTCCGGAATCGACTACGCGCAGCTGGTCGCCGAGGCGAGCCTCGTCGTCGACCTCAGGAACGCGACCGGCCGCGCCGGCATCACGAGCGAGAAGGTCTGGAAGCTTTGATCCGCGTCGCCCACGCGGGCGTCGGCGGCTGGGGGAGGAACGTCGCGCGGGTCGTCGGCGAGCTCGCGGAGCTGCGGTGGATCTGCGACCTCGACGAGACGCGGCTCGAGGAGTATGCGAAGCGCTACCCGGAGGCGCGCACGACGACGTCGTTCGACGACGCGCTCGCCGACGAGCAGGTCGAGGCCGTGACGATCGCGACGCCCGTGCCGACCCACTACGCGATCGCCAAGCAGGCGCTCGAAGCCGGCAAGCACGTCTTCGTCGAGAAGCCTCCCGCGATGCGCGCCGAGGAGATGGAGGAGCTCCTCGCGCTCGCCCGGGAGCGCGACCTCGTGCTCATGCCGGGCCACCTCCTGCTCTACCACCCCGGGCTTCGGCAGGTGAAGGAGCTCGTCGACGCGGGCGAGCTCGGTGAGGTCGCGTGCGTCTACGGGAACCGCCAGAACCTCGGCGTGATCCGCTCGAACGAGAACGCACTGTGGTCGCTCGGCGTCCACGACCTCTCGGTGATCCTCTGGCTGCTCGGCGAGGAGCCGACCGAGGCGGTCGCGTACGGGATGGACTACCTCCAGGAGGGGATCGAGGACGTCGTGTTCTGCTTCCTCCGCTTCCCGTCCGGGAAGGTCGCGCACATGCACCTCTCGTGGCTCGACCCGCACAAGATGCGGAAGATGACCGTGGTCGGGCGCGAGAAGATGGTCGTCTTCGACGACATGGAGCTCGAGCGCAAGGTCACCGTCTACGAGAAGGCGCCGTGGGAGCCCGCCGAGAGCTACGGCGAGTGGCGTACGCGGACGGGCGACATCTACAGCCCCAAGATCGCGAACGACGAGCCGCTCCGCCTGGAGCTCCAGCACTTCCTCGCGCTCGTCCGCGAGGGGCCCGGGGACCACCGCGAGGCGCGCGACGGGCTCGCGGTCGTCCGGGCACTCGACCGCTTGACCGAGAGCCTCCGCGATGGCCGCTGAGGTCCACCCGACCGCGGTCGTCCATCCCGGGACGGTGCTCGGGGACGGGGTCAAGGTGCTCGAGCACGCGGTCGTGGGGAAGCAGCCGACGCTCTCGCCCCGCTCGACCGCGAGACGTGAGCCGCTCGCGCCGGCCGTGGTCGGCGACGGAACCGTGATCTCGACCGGCGCGATCGTGTTCGCCGGCTCGATGCTCGGCGCGCGCGTGATCGTGGGCGACCAGGCGTGCGTGCGGGAGCGTGTTGCGATCGCCGACGACGTCGTGATCGGGCGGGGCGCCCTCGTCGAGAACGACACGACGATCGGCGCCCGCACGCGGATCCAGGCCGACGCCTACGTGACGGCGTACTCGACGCTCGAGGAGGACGTGTTCGTCGCGCCGTGCGTCGTCACCACGAACGACAACTTCATGGGTCGCACGGAGCAGCGGCTCGCCGCGATGAAGGGCCCGACGATCCGCCGCGGCGCCCGTGTCGGCGGCGGCGCGATCCTCTGTCCGGGGATCGAGGTCGGCGAGGAGGCATTCGTGGGCGCCGGCGCGGTCGTCACGAAGGACGTCCCGGCGCGGAAGGTCGTCGTGGGAAGCCCGGCGCGCGTCCTCCGCGACGTTCCGGACGAGGAGCTCCTCGGGCCGGCGCCCGCCTAGCCGACGCGGACGAGCGACAGCCGGTACGCCACCGGTTCGTACGTCGCCTCGGTGAGGCGCACCTGAAGGTGGTACCAGCCTTCCTGCGGCGCCGTGTAGGCGAGCCGCTCGCGGCGCCCGGGCCGGGTCGAGGCCCGGAGGCGGAGATCCTGGCGCGCGAGGTCGGTGACGGACACCGTCGACGGCTGCCAGAGCGCGAGCGCCACGTGGTTCGAGCTCGCGGGCACGAGCGAGACGAACAGCCGGTCGCCGGCGCGAAGCCGGATCGAGTAGACGTCGTCCTGGTCGTCCCAGAAGTCGACCGACGCACGAACGAAGCGCGCCTTGGCGCCCGCCTGAAAGTAGAGGCGGTACGCGTCGGGCCCTGCGTCGTCGTTCGGCTCGTACGCGTCGCGCGGGGGCAGCGGGCGGTCGAGCGCGGAGATCGCCGCGGCGACGTCCAGCTCGCCCCAGCCGGTGAGGGGGTCGCGGCCGGGGTCGCAGCGACGGCAGCCCGACGAGGCGGAGGCGTCGTCCGCGTTGCGCTCGATCAGCGCGATCACCTGCTCCGGCCTGAGCGAGGGCCGGACGCCGAGGAGGTCCGCTGCGGCCGCCGTCGCCTGCGGCGCGGCGAACGACGTGCCCTCGGGCGGCCTGAACTGGTCGGTCGCGCACGGCGTGTAGCCCTGGTCCTGGCACTCGGGACGGACGGCGGTGAGCTTTCGCGGGAAGGTCGAGAAGATGTCCTCCCCCGGCGCCGCGACGTCGTTGTAGACGGCGTCGCGGTTCGAGAACGCCGGCGACGCGCCGCTTCGCCCGAGCGCGCTCACCCCCAGCACGTGCGGCAGCGCAGCCGGGTAGCTCGCGAAGCGCCACGGAGCCCTGGGAGCCTGGTCGGCGTTGCCGACCGCCGCGACCACGACCACGCCGTGATGGACCGCGTAGGCGATCGCCTGCTGCTCGAGCCGCGAGTACGTGTCGCGGCTCGGGTCGCTCGGATCGCGAAGGCCGCCGAGCGAGATGTTGACGACCCGTGCTCCGTGGTCGACCGCCCAGTGGATCGCCTTCGCCTCCGCCTCGACCGAGATCGTCCCGTTGTCCGCCACGACCTTCGCGACGAGCAGCTCCGCCCCGGGGGCGAGGCCGGCGATCCCCATCGAGTTCTCGAGCTCCGCGCCGATGATCCCCGCGACGATCGTCCCGTGGCCGCGGGTGTCCTGCGCGGTGCCCCCGACGAAGCTCCGGGCCGCGACGACTCGCGGCACGAGGTCGGGGTGCGAGAGGTCGATGCCGGAGTCGATCACCGCGACGCGCACCGACGCGAGCGGGGGGAGGATCTCCCAGGCGTCGTACGCGTGCGTGGCGGCGGTGTACCACTGCCTTGCCGCGAGCGGGTCGGTCGGGTTGAACGCGAGCCGCCGCACGACCTCCGGCTCCACCCACGTGACGCCGGGGACCGGTCGCACCTGCGCGGGCCGCGCATCGACGGAGAGCGCGTGGAGCCCGGAGAGCACCTCCGCCCCACGTCCCGTCGCACGCTCGACCGCGTCCGCCACGACGTGCGGATCGGCGCCGGGCTCGACGCCGGCGTACACGTGTCCTGCGGCGAGCGCCCGACCGGGAAAGACGAGGACGGCGACCGCCCCGATCAGCCCGAGGCGGGCGCGCCGGCTCACGCCGCGATCCGGACCGTCACCGCCGGCCCGGCGACACCGCCGGTGCTCAGGCGGTAGGACGTCGTCACAGCGGTCCGCACGCGCAGGGCGAACGTGCCGTCCGCCGTCGGCGCAACGCGGGCGACCTCCACCCAGTCACCGGCCTCCGTGCGGCGCTCGAGCGCCACGTCGGACACGTCGCGAGCCACCCCGGTGAGGCGCACGGCGCCGGCCGCGGTCGCGCCGGCAGGCCTGTCGAGACGCAGCGTGCCGAGGGTGAACTCGAGGGACTTGAGCCCGAGCCGGTTGCGCACGTCCGACAGCCGGCGCTCGGCAGTCGTGCCGGCGGTCGTCGTCACCTCGAGCGCAGCCGGTGCGCCGGGTGCCCCGGGCTCGTACGCGACGTCGGTCACCGCGCCGGCCAGGCCGAGGCGCCGGGCGAGCTGCTGCGCGCCGAGCACCCGTGTCTGCCAACGATGGTTCGGCGAGGCGTCGTCCCAGGGGTCGTCGACCGAGACGAGGTAGGGCACGTCCTGCCCGAAGGCGTCGAGTGCGCTCAACGTCTTGCCGCCGCTCGACGAGAAGTAGAACGTCTCCGCGGGCGCCCCGTCGTAGCTCAGCACCTGCCCGCGCGTCTCGGCGACTGCGCGGCTCGGCCCGGGCGCCTCGGCGTCGGCCCCATAGTAGATCTGGCTCCTCGCGTCGGAGTAGAGGTCGAAGTCGCGGTTCTTGACGAGGTTCGCCACCGCGTACGTCCGGGCGGCGACGGCCTGCGCCTTCAATGCGTCGAGCGGCCATTCCTTCGGCATCTCGCCGGGAACGACGCCGAGCAGGTACGTCTCGAGCGGGAGGACGTTCACGAGCTGGAGCTTCTTGCCCGACTTCAGGACCCGTAGCGCGCCGCGGTACGACTTGCCGCCGACGACGAGGGCTCCGCCGGCCGCCGGCCGCAGCGTGACCGGCTCGGCAAGCGGGGACGGGTCGGCGCCGTTGCCCGCCGTGCTCGGAAGCAGGAGCTTGGGGCCGAGCGCGAGCTGGCCGTCGACCTGGGCGTGCGCCCCCGCTGCATCCGTCAGCGCGATCGCGCCCGCCGACGTGACCGAGATCGCGGGAAGCCCGTCCGCGACGAGCACGCGCACCTTGGACGGGACGGCGACCGGGGACTGCCCGAGGGTCGTGCCGGGGTAGTAGTGGTCGAGGATCGTGCGGTAGTCGCGCCCCGCCTTCGCCTGGCCGAACGCGCCCCACTGGCTCATGCCGACACCGTGGCCCCACCCGCCGCCGGCGAGGACGAACGCGGTGGGCTGCGGCGGCGCCGCGGTCGCAGACCCTGCGCCCCCCGCGACGCACGCGAGCGCGGCGGCGACGGTGGCGGCGAAGCGGCGCATGGTCGTCTTCCCGGCCGGGCTACGCCCCGAGCCGCTCCGCGTACTGCTCCTCGTAGTAGCGCCGGTACTCGCCGGACTTGATCGGCTCCCACCAGGCGCGGTTCTCCCGGTACCAGTCGACGGTCCCCGGCAGGCCGCCCTCGCCGAAGGAGTGCTGCGGCTTCCAGCCGAGGGCCCGCAGCTTCGAGTCGTCGAGCGCGTACCGTCGGTCGTGCCCGGCCCTGTCCTCGACGTGCCGGACGAGCGCGGGGTCCGCGCCGGTCAGCTCGAGGATCCGGTGCGTCACCTCGAGGTTCACGTGCTCCTCGCCGCCGACGTTGTAGATCTCCCCAGGGGCGCCCTCGCGAAGGACGAGGTCGACGGCCGCGCAGTGATCCTCGGCGTGCAGCCACTCGCGCACCTGCTGGCCGTCGCCGTAGACGGGCAGTGCCTCTCCGTCGAGCGCGTTCGTGACGAAGAGCGGGACGAGCTTCTCCGGATACTGGTTGGGCCCGAAGGTGTTGGCGCCGCGGGTGATCGACGCGTTGACCCCGTAGGTGCGGACGTAGGCGAGCACCTGGAGGTCGCCGCCCGCCTTCGCCGCGCTGTAGGGGCTCGACGGCCGGAGCGGATCGCTCTCCGCCGATCGCCCGCCCGCCTCGAGGTCGCCGTAGACCTCGTCCGTCGAGACCTGGACGAAGCGCGCGTCGTTCGCCCTGGCCCAGTCGAGCAGCGTCATCGTGCCGAGCACGTCCGTGGAGACGAACTCCTTCGGCCCGAGGATCGAGCGGTCGACATGCGTCTCGGCGGCGAAGTTGACGATCGCGTCGCAGCCGGCCGCGGCCCGAGCCACCGCCTCCGGGTCGGCGATGTCGCCGACCACGAGCTCGGCTCCGGACCCCTCGAGGTTGGCGGGATTCCCCGCATAGGTCAGCTTGTCGAGCACGATCGCGGTGTCCCCGTGCGCGACGAGCTGCTTCACGAAGTGCGAGCCGATGAACCCGGCGCCGCCGGTGACGAGCACGCGCATCCGCAGAAGCGTAGTCGACGTGGGGGAACCCCCGGTTCCCCACGAGGCCCCTCAGAGAACGTTGGCGAGGCAGGCGCGCAGGCCGTCCCGCCAGTGCGGGAGGGTCGGCGCTCCCTTCTCGCTCCGGAGCACCGAATACGCGGGCCGCGGCGCCTTGGCGCCGAACTCCGCGCTCGTGATCGGCCGCACCCGGCACTCGAGCCCTGCATCCGCGAAGACGGCCTGCGCCAGCTCCGCCCAGGTGCACTCCCCGTCCGCCGCCAGGTGCCATACCCCGAAGGGCGCGTCCAGCGCGACGAGCGTGCGCGTCGCCTCGGCGAGATGCCCCACGTAGGTCGGGCAGCCCCGCTGGTCGGCGACGACGGCGACCTCGTCGCGCTCGGCGCCGAGGCGCAGCATCGTCCGCACGAAGTTGTGCCCGGTCTCGGAGAAGAGCCAGGAGGAGCGCACGACCCACGCGCGCTCGCCGGCGGCAGCCTCACCGTGGAGCTTCGTCCGCCCGTAGGCGGATCGCGGCCTGGGCGAATCGGACTCGACGTAGGGGGTCGTCTTCGTCCCGTCGAAGACGTAATCCGACGAGTACGCGACGAGCGGCGCCCCGAGCGCGGCGGCATGCGCCGTCCCCCCGACGTTGGCGGCCGACGCCCCCTGCGGGTCGTCCTCGGCGCCGTCCACGTCGGTCCACGCAGCGGCGTGGAGGACAAGGCCGGGGGCCCAGGGAAGCGGCGGCGGCTCGTCGCGGACGTCCCAGCCCCGCCGGTCGAGCGCGAGCACCTCGTCGTCGGCGAACACCCGGGCGAGCGCCGTCCCGAGCTGCCCGCCGGCCCCCGTGATCAGGGTGCGGCGTCGCGTTCCGACAGGGTCGGTGTCGTGGTGCTCCACAGGTGCGCGACGCGCGGGTCGTTCCACGGGATCCCGTGCTCGTCGGGATCTGCCGGGTCGTACTCCTCCGTCACGTGGTAGCTGAACAGGACGTCCGTGAGGGCCTCGAAGCCGTGGGCATGCCGGCCGGGCACGTAGATCGCCGCGGGGTTGTCGTCGCCGATGTCCTCCGTGAAGGCCTCGCCGGTCTCGCGGTCGAGGACGACGACCCGCGCCATGCCCTGCAGGCAGACGAAGAGGTCGTCCTGGCCGCGCTCGTGGAAGTGGAGACCGCGGATCACTCCGGCGCGCGAGAAGCTGAGGTTCGTCTGCACCATGCGGCGCGGGAGCGCGCTGTCGCGGCGGAGCTCGCAGAACCACCCGCGCTCGTCCTCGAACCGCCGCAGTGGGATCTTCCGGACCCCCTCGACGCTCATCCGTTCGCCCCGGTCTCCTCGACGAGGCGTCCGATCTCCGCCAGGTGCCGCCAGTGCTTGCCCGCGTCCTCCCACCAGCCCTCGACCTCGACCACGTCCAGGCGCCCTTCGAGCGCGTAGTGGCGGTTCACGTCCGTGATCTCGAGCTCCCCGCGACTCGACGGCTCGAGCGCCTCGATCACGTCGAAGACGTCGGGCGGGAAGCAGTAGAGGCCGACGACCGCGTGCGGAGACGGAGGCTCCGTGTACCGCGTGTCGACGACGCCCGCCTTCTCGACGATGTCGGTCACGCGCCCGTCGCCGTCGTAGACGACCACGCCGAAGTTCTCGGGGTCGGGCACCTCCTTGACGAAGATCTGCGCCCGGTCCGAGCGCTTCGCCCAGGCGCCGATCGCCGCGGACTGGGCGTGCTCGAAGATGTTGTCGCCGAGCACGACGACGAGGTTCTCACCCTGGGCGAAGTCGCGTGCCATGCCGACCACCTGCGCGATCCCGCCGGGCTGCGTCTGGACCTTGTAGGTGAGCTCGAGCGAGATCAGCGCGCTCTCGGTCCCTCGCGCGTCGAGGCGCCCGTCGCCGAGGAGGTCGATCATCTGGCCCGCGTGGCCCTTCCCGGTCACGACCAGCACGCTCTGGACGCCGGCGCGTTCCAGGAGCTGGAGCGGGTAGTAGATCATCGGCCAGCTGCCTACCGGCAGCAGGTGCTTGTTCGCGACGCGCGTGAGCTCCCCGAGCCGCGTCGCCTCCCCACCTGCGCAGACGAGTCCCTTCATGACGCGCGATCGTACTCGCGGGCGGCGTCGTTGGGTTCAGCGTCCCGTGCGGCGCGCCCGCGCCTCGGCCTTCCTCCGGCGGACGCCCGGGACCGCCCGCACCGCGGCGATCCAGACGTACCCGACCGCGGCGACCGCCGCACCGAACCCCAGAGCGATCCGCGTCACGATCCGCACGACCGAAGCCTAGAGACTTGCGGGCGGGGTAATACTTCACGGAATCCTCCCGAGACGAAAGGACGGCCGCGATGGCGAAGAAGCAAGCGGCGAAGATGGCCGACACGTTCGAGACGATCAAGCCGTATCTCGAGCGCGCGCTGACCGACGAAGAGTTCCGACAGGACCTGAAGGACGCCATGTCCGCAGCGCGGGAGCTCTACGGCCCGCTGACGAAGAGCAACGGCGTGGCCGCGGGCGCGAAGACGCTTGCGACCGACAAGAAGGCGCAGGAGCACATGCGCCGCGCGCTCGAGGACCTGACGAGCGCGGCCAACACCCTTCAGGGCTCGAAGAAGAAGAGCCACAAGGGGCGCAAGATGCTGATCCTCGCGGGCATCGTCGCGGGCGCGCTCTACAACCCGTGGACCGGGCCGCAGACCCGCGAGAAGCTGCTCGACATGATCGCGGGCAGCGACGACCTCGAGCCGCTCGAGACGTACGCCGCGCCGGACGCGGCGCCGCCCGTGAACGGCGGTCCGACCGAGCCGGCCGAGGAGGCCCCGGCCGCCGCCGCGAAGGGCACGAGGGCCGCGAAGAGCTAGGGCTTTGCGTTGGAGCGGGCCTCGCGACCGGCGAGCGCCCGCTTCAGCGCGCCCGGCACGAGCCCGCTGCTCGTCGAGATGTCCGTGGCCTGCAGCAGCACGGCGCCCGCGCGGGCGAGCGCGACGGGAGCACCGGTCGACGAGGGGACGTAGCGGCGCCCGGAGGCGAACGACACGTCGTCCGCCCGGCGCCACGCGACGAGGAACGGGTACGGCGCGACCACCCCGTCGTAGCCCAGGTGGACGAGGTCGACGGGATGGATCTCGAAGTGGAGGTGCGAGACGCCTCCGTCCGCGTCGCCCGAGCTCCCGACGAAGCCGAGCACGTCGCCCGCCTTGACGCTCTTGCCCGCGATCGCGAGCGGCGAGTAGGCGCTCAGGTGGGCGTAGTAGAACTCGTTGCCGGCGGTGTCCCGGAGCCAGAGCCGCCAGCCGCCGATGTCGTTCCAGCCGACCGAGAACAGCGTTCCGTCGGCGACCGCCAGCACCGGCGTCCCCGCAGGGGCCACCAGGTCCTCGCCGTGGTGCCACTTGCCCGAGACGTCCGCGCGGAACGCGCCGAACGTGTCGCCGAACGCGGCCGGGCCGAAGAGCGGGAACACGTAGCCGCCCTGGCTGAGCCTCGCGGTCACCTCCGGCGCGGGGCGCACCAGCTCCGGCGGGGCGCCGGGGATCGAGCGTCCCGGCTCCTTCGGGGCCGAAGGTGCGGGCCGGGCGGGCTTCGCGGGGGTCGTCGGCCGGCCGGGGAAGCCCGTTCCCGGCCCGGTCGTGCCGGTCGTCGGCCCCGCCGGCGTGACGGGCGTGACGGGCGGCGCGGGCGTCGTCGGCGTCGGCACGGCGACCGCGGTCGCCGTCGCCAGCCCGATCACCAGCTCGGAGCCGGCGGGAAGCCCGGCGTGCTCCGCGACGAGCCGTACGCGGATACCCGTGACCGCGCTCGCGGCGGAGCGGGGCGGCGCAGAGGTCGTGGAGCTCGTCTCGCCGAGCACCTCGAGCGTCCCCCAGTCGGCGAGCGGGACCTGAAGGTTGGCGGTCGCCGCGACGGGCTGTCCCAGCACGACGAGACCGGTGACCTGCGAGGTGCCCGTGTCGCCCGTCGCGCCCGCCGCGCCCGCCGCGGCGCCCGCGCGCACCGAGACGGACTCTGCGGAGATCTCGCCGCCGAGCAGCGAGACCGCGAGCGCCCGGACGACGCCTTCGGCGGAGGAGGACGTCCCCGCCTGCGCCGTCGTGCTCGCCGTGGAGGCGCCGATCCGGAGCGCCGAGCCGTCCTCCGGGTACGAGAACGGGCCTCCGGCGCTCGCCGTGGGCGGAGACTCCAGCTGGCCCGTCGAGCTGGAGGGCACGCCCGGGAGCGTCACCGACGCCACGAGGGCCGTCGAGCCCGTCGTCGTCGCGGCCGGGTCGGTCGGCGCGGCACCCGCGACCCCGGCGACGGCCACGCCGAGCGCGAGGGCGACCACGAGCGATGCGCGGGCGCTCGTCACGACACGTCAGGGTACCGTCGGCTCTGACGCGCCACGCCGAGCGCGAGCCGGGCGGCGACGAGCAGGAGGAGGACCCCGAACGCGCGCCGGATGAGGTCCTCGTCGAGCCGCGTCGCGATCTGGACGCCGATCTCGGCGCCGAGGATCGAGACGGCGCCGATGACGACCGCCGCGCGAGCGCGCAGGTTGCCGTAGGCCCGCTGCCGGAGCGCCCCCGTGGCCGCGGTCGGGACGATCGCCAGGAGCGACGTCGCCGCCGCCTCGACCTGGCCCAGGCCGAGCAGCAGCAGCGTCGGGACGAAGAGGATCCCGCCACCGACGCCGAACACGCCCGAGAGCACGCCCGCGGCCAGCCCCAGGCAGATCGCCGCGGGAATCGCCCAGCCGCTCACAGCGCGATCAGCCGGATCCCGATCACCGCGAGGAGCGCCGAAAAGGCGAGGGTCAGCGTGCGCCCCGAGAGCCGCTGCTGCACATGGGTGCCGACGAGCGCGCCGGCGACCGCCGGGATCCCGATCAGCAGCGCGTAGCCCAGGCGAACCTCTCCGCGCGCGGCGTACAGGATGGCGCCTGCGGTTGCGGTCACCAGGATCGCACCGAGCGACGTCGCCGCCGCGGCATGCGTCGGCATCCCGACCAGTGAGATCAGGAGCGGGACGAGGACGATCCCGCCGCCGACCCCGAACACCGCCGAGAACACCCCTGCGACGAGACCGATGAGCGCGAGCCGCGCAGTCATCTCGGAGGAGCTTCGCGGCGCACCCGCCGTATCCTAGGTCGCCCATGGCGGCCGACCTCCTCGTACGGCTCGCGGCAGAACCGCAGCTGGCCGGGATCCTCCTCGACGTCGACGGCACGCTCGCGCCGATCGTCGAGCGGCCCGAGGATGCTCGCGTCCCGGAGGTGACGCGGCACGAGCTCGCGCGCCTCGCGACGCGGTACGCGCTCGTCGCGTGCGTCAGCGGCCGGCCGGGCGACGAGGTGACGCGGCTCGTCGACGTCCCCGGCGTCGCCGTCGTGGGGGAGCACGGCCTCGAGCTCGCCCCGGACGCGAAGGAGTGGGCCGACCGGGTCGCGGCCTTCGCGTCCGGCGTCGACTGGCCCGCCGAGCGGAAGCCGCTGAGCATCTCGTTCCACTTCCGCCGCGCCGACGACGAGGCGGCCGCGCGCGCCTACCTCACGCGGGTCGAGGCGGCTGCGCGTGCGGAAGGCCTCGTCCCCCGCTGGGGACGGATGGTGCTCGAGGTGCGCCCACCCGTCGAGGCGCACAAGGGCACGGCCGTCGCCGCCCTGCTCCGGCGCGCGAACGTCGTCCGGGGCCTCTATGCCGGTGACGACACCACCGACGTCGACGCGTTCGCGGGCCTCGACGGGCTCGACCTCGGCGTACGGGTCGCCGTCGACTCCCCGGAGGCCCCGGACGCGCTCCTCGCCGCCGCGGACGTCGTCGTCGAGGGCACCGACGGGCTGCTCGCGCTGCTCCGCGAGCTCTGACGCTCAGGCGCGGAGCTTCCCGATCTCGCGCCAGGAGCGGGTGTTGAGCACCTGCTCCTTCGTGAGCCACGCGCGACGCGCCTGAGCGACGCCGAGCTCGCGATAGCCAAGGGCCCCGGCCGAGTGGGCGTCGGTCGTGATCGGGACGAGCACGCCGGCTTCGCCGGCGAGGCGGGCGTGGACGTCCCGCATGTCGAGCCGGTCCGGCTGGCTGTTGATCTCGAGGGCGGTGCCAGTCTCGACGGCGCGCGCGACGACCTTCTCGACGTCGACGTCCGCTCCCGCACGCTTGTTGAGCTTGCGGCCGGTGAGGTGGCCGATGCTGTCGACGTGCGGATGGTCGAGCGCAGCGAGGATCCGCTCCGTGGGGCTGCGGTCGAACGCCGAGTGGAGCGAGGCGACGACCCAGTCGAGCGCGGCGAGAAGGTCGTCGTCGACGTCGATCGTGCCGTCGGAGCGGATGTTCGCCTCGACGCCCTTGAGGACGCGGAACGGCTTCACGCGCTCGTTCACCTCGTCGATCTCGCGCCACTGCGCCTCCATCCGGCCGTCGCGGAGGTAGTGCGAGTGGTCGGTCATCGCGAGGAACCGATATCCCGACGCCTTCGCGGTGCGCGCCATCTCGTCGATCGTCGACCGCCCGTCCGACGACCAGGTCGAGTGGCAATGCAGCTCGCCCTTCAGGTCGGCGAGCTCGACGAGGTCGGGGAGCGCGCCGTCGCGCGCGGCCGCGAGCTCGCCTCCGTTCTCCCGCAGCTCCGGCGGGATCCACGCGTACCCGAGGAACCCGTAGAGGTCCTCCTCGGTGCGAAACCGGTGCACCTCGCCGGTCTCGGCGACCGCGACGCCGTACTCCGAGATCGAGAGCCCGCGCCGCTGCGCCTCCTCGCGGAGCGCGACGTTGTGGTCCTTCGAGCCCGTGAAGTGCTGCAGAAGGCTGCCGTAGTCCTCCGGCGGCACGACGCGGAGGTCGATGCGCAGGCCTTGCTTCGTCACGACGGTCGCCTTCGTGTCGCCCTGGGCGGCGACCTCGAGCACCCACGGCAGCGTGACGAAGTGGCCGATCAGGCCGGCGGCGTCCGTCGCAGTGGCGATCACGTCGAGGTCGCGAAACGTCTCGCGGCCGCGGCGGACGCTTCCCGCCCCGGAGACCTCGACCGCGGCCGGATGCTCGCGCAGCGCCTGCACGACGTCGCGGACGACCGGCAGCCCGACGCCGAGCAACCCGCGTCGCTCCGGCTCGGCGCCGAAGCCCTTGTCGAGCGCGTCGAGGATCTTCTCCTCGCTCTTCGCGCCGAGACCCTGCAGCGTCCGCACGCGCTGCTGCTCGGCCGCGGCGCGCAGCTCGTCGAGCGTCGTCACGTCGAGCTCGCGCCAGATCCGCGCCGCGGTCTTCGGGCCGAGGCCGGGTAGCCGGAGGAACTGCGTGACCTCGCCGGGCACCTCGGCGCGGCGCTTCTCGAGCGCGGCCATCTTGCCGGTCTCCGTCAGCTCGGCGATCTTCGCCTCGATCGTCCCGCCGATCCCGGGCAGCTCCTTCGCGCGGCCTGCAAGCGCGAGCTCGGCGATGGACGCCGCGGTCTCGCGCACGCGCGTCGCGGCCCGGCGGTAGGCGATCACGCGGAAGCCCTGCTCGCCCAGCACCTCCGAGACGTCCGCGAGCTCCTCGAGCGCGTCGGCGACGTCACTGTTGCGCGGGAGGGGCGGCATCCGCCGATCATAGGTTCGCGCCGGTCGGCCCCGGAACGGCAGACTCCGGGCGTGCGGGTGAGGGCTGTCGTCTGCGTGCCGACCTACGACGAGCGCGAGAACGTCGAGCCGCTCGTGCGCGCGCTCGGGGAGGTGCTCGACGTAGGCCGCGACCGAGTCCTCGTGATCGACGACAGCTCGCCGGACGGGACGGGGGAGATCGCCGACCGGCTCGCGCAGGAGCTTCCCTGGGTCGACGTGCTCCACCGGGCCCGGAAGGAGGGGATCGGGCGGGCGTACCTCGCCGGCTTCGACCGGGCGCTCGAGACCGATGCGCGGCTCGTCCTCGAGATGGACTGCGACTTCTCCCACGACCCCGCCGACGTCCCGCGGCTGATCGCGACCTGCGAGAGCGGCGCCGACGTCGCGCTCGGCTCGCGTTGGGTCGACGGCGGCGGCACGGAGAACTGGGGGCTCGGGCGCCGGCTCATCTCGCGGGCGGGCTCGCTCTACGCCCGAATCGTCCTCGGCGTCTCCGTTCGCGACCTGACGGGCGGCTTCAAGTGCTTCCGCCGGGTCGTGCTGGAGACGATCGACCGGGACGCCATCGCGGCCCGCGGCTACGGGTTCCAGATCGAGGGGACGTACCGTGCCCTCCGCGCCGGCTTCCGTGTCGTCGAGATGCCGATCACGTTCGTCGACCGCCGCGTCGGTGAGTCGAAGATGAGCGGCGCGATCGTGCTCGAGGCGATGCGCCAGGTACCGGTGCTCCGCTGGAAGGCGCTCAGGGGGCGCCTGTGATCGACACGACGGACGCGACGTTCGCGCACGACGTGCTCGCCGCGGAGGTCCCCGTGCTCGTCGAGTTCACGGCGCCCTGGTGCAAGCCGTGCAAGGCGATCGAGCCGTGGCTCGAAGAGCTCGAGCATCGACACGAGGGTCGCCTGCTCGTCGCGCGGCTGGACATCGACGCGAATCTCGGCGTCCCGGGCCGCTACGGGGTCCTCTCGCTCCCCACCGTGATGGTCTTCGCCGGCGGCGAGCCGGGCGAGGCGATCCACGGAGCGCAGCCCCGCCGGCGGTACGAGGAGGCGGTCGAGCGGGCGCTGGCCGACGGCGCGCCCTGAGCGACCCGGCCGCCTGGGACCCGCTGCTCGACGCGGACGAGGTCGCCTACCGCGGGATCGTCGCCGGCAGGCCGGGACGCACGGAGCCGCTGCCCGCCGGGCTCCACCCCGGCGTCGTCGCCGCGCTCTCCGCGGCAGGCGTCGACGCGCTCTACGTGCACCAGGCCGAGACCTGGGAGGCGGTCGCACGTGGCGAGAGCGTCGTCGTGACCAGCGGCACGGCCTCGGGGAAGTCCCTCGCCTTCTCGCTGCCCGTCCTCGACGCGATCGCCCGCGAGCCGACGGCCCGAGCGCTCTTCGTGTACCCGACCAAGGCCCTCGCCCAGGACCAGGCGCGCTGGCTGGCACGGCTCGGCCTCGGGGCACTCCGGCCCGCGATCTACGACGGCGACACGCCGGTCGACCGGCGTGCCCACGTCCGGCGGACGGCGAACGCGGTCCTCACCAACCCGGACATGCTCCACCTGGGCGTCCTGCCGCACCACGACCGCTGGGGCGACGTGCTGCACAACCTGCGTGTCGTCGTCGTCGACGAGGCGCACGTCTACCGCGGCGTCTTCGGCTCCCACGTGGCTAACGTCCTCCGGCGCTTGCGGCGGCTCGCGCGCGCGTACGGCGCCGACCCCGTCTTCGTCCTCGCGACGGCGACGATCGCGAACGCGGGCGAGCTCGCCTCCGCGCTGACCGGGCTCGACGTCCGCGTCGTGACGACCGACACCTCGCCGCGTGCGGAGCGCGAGGTGGTGCTCTGGAACCCCGAACTGCTCGACGACGAGCTCGGGGCGCGCGCAAGCCCGCTCGGCGACGCGAGCAAGCTCCTCGCGGGACTGGTCGGCCGCGGTCTCCGGGTGATCTGCTTCACGAAGACACGCAAGGCCGCAGAGCTCGTCCACCGCTTTGCGAGCGACCGGCTCGACGCGGAGACCGCACGGCGGCTTGCCCCCTATCGGGCCGGGTACACGCCGGAGCAGCGCCGCGACGTCGAGCGGCGGCTCGTCGAGGGCGAGCTCCTCGGCGTGACCGCCACCGACGCGCTCGAGCTGGGCATCGACATCGGGACGCTCGACTGCGCGATCTGCGTCGGGTTCCCGGGCACGGTCGCGTCCCTGAGGCAACAGTGGGGCCGCGCCGGCCGCCGGTCGCGGGGGCTGGCGGTGCTCGTGGCGAGCGAGGACGCCCTCGACCAGTTCTTCGTGGACGACCCGCCGGCGCTCCTCGAGCGAAACGCGGAGGCGGCGCTGCTCGACCATGCGACGCCGCGGATCCTCGACGGCCACGTCCTCGCCGCGGCGTACGAGGGGCCGCTCACGGACGCCGACGCGGAGATCCTCGGCCCGGAGGCGCTCGAGCGTGCCGCCGTCCTGCCCGAGCTCGAGCAGACGCCTGCGGGCTACGTCTGGCGCGGCCGCGACACGCCGGCCGCGAGGATCTCGCTGCGCTCCGGCGATCCGACCGCGTTCGTGATCGTCGACGAGGAGACCGGGTCGGTGCTCGGCAGCGCCGAGCAGGAGCGCGCGTTCTCCACCGTCCACGAGGGCGCCCTCTACCTCCACCTCGGCGATCAGTACGCGGTCATGGCCCTCGACCTCGAGACGCGGACCGCGCTCGTCCGGCCGGTCACGGTCGACTGGTACACGCAGGCGCGCAAGGAGACGTCGACCGAGATCACCCGCTCGCTTCGCTCGCGGCGGGTCGCGGGCGTCGAGCTGCACCACGGCCGGATCACCGTCCGGGAGGAGGTCATCGGCTTCCAGCGGAAGGCAGTCGCCGACGGGAGCGTGATCGACGCCACGCCGCTCGACCTGCCGGAGACGTCCTTCGAGACCGAGGGCGTCTGGTTCTCGCCCGCCGAGTGGCTGCTCGAGGGGATCGACACGATGCCCACGCTCGTCTCGGCGCTCCACGCCGCCGAGCACTCCCTGATCTCACTGCTCCCGCTCTTCGCGATGTGCGACAGATGGGACATCGGCGGCCTCTCGACGAACATCCACGAGCAGACCGGCCTGCCGACGATCTTCGTCTACGAGGGACACGCGGGCGGCGTGGGGATCACCGAGCGCGGCTTCGACTGCTTCGACCGGTGGGCGACCGACACCGCACGGCTCCTCGAGCGCTGCCCGTGCCGCGCCGGGTGCCCGTCCTGCGTGCAGAGCCCGAAGTGCGGGAACCTGAACGAGCTCCTCGACAAGGCCGCGGCCAGGACCCTGCTCGCGCGGATGACGGACTAGCGCACGATCGCCGAGAGCGCGAGCTCGACAGCCTCGGCCGCCGTCGCGGCAACCGGCACTCCCTCGACCACATGGCCGCCGTCGAGCATGACCACGGGTCGGCCGAGACGCATCGCGAAGCCGATCTCGGCAAGCGTCCCCCAGCTCCCGCCGACCGCGATCACCGCATCGCCCGAGGCTGCGACCGCGAGGTTCCGCGCATGGCCGATGCCGGTCACGACCACATGGTCGGCCCACTCGTTCGCCTCCGCGTGCGTCTCGCCCGGCACGATCGCGATCGTCGTCCCGCCGGCCTCCTTCGCGCCGCGAAGCGCCCAGGTCATCACCTCGCCGAGCCCGCCGGTGAGCACGACGCAGCCGCGCTCGGCCAGGAGGCGCCCGACCTCGACCGCCGCCGCCTCGTGGCCGCTTCCGCTCCCGATCACGGAGACCTGCGGGCTGCGGCTGCTCACGGACGAAGAAAAGCGCCGGGACCGGACGGGTCGGTCCCGGCGCAGCCGTCTACGCGTCCGCGTAGTGCTCGGCGCCGTGCTCGAAGCGGGTCCGGGCGAACGGCAACGTGGTGGCCGCGACGTACATCACGAGCGCCTCCCTCGGGTTCCCGTCTCCTTCGACGGAAGTCGCTTGCGGCGTGGGTGCCCCTCCCTCTGGTTCCGTTTCCGACTACTACGTCGCCGGAGGTCGGTTGGTTTGGAGGAGCATGTGCTCCGTGATCGACGTCTCCGCGGTCGAGCGAGCCAGGGGCGCGGCCTCGGGAAGAGATGCGCGCGGCGGTGCTCGCGCTCGCGTTCGTCGCGGCCGGCGACCCCGTCGTCCACCACGACCTGATCCTCGAGCGGCCGTACCATGGAGCCACGTGGCCTATCCACGCTGCTACCTCGTGTACGCCGTCGCGCCCGAGGGCACGTCTGCACGACGCGCGAACGATCTGCTGAACGGGTACATCGAGGCCGCGGACCGTGGGGTGCCCGTCTACCACGACCACTTCACCGGACGTCCACACGGCGGCGTCGCCGTGTTCGAGGTGCGCAGCGAGGGAGAGGAGGCACGGCTCGCCGAGGTCGGGCCGTTGAGCGGCTGGAACGTGGAGATCCACCCGCTCACCTTCTCGTTGACCGGCGTCGGCTTCGTCGCCCAGACGGAGCTGACGATCGAGGGCTACGGGAAGACCTCGCTCGAGACGCTCCGGCGGCGCGAGGCCGATGATCCCCGTTTCTGGTGGCGCCGGCGGCAAGAGGCGCCGGCGTCCTGACGTCGCTCCGGACTCTCAGCGGAGCGCACGGAGCGCCGCGCCGAGCGACTGGCCGCCCTCGAGCACGCGGGCGAACAGGTCGCCCTCGCGACCGACACGCTCGAGCACGACGTCCATCGTGAACGCCGCGGTGTCGAGACCCTCCTTCACCTCGTCCCAGCGGAGCGGGGCCGAGACCGGCGCGCCCGCTCGCGGCCGCACCGAGTAGACGGACGCGGTCGTCTTCCCCGGGCCGTTCTGGTTCGCGTCGACGAGGACGCCCTTCCGCTTCGACTTCGTCCACTCGGTCGTGACGAGGCCGGGGTGCGCGCGGGCGAGCGCGCCGGCGACGATGCCCGCGAACTCGCGGACCTCCGCGAAGTCATGGCGCCGCGAGATCGGCACGAGGACGTGGATGCCGCGCGAGCCGCTCGTCTTCGGCACCGACTCGAGCTCGAGCACCTCGAGCGCCTGTCGGACGAGGCGAGCGACCTCGATCACCTCCTCGAAGCCCGATCCCTCCGACGGGTCGAGGTCGAACATGACCCAGTCGGGCTTGTCGGGCCGGTCCGCGCGCGAGGCCCATGCGTGCATGTCGATGCACCCCATGTTCACGGCCCACAGCAGCGCGAGCGCGTCGTCGATCAATGCGTAGTCGATCACCTTCTTCTCGCCCTCCCGCGTCGAGGCGGGGAACGGCGCGCGGTCGATCCAGTCCGGCATGTGCGTCGGGGCCTGCTTCTGGAAGAAGCTCTTGCCCTGCCAGCCGTCGGGATAGCGCTTCATCGTGAAGGGGCGCTTCCGGAGATGCGGGACGAGGACCTCCGCGACGTCGCGGTAGTACGCGAGCAGGTCGCCTTTCGTGATCCCCTCGTCGGGCCAGAACGGCTTCTCGAGGTTCGACAGCTTCAGCACGCGCCGGCCACGGCGCATCTCCGGCTCGATCGGCGGCCGCTCCACGGGCACATCGTCGCGGACGCCGAGGTAGACCGGCGCGCGGAGACGGCCCTCGCGTGTCTTCTCCGCGTAGGTCACCTCCGCTGCGAGGGCTGGCTCGACCCACGTCACGTCCCTCGCCTTCACGCGCGGCATCTTGGGCACGTGCGCGAGCGGCGACGCCGCCCGCTCGAGCGGGGCGAGGAGCGCGCGGAGGCGCTCCACCTCGCCGTCGCCGATCCCCGAGCCGACGTTGCCCGCCCAGTACAGGCCGTCGGGCTCGCGTCGGGCGAGGACGAGTGCCCCGAGCTTCGCGCGGCGACCCTCGCCCCGCGTGTAGCCGACGATGGGAAAGTCCTCCTGCGAGCGGAGCTTGAGCTTGCGCCATTCCGGCGTCCGACGGCCCGGCCGGTACGGCATGTCGGCGCGCTTCGCGAGCACCCCTTCGAGCCCCTGCGCACGGGCGGCCTCGAGCAACGCATCACCGTCGTCGAACGCGGGCGAGAGTCGGACGCCTCGCACCGCCGGGTCGAGCACCCCTTCCAGGAGCTCGCGCCGCTCGCGCAGCGGACGCTCGTAGACCGGCTCGCCGTCGAGCTCGAGCAGGTCGAACGCCATGAGCACGAGCGGCCCCGAGCCGCTCTGGAGGGCCTCGAACCGCGCCGTCCCGTCCTCGTCGAGCGCGCAGACCTCCCCGTCGAGCACCGCCGAGGGCGTCCGCACCGCCTTCGCCACGTTCCGCGCGACTTCACGGAATCGCTCGGTCAGGTCCTTCCCGTTCCGGCTCGTGAGCTTCGCCTCGCCGCCGTCGAGCGCGACGATCGTGCGGTAACCGTCCCACTTCGGCTCGAACAGCCACTCCGGCCCCGTGGGCAGCCGCTCGGTGAGCGACGCCAGCTGCGGCCTGAGCGCCTCGCCGTCGCCCGACTCCGCGTCCTTGCGCAGCAGGAGCCAGTTCTGCTCCTTCCCGTCGAGGTGCGCCGGCACGAGCGTCCAGACGCCATGCGCCCGCTCACCGGCCAGCCTGAACGTCAGCCCGCCGTTCCGCTTCTCCTCGAGCAGCTCGTACGTCCCCCTGTCCCAGATCTCGACCGTGCCGGCGCCGTACTGGCCCTTCGGGATCTCGCCCTCGAACGCCGCGTAGTCGAGCGGATGGTCCTCGACGTGGACGGCGAGGTGCCGCTCGCCCGACCGCATGGGCAGGCCCTTCGGCACGGCCCAGCTCGCGAGCGCGCCGTTGCGTTCGAGCCGCAGGTCGTAGTGCAGCCGCCGCGCGTCGTGGCGCTGGATGACGAAGAGCGGGTCCGCGCCCCGCTTCCGGCCGCCGAACGGCTCCGGCGTTCGTGACGGGTGTCGCTTGCGGCGGTAGTCGTCGAGCGCCGACACGTGGCCATGATCGCCGTTCCGGGCCACCCGCGAACCGCTCTGTCCTCACCGCCCCTTAACACGATCTGCGCCAATCAGGCGAAATCCCTGCAAACTGCGCTCGACCGGGCCGGGGATAAGCCTGTGGAAAGTGTGGAGAGCCGCGTTCCGGCTAGACCTGGGCCAGCACGCCCATGGAGCGGAACTTCGCGCGTCGGCTCCGTCGCAGCTCGTCCGGCGACACCTCGGCGAGCTCGTCGAGATGGGCGACGAGCGCCTCGCGGAGAAGCGCGGCAGCCTCGTCATGGTCGAGCTGCGCGCCGCCCTCGGGCTCGGGAACGATCCCGTCGATCACGCGGAGCTCGAGGCAGTGGGCGGCGTCGGGCTTGAACGCCGAGGCCGCCTTCGGGGCCTGCGACGCGTCGCGCCACAGGATCGAGGCGCAGCCCTCGGGGGAGATCACGGAGTAGATCGCGTTCTCCTGCATGAGAACCCGGTCGGCAACCGCGATCGCGATCGCGCCGCCCGACCCGCCCTCGCCGATCACGACCGACACGGTGGGGATCCCGAGCCGCAGCATGAGCGACTGCGACCGCGCAATCGCGCCGCCCTGGCCGTGCTGCTCGGCGAGGATCCCCGGGTACGCGCCGGGAGTGTCGACGAGCGTGATCAGGGGGAAGCCGTGGCGCTCGGCCAGCTGCATCGTGCGCATCGCCTTGCGGTAGCCCTCGGGGTATGCCATCCCGAAGTTGCGTGCGGCTCGTTCCTTGATGTCGCGTCCCTTCTGGTGGCCGACGAGCGCCACCGTGCGGCCCTCGAGCGAGCCGAGCCCGGCGACGATCGCGCCGTCGTCCATACGGCCGCGGTCGCCGTGGAGCTCGAACCAGTCGTCGAGCATCCGCTCGACGTAGTCGAGGGTGTAGGGACGCTTGTCGTGCCGCGCCAGCTCGACCGAGCGCCAGATCTCCTCGTCGGTCGTGTCCTCGCGCAGGCGCTCCAGCTGCCGTTGGAGGCGCTCGAGCTCCGCCGACAGCTTCGTCCCGCGCAGGAGCTTGACCCCCGAGAGCTGGGCGAGCCGGTCGCGCAGCCCGAGCTCGGCTTCCTGCGTCACGCGCGCGCCCCGAAGAGCCGGAAGAGCCGTGCCAGCGTCGGCCGGAGCTCGGCGCGCTCGACGACGGCGTCGACGTGGCCGAAGCGGAGGTTCGACTCGGCGAGCCCGAAATCGTCCGGGAGCTTCTCGCGTGTCGTCTGCGCGACGACACGCGGGCCGGCGAACGACGTCAGGGCGCCCGGCTCCGCGACGATCACGTCGCCGAGGCTCGCGAAGCTCGCGGTCACGCCGCCCGTCGTGGGGTGGGCGAGCACGGAGAAGAGCGCGCCGCCTGCTTCGTGGAGCTCCTCCACTGCCGCGACCGTCTTCGGCAGCTGCATCAGCGCGAGGATCCCCTCCTGCATGCGGGCGCCGCCGGAAGCAGAGACCGAGACCACGATGCCGTGATCCTCGGCGGCACGCTCGCACGCACGCGCGAAGCGCTCGCCGACGACGCTCCCCATCGAGCCGCCCATGAACGAGAAGTCCATCGCCGCCAGCCGGCACGGGTGACCGTCGATCGCGGCCCGGCCCGTGAGGATCGCGTCGCCGAGCCCCGTGCCGAGCTCCGCCTCCGCGAGGCGCTCGGTGTAGGGCTTCAGGTCGAAGAAGTCGAGCGGGTCCGCGGAGCGGAGATCGCCGTCCTCCTCCTCGAACGTGCCGGGATCGGCCAGCTGGCCGACGCGGTCGCGGGCGCGCACCGGGAAGTGGTGGCCGCACTGCGGGCAGACACGCAGGTGCTCGGCGAGCTCGTCGTCGCGATAGTGCGAGCCGCACGACGGGCACGTGTTCGGGTGCCCGGCGCCGTCTCGGCGCTCCGGGTCCGCATGCTTGTGCTCGATCGAGACGTCGATCTGGCCGGACGACATCCACGGCATCTTAGAACCTGTCTGCTCAAAGACCGGCAGCCGCGACGAATCGCATCACGTGGCCGGGCTCCGCGCCCCCTCCCAGCCCGGTGATTCCCAGGCCTGCGACGCGGCCGCGGGAGGCCACGTCGAGGATGACGGCCTCGACCTCGTCCGGGGACGGCCCGCCCTGGACGGGCATGAAACAGGGCACGGAGCCGGGCTCGAGCACGTCGACGTCGAGCGCGACGTACGCGGCGTCGGCGCCGTCCAGCGCCCGGGCGAGGTCGTGGTCGATCCCCTGCTCGGTGACGTAGTCCGCCTCGGGCGGATCGAGATCGCGTGCGCCGACGAGGGCGACGTCGGCAGCGCGGACGCTCCCCTCGTCGATCGCCATCCGCAGCGGCATGCCCCAGAGATTGCCGCTGGGCGATGTCTCGGGGGTGTTGAGGTCGCCGTGTGCGTCGAGCCAGACGACCGCGAGCCGTTCGTGACGCCCCGCGAGGCCGCGGATCGCTCCGACGTGCGCGCAGCAGCATCCGCCGACGACGAGCGGGCGCACGGGAAGGCCCGTCGCGAGAGCGGCCGATTGCCCGTCGAGCGTCGGCGCGTCGACGACGAGCGCCTCCGGATACGGGAGGCCGAGCGAAGCCGCACCGGCCATCGCCTCGCCCCCGTCGCCCCACGCGCGCGGCACCCGCACGAGTCCGGCAGCGTAGGTCGCGCCGCAGGCATGGCACTCGTAGCCGTCGTCGAGCGCGACGGCCGTCAGCGTGCGACAGCTCGGGCAGCGGGCTCGGAGGGCGCTCACCCCGCGATTGTCGCGGACCGCGTGGTGCGCTCCGGCGCGGCGGCGCGCAGCTCCTTCTCCCACACGTCCGCCTGCCAGAGGACGCGCATCCCCGCCCGCTCGTAGAGGCGGGTCGCGCCCGTCGGGTTCTCCACGTCGACGCCGAGCGCGACGGTCGTCTCGCCGGTCGAGCGGAAGCGTCGGAACGACTCGCGCAGCAGCGCGAGGCCCAGTCCGCGACGCCGCCAGCCTTCCCGGACGCCGAGCATCCCGATCCAGCCCCAGTCGCCGTTTCGCTTCGCGTAGTTGAGCGAGAACGCGGCGATCTCGTCCCCATGCCAGACGACGGGCACGAGGGACGGCTCGATCCGCGGCACGCCGAATGCGCGCTCGCGCCAGGCCTCGTAGGTCTGCGCCACGTGTCCCCACTCGTGCGCGAACGCCTCCTCTTGCGCGGCATGGAGCGCCGGCCCATGGCGGTCGAGGTCGAGCGGGCGCAGCTCGACGTCGTCCGGCCATTCGGGCGCCGGAGGCTCGGGCTCGACCTCGATGACCATCCGGAGGAAGCTCCGAGCGTGCGAGAAGCCACGGCCCCGGAACAGGCCGGGCGCACGCTCGTCGCCGACGAGATGCGCCGCCTGCAGCACGACGCGCCCGTCGTCGGGCCACTCGTCCTCGAGCTCGCACGAGCGCGACTCGAGCAGACCGAGCAACCGAGCGCCGACCCCGCGGCCGGTCAGCTCGGGGTGGACGTACGCGTCGCCGATGATCCGTCCGCCCCTGCGGTCGAGCAGCTGCGCCACGCCCGCCAGCCGGTCGTCGAGCTCGACGAGCCAGGCGTCCCGCTCGAGATCGATGCGGCCCCAGTCCTCGCGGAGGTCGCTCTCCGTCCAGTCGGACGCGCCCCAGACGGCGGCGTCGGAGGCCTGGAGCAGCGCAAGCGCCTCGGAAAGGCGTTCGAATGTCGGCCGCGTCACGATCACGCGGCGCACGGTAGGACGCAGGGGCGGGCGGCGTGGTGCGGCCGCCCGTACTCTGGCCGGATGGTCGTCCGCCCGCTCGAGCCGTCCGACTGGCCCGACGTCGCGCGGATCTACACCGAGGGCCTCACGAGCGGGCTCGCGACGTTCGAGACCCGGGTCCCGTCGTGGGAGGCATGGGACTCGGCTCATCTGCCGTCGCCGCGTCTCGTGGCGGAGCGGGACGGCGTCGTCGTCGGCTGGGTCGCCGTGTCGCCCGTCTCACGCCGGCCGGCGTACAGCGGTGTCGTGGAGCACTCTGTCTACGTCGACGGAAGCGCGCGGCGGAGCGGCATCGGCAGGGCGCTGCTCGACGCACTCGCCGCAGAGGCGCCGCAGCACGGCATCTGGACGATCCAGACGTCGATCATCGACGCGAACGAGGCGAGCCTGCGACTGCACGAGGCGGCGGGGTACCGCGTCGTCGGGCGTCGGGAGCGCATCGGGCGACTCGACGGCGTGTGGCGCGACACGCTCCTCCTGGAGCTGCGGCTCCCCTGAAAGCAGCAGCACGGGCTACGAGTCGCGGAGACCCGCGTGCGCGGTGATGGGCGCGCGACCGACGAGTGCCGCCGGGACGAGCATCCCGACGAGGCCGAGGGCGAGCGCGCCGGCGAGCACGAGCCCGAACGAGGGCCATGCGACGGCGAGCGGTCCGCCTTCGGGATCGTCGGGCGCGTGCAGCAGAGACCCGAGGGCGACGGCAACCCCGACCGCGATGCCCACGAGGGCCGTGACCAGCGCCTCCAGGGTCAGCGCGCCCGCCACCTGGATCCGACTTGCCCCCGTGAGGCGCGCGAGCACGAGCTCACCGCGCCTCTCGGCTGCGGCCATGGCGCCGGTGTTGAGAGCGGCCATGATCGCCACGCCGATCATCAGAGCGACGATCACCCACTGCGCACGCGCGTTGTCCCGCTCCTCCGCCTTCACCTCGCGGAGATAGCCGGAGCGCGAGAGGACACCGACGGTCGGCGTTGCCCGAGCAACCCCGGCAAGCTCGCGGTCGAGCCTCGCGCCGCCGCCGGCGACGAAGACGGCGCTGTCGAGCGGCTCTGCCGCGTGTGCGAGCGCGAGTGCGTGCGGGAGGACGACGTCGCCGAGCCCGTTCGCACGGGTGTAGACGGCGACGACCCGCAGTCGCGCCGGGGTCGCGTCGGCCAGTCGCGCGTCCAAGGTACTGCCCACGGCGAGATCTCCCGCACGGGCGACGGTGTCGCTCACGGCGACGCCGTCACCGGTCACGGCCGCCAGCGAGCCGGCCCGGACGTCGAGGTCGAGCGTCCCGGGCGTCGCGTCGACCCCGGCGGCATCCCAGCTCGAGCCGTGCCGCGTGAGGCCGTGATCGAGCAGGAAGACGTCCGTCGACACGACGCCTGCAGCCGCCGCATCCGGCAGGTTTGCCACCGTTTCTGCCACCGAGGAGGGCAACCCGCCGCCGGTGCGCGCGACCAGGACGCGGTCGGCCAGTACCCGGTCTGCGGCCGCGCGCTCCACCGCCCGCTGCGCAGTGGCCAGCTCGAGCACCTGCGTTCCGGCGAGAGCCACGACGAGCGCGATCGCCGCACCGACGGCGCCGGTTCGAAATCGTCCCGTGACGAGCGCCGACCCTGCGAGGAACCCCGTGCCGCCGCCGCGAAGCAGCAGCCGCCCCGCGAGGGCGGAGGGCCAGCCGAGCACGAGCGGCCCCAGGAGAGCAACCCCCGTCATGAACAGGAAGGCCGACAGCGTCGCGTACGAGAGCGCGGAGGAGGAGAGCACGACGACGAGCGTCGTTCCTCCGCCCAGCGCGACCAGGCCCGCCAGGACGCGCACGGCCGACAGGCGCCGTGGCGGCTGATCCGACTCGACCATTGCCTCGCCCGGCCTCACCGCGAGCGCCCGACGCGCCGCGATCACCGTCGCCAGGAGCGACACGACGACGCCCGCCGCGACCGCGACGGCGTAGGGGATCCAGTTCGGCGCGAGCGTGAAGCCGTCCGGCGCCAGCCCGACCGACGCGAGCGCGTTCGCCGCCGGCACGAACAGCAGGCGCGCCACCGCGCAGCCGACCGCACCGGCGAGCAGTCCGATCAGCCCGATCTGTCGCAGGAGCAGCCGGCGCGCCTGCCCGGGCGTCGCGCCGACCGCACGAAGCAGCGCGAGCTCGCGGCGACGGCGGGCGACCGCGAACGCGATCGTTCCGGCCACGACGAAGACCGTGATCAGGACCGTCAGTCCTCCGCCCGAGGCGACGACGGCGACGAGTTGCACGCGGTCGAACGCACGGGGATCGCCGGCGTCGGCGGCCGACGCGTGCCGGTGCTCGAGCACCTGAACGCTGTTCCCGACGACCGAGTGGATGCGGTCGCGGAGCCGTCCCTGGTCGACCCCCGGACCGGAACGGACGGCGATCGCGTCGAAGCCGGCGCCGAGGCCGGAGAGCTGCTGCGCCCGCGCCTGCGTGAAGAAGACGGACGACTGCCGCTCCTGCTGCGAGCGCGCTGCCGACACCACACCCGAGAGCCGGAACGCCTCGGGCCCGACCGGCGTGACGACGCGCACGAGACCGCCGAGCGGAAACCCACCCGACCGCGCGAGCCCCGCGTCGAGCACGACCTCCCCCGGGAGAGCCGGTGCCCGGCCGCGCAGCAGACGGTACGGCGTCAGATCCGCGCTCGGCCAGCCGTGGCCGTGCGCCGGCGTGCCGCCCTCCGTCGGCAGGGGCGCCTCGTCACGGCCGACGACCGTCAGCGGAAAGGCGACATCGCCGACGGCGGACCGGACGCCGGGCAACGCGGCGACGCGTCCTCGCGCCGCCGTCGGAAGCAGCGCCGGGCGGCGCACCTCGAGGGTGTCGGGGTCGTCGCCGTGCCCGAAACGCACCGTCGGGTTCGCGCGCACGACAACATCTGCTGCCGCGAAGCGGCCGGCACCGGGCGCGCCGAGCGCCGTGGCCATGATCTGCCCCGCAACGGCGACGATCGTCGCGGCCGTGGCGACCATCACGAACACGCCCAGCGCCGAGCCGAACCGCATCCGGGAAGGAGACGAGCGGAGTCCGCGCATCGCTACTCCAGCTCGGCCATGCGCGCCGCGACGATCTCCGGACGCGCCCCCGTGACCTCGTCCACGACGTGTCCGTCGGCGAGGAACACGACTCGGTCGGCCACCGAGGCCGCGACGGGGTCATGGGTGACCATCACCACTGTCCGGCCGTCGTGGTCGGTCGCTTCGCGGAGCAAGGCGAGCACCTCCCGCGTGCTGCGCCTGTCGAGCGCACCGGTCGGCTCGTCGGCGAAGATCACCGTCGGCTCGGTCACGAGCGCTCGGGCGATCGCCACCCGTTGCTGCTGCCCGCCCGAGAGCTCCGCCGGGCGGTGACCCGCACGCTCCCGCAGGCCCACCCGCTCGAGCGCGTCGCCCGCCACGCGCCGGCGCGGGCGCCGGCCCGCGAGGCGAAGCGGGAGCACGACGTTCTGCGCCGCAGTGAGCGACGGCAGCAGGTTGAACGCCTGGAACACGAACCCGATCTCACGGCGCCGCACGCGGGCGAGCCGGCGCTCGCCCAGCCTGCCGAGCTCGGTCTGCTCGAGCAGCACGGATCCGCGGTCCGGCCGATCGAGGCCTGCGGCGATCTGCAGCAGCGTCGTCTTTCCGGATCCGGACGGGCCCATGATCGCGGTGAACGAGCCCTGCTCGAAGACGAGCGACACGTCGTCCAACGCGCGGACGGCGCGCTCACCCTTCCCGAAGGTCCTCGACACGCCGTCCAGCGTCACCGCCGCATGGTTCGTGGGCGATGCGCCGTTCCTCATGTGGTCAATGTGCCCGCGAGGAAGCGACGCCCGCATACGGCCCACCCTCGGCCCCGGTGGGGAGAGCCGCACCGTGCCGGGGAACCATTCGGTTCCCTTGGTCAGTCGTGCCAGCGGCGAAAGACGACGACGGCGTTGTGCCCGCCGAAGCCGAACGAGTTCGAGACGCCGATCTCGGCCTGCTCCTCACGCGCCTCGTTCGGGATGTAGTCGAGGTCGCACTCGGGGTCGGCGACTTCCTGGTTGATCGTCGGCGGCAGCACCCCGCGCTCGAGCGCGAGGATGGTGAACGACGCCTCGACCGCGCCCGCCGCGCCGAGGCAGTGCCCCGTCGCGCCCTTCGTCGACGAGATGGGCGTCCGGTGTGCCTTCTCCTCGCCCAGGGCGAGCTTGATCACCCGCGTCTCGGCGCTGTCGCCCACCGGCGTCGAGGTGCCGTGGGCGTTGATGTAGCCGACGTCGCCGGGCGAGATCCCGGCATCGGCAAAGGCCATCTCGAGCGCGCGGGCGGGGCTCTGGCCGGTCGGGTCCGGGTCGGAGACGTGCGTCGCGTCGGATGAGAGGCCATACCCGAGCAGCTCCGCGTAGATCTTCGCCCCACGGGCGCGGGCGTGCTCGAGGTCCTCGAGGACGATCATCGCGCCGGCCTCGCCCATCACGAAGCCGTCGCGCTCGGCGTCGAAGGGCCGCGAGGCGGCCTTCGGATCGTCGTTGCGGCGGGAGATCGCGCGCATCGCGCCGAAGCCGGCGATCCCGACGCGCGACACGGGCGCCTCGGTGCCGCCGCAGATCATCACGTCCGCGCGTCCGAGCCGGATCGCGTCGAGCCCGTCGCCGATCGCCATGTTCGAGGCGGCGCAGGCGGTGCACTCGGAGAGAAGCGGGCCCTTCGTGCCGAGCTCCATCGAGACCCAGCCGGCGGCGAGGTTCGGGATGATCTGGACGATCGAGAACGGGTTGACGCGGTCGGGGCCCCGGTCGTCGAGTACCTGGATGCACGACTCGAAGGACTTGAGCCCGCCGATCCCCGTCGCGACGGCGGCGCCGATGCGGTCCGGCTCGCTCGCGATGTCGATGCCCGAGTCGGTCTCGGCCTGGCGCGCAGCCGCGAGGGCGAGGTGCGTGAACCGGTCCATGCGGCGCGACGCCTTGTAGTCGACGTAGTCGGTGACCTCGAGGTCCTTGATCTCGCACGCGAAGTCGACCGGGAAGCCGGTCGTGTCGAACTGGGTGATCGGCCCCGCGCCAGACTCGCCGGCGATCAGTGCCGCCCACGAGTCCTCGACGGTCGTCCCCAGCGGGCTGACCATGCCGAGCCCCGTCACGACGACGCGCCGGCGGCCGTTCGGCCCGGATCCGTTCTCGCCCATGCCGGCCACGCTACATCCCGAGCCCGCCGTCGACGAGGAGCACGGCGCCGGTCACGAACCGGGCCTCGTCGGCGCAGAGGAAGCGGACGGCGCCCGCCACGTCCTCGGGGTCGCCCAGCCGTCCGAGCGGGGTCGCCTCGAGCATCGCCCTGGTCGCGTCCTCGGGGATGGCGTCGGTCAGGCGCGACCGCACGTAGCCGGGGACGACGACGTTCGCGCGCACGTTGCGGCTCCCGAGCTCGCGAGCGAGCGACTTCGTGAAGCCGATGATCCCGGCCTTCGACGCGGCGTAGTTCGTCTGCCCGAAGTTGCCGTGCACGCCGACGATCGAGGAGATGTTCACGATCGCCCCGCCGCGCCGCTTCATCATCGGCCGCGACGCCGCGCGGCACGTGTAGAAGACGGAAGAGAGGTTCGTCTCGATCACCGCGCGCCAGTCGTCGTCGCTCATGCGCGCGAGCACGCCGTCGCGGGTCACACCGGCGTTGTTGACGAGGATGTCGAGGTCGCCCGCCTCGTCGACGAGGGCCTTCGCGGACGCGGCGTCGGACACGTCCGCCTCGACGGCCCGGCCGCCGATCTCGGTCGCGACCGCCTGGGCCTCGTCACGGCCGGTGCGGTACGAGAGCACGACGTTCGCGCCCGCGCGGCCGAGCTCGAGCGCGATCGCCTTCCCGATCCCCCGCGACCCGCCGGTGACGAGCGCGACCTTCCCGTCGAGCGAGGCGAAGCTGCCCGCGCTCATCGGGACGCGAGCGCTTCCTTCGCCTTCTCGAGGCTTGCCAGGTCGTTGACGGAGATCGTCCGCACGCCGCGGTCGATGCGCTTGACGAGGCCGGAGAGCACGTTGCCGGGCCCGATCTCGACGAAGGTCGTCACGCCGTCGCGCACGAGCTCGTGCGCCGCCTGCGTGAACCGCACGGGGGCGGTCAGCTGGTCGACCAGGAGCGACCCGAGACGCTGCGCGGGCTCGATCTTCGCGGTGACCGTCGACATGAACGGCGCAACGGGGTCGGCGAAGCGGACCTTGTCGATCGCCGGCTTGAGCCGATCGGCGGCGCGTGCGACGAGGGGGCTGTGAAACGCGCCGGAGACCTTGAGCCTGATCGCTCGTCGTGCGCCGAGGCTCTCGGCCTCGGCACAGCACTCCTCGACCGCCTCGTTCTCCCCCGAGACGACGATCTGCCCCGGGCAGTTGTAGTTCGCCGGCCAGACCCCGAGGATCTTCCGGCAGAGCGTCTCGACGTAGTGGTCCTCGAGCCCGAGGATCGCCGCCATCGCGCCCGGGCGCTGCTTCGCCGCCTCCGCCATCGCAAGCCCGCGCTCGCGAACGAGCCCGATCGCCTCGCCGGTGCCCATCGCGCCGACGGAGGCGAGCGCCGCAAACTCGCCGACCGAGTGGCCCACGACGACGTCCGGCGCGAGCCCTTCCTTGCGGACGGCGGCGAGGATCGCGAGGCTCGTCGCGACGAGGGTCGGCTGCTGCACCTCCGTCTCGACGAGCTCCTCGAGAGGCGACTCGAAGCAGAGGTGCGCGAGGTCCATGCCCGTCACCTCGGAGCCGACGCGGTACACGTCCATCGCCTCGGGCACCGCCTCGGCGATCTCCCGTCCCATCCCGGCCTCGAGCGAGCCCTGTCCGGGGAAGCAGAACGCAACCTTCATGGCCGTCCTCCTTGGCTGCACCGCGCCGTCGTCATCGCCGTACCGTTCTCCATGCCGTCCCTACGTCCTATGCCGCCTTGCCGTTCGCGGCGCTCCACTCGAGGAGCGCCGAGCCCCACGTGAGGCCGGCGCCCATCCCGGTCATCAGGACGAGCGAGCCGTCGCGCAGTCGGCCGTCCGCGCGTGCGTCAGCCAGCGCCAGCGGGATCGAGCCCGACGACGTGTTGCCGTACCTGTCCACGTTCACGACCGTTCGCTCATGGGGGACGCCGAGCTTACCGACAGCGTGATCGATAATCCGCTTGTTTGCCTGGTGCGGCACGTAGACGTCGACCTCGTCGATCGACTTGCCACACTCGTTCAGCACCGCGGTCGCCGACGAGACCATGACCCGCGTCGCGAACTTGTAGACCTCGCGCCCGTTCATCTTCAACAGGGCCTCCGGGTGGTCGAACACCCGGGAGCCGCTGCCGGGGAGCTGCAGGTGCACCCCCCCGCCGCCGTCGGCGCCGAGCTCGAAGCCGAGGAAGCCCCCTTTGGCGACCGGTTCCATCACGACGGCGCCCGCGCCGTCGCCGAAGAGCACGAGCGTGGAGCGGTCGTGCCAGTCGAGGATGCTCGAGAGCACGTCGCCCCCGACCACGAGCGCGCGGCGGGAGAGGCCCGAGGCGAGCATCCCGTAGGCCTGCGCGAGCGCGTACATGAAACCCGTGCAGCCCGCGAGGAGGTCGTACGCCGCAGCTGCGGGGGCATCGAGCGCGTCGGCCATCAGCGCCGACGACGTCGGGAACATCATGTCCGGGGTCACGGTCGCGCAGATCAGGAGGTCGATCTCCGACGCGCCGACGCCCGCGTCGGCGAGCGCGTCCCGTGCGGCAGGGAGCGCGATGTCCGTGAGCGCCTCGCCGTCGCTCGCCATCCGCCGCTCGCGGATGCCGGTCCGCTCCTGGATCCACTCGTCGGTCGTGTCGACGTACTGCGCCAGGTCGTCGTTCGTGACGACGCGGTCGGGCACGTGCACCCCGAGCCCCGTGATGCCGATCCGCGCCCCGTTGGCGGAACCGATCATCGGCTACCGCTCCACTGCAAAGGTGAGTGTCCCGCGCGCGGCGAGCTCGGTCCCCACGTGGGCGGTCGCCTTTCCGCGTCCGATCGGGCCTCGAACCTGATCGATCTCGCACGTCAGCGTCAGCGTGTCGCCGGGCGAGACGATCCGCTTGAAGCGGCAGTCGTCGATCCCGGCGAAGAACGCGATGCGGCCGCGGTTCTCCTCCTCCGCGAGCACCGCGACCGCGCCGGTCTGCGCCATCGCCTCGACGATCAGCACTCCGGGCATCACCGGGCGCTCGGGAAAGTGGCCGGCGAACCACCAGCCGTCCTCGGGGACGCGGTACGACGCCGCGACGCGTGTGCCGGGCTCGAGCTCGGTTACCTCGTCGAGCAGCAGGAACGGGTCACGATGCGGGAGGATCGACGCAATCGCATCCCGCCCGAAGGGCGGGGTCGGGGGCACGGGGGCGAGTGTACTCGGGCGGGTGGCCCTCAGCGGCGGCGCAGGACGGCACGGTTGCCGGCGGCGTCGCGCGCCACCACCACGAGCGTTCTGAGCGTCGCGACACCTCGAAGCCGAACGTCGCCCGCCGCGGCCAGCGAGATGCGGCGGAGCGCACCGTTCACGCGTACGGCGAGCGCCGCGGGTTCGGAGACGCGCAGGACCGCGGGTGATGCGGAGACCACGCGGACGGACGGCGCCGTGCGATCGAGCACCACGGGAAGCTCGGCGCGAGCGGTGCCGAACGGGTCGACCGTCTCGACCGAGACGACGTAGTCCCCGTCGCGGGCACGGCCGATGCGCTTCGTCCCGTCCCAGCGGGCGACCTGAGTCCCCGCGTCGAACGAGCCCGTGAGCGGGGTCGCGATCCACTTGCCCTCGCGGAGGATGCGCACGGTGAGAGTGGCCGGCGCCGCGAGCGGGATCGTGATCGTCAACGTGTCTCGGCTGCCGTCGCGGTTCGGCGTGAAGGAGCTCGCGTCGAGCGTGACCCGCCCGAGCGTCCTCGTGACGACGAGCGGGACGTCGGTCGTGGCGGTCGTGCCGCCCGTCGCCTTCGCCGTCAGCCGAAGGGTGTACGCGCCGTCCGCGAGCCCCGCGCCGCCGACCGTGACCGTCCGTTCGCCCGCGCGCCGCCAGCGCAGCGGCGCCGCCTGCGCGACGATCGCGCCCGACGTGTCCAGGACGTCGGCGCCGACGTTCGCGTCGGCGCTCAGCGTGAAGCCGACCTCGGCCGTGTCGCCCTGGCCGTCGCCGTTCGGCGAGAGCGTGAGCGGCCCCGCAGTCGCGGAGGCGATCTGGAGCGCAGTCGTGGACTGCGCGGCGAGCGTCCCCACGGCAGGCGTCGCGCCGGGTGCCTCGATCCGCCAGGCCACCCCGGGCGGGATCGGCCCCGGCCGCCGCCACGTCCAGTCGACGTCGGCCCCGGTGCCGCCGCCCGTGCCGAGCGTCGCGCCCGCCGCGTCCGTCACGATCACGCGCCACGCGAGCGACGACGACAGGCGTGCCGTGAAGCGGATCCCGCCGCCCTCGTCGGGAGCGGCGAGCGGCGCGTAGAGCTTCGGCAGCCCGAGCGCCGCCACGCGCTTCGCGATCGAGGGAAGCATGGCGTAGAGCCGCTGGCCCGGGCACTCCGTCAGGCCGGTGTCGCGGTGACCCGAGATCGCACGGAGGAGCACGGGGATCCCCTCGTTGAAGCGCTCGTTGCCGGACGAGATCGCGTTCACGGTCGAGAGCGGGTCGACGTGGGCGAGGTCGAGGCGCCAGGCGAGCGTCCGCACGAGCGCGTCGACGGCGGCCTGGGGCGGATCGACCGCCTGGTAGTTGCCCATCACCGCGATCCCGAACGACCCGGTGTTGAACCCCTTCGCGTGCGCGCCGACGACGTTGCGGTCGATCCCGCCGTACCTGCCCTCGTAGACGGTGCCGAAGCGGTCGACGAGCGCGTTGTAGCCGATGTCGTTCCAGCCGTTCCCCTTCACGTGGTACACCTCGATGCCCCGCACGACCGCCGGCGCCTGAAGCTTCGTGTAGTCGTTCGTGCCGGCCGTATGGTGGACGAAGGCCATCCGAAGGTCGTCGGCGTAGATCGGCGCCGCGCGTCGGATCGACTCGTCCGCCTGCCAGCCGCTGCGGGGCACGATCGCCGGCGAGCCGGCGGACGCCGTGACACGGAGCGGCACCTTCGAGACGGGGCTGCGGACCGTCAGCGCCCGCGCACGTGTCACCCGCCCGTGGACGCGCACCTCGACGCGGCCCGCCTTCCCGACCCAGACCGGGGCGCCGAGCCGCCATCCGCGCGTCGCGAGAGCCTCCGCGCCGCCCTCGTCCGGAGCGTCGCAGGCGTCCTCGACGACCGGCTGCCAGGCCGACCAACGGCCGCCGGCTCCCTGTGTGCGGAAGTCGAGCGTCCCGGCACCGCGCCAGTGGATGCCGACGAGCTGGAAGGACGCCATGTGGCCGCTTGCGCTGAGCGTGCGCTCGCCGTGGAGCGGAAGGTCGTGCACCTGGAGGGAGGCGAGACCCGCCGCGGCGTGCGCGGGCCACGCGAGCGCAAGAAGGAGAGGAAGGGCGAATCGCCGGAGCATGCAGGGGAAACCAGGGTGACGCAGCGCGCCTTCTCCGGCAACCCCCGCGCCCCTTCCCTCACGGAATGCTTACCCCGTGGCGGACGGCGGTACGGGACCACGACGCTGGTACATTCGAACTGTCGTGAACGCGGGCCTCGCGCGAGCGCTCGGCACCTTCCTCGCAGGGGTCGCAGCCGCACTCGTGCTCGGCGGGGCCGCCACGGGAGCTTCCGCGGGGCCGAAGGTGCTCGTCGTCGAGTTCGAGAACGACGTCAACCCGGTCACGCAGGACTACCTCGTCGACGAGATGCGCCGCGGCGCGAAGGAGGGCTACGCCGCGGTCGTGATCGAGATGGACACGCCCGGCGGGCTCGGGTCGTCGATGCGCGCGATCGTCAAGGAGATGCTCGCGGTGAAGGTGCCTGTCGTCGTCTACGTCGCGCCGGCCGGCTCAAGCGCCGACTCCGCCGGCGCCGTGATCGGGCAGGCCGCCGACATCCTCGCGATGGCGCCGCAGACGAACATCGGCTCGTCGACCCCGATCACGGCGACCGGCGACAACTTCGGGTCGGACCTGCGGAAGAAGGTGATCAACGACGCGGCGGCGTACATCGGCGAGCTCGCCCGTGAGCACGGCCGGAACGAGGCGAAGTCCGAGGCGATGGTGCGCGACGCCGCGAACTACGGGGCGCGTGAGGCCCTCGACCTCGGGATCGTCGACCTCATGGCGCCGAGCGTCCCGGCGCTCCTCGAGAAGATCGACGGGCGGACGACGGTGCCGAAAGGGCTCGTGCTGCACACCGCCGACGCGCAGGTGGAGCGCGTCGAGATGCCGTTCTGGAAGCGCGCGCTCGACCTCCTCATCGACCCGAACGTGATCGCGCTGATGCTCTCGATCGGCCTGCTCGGGATCGTCGTGGAGCTCTGGAACCCAGGCTTGATCCTCCCGGGCACGGTCGGAGCGATCTCGCTGATCGTCGGCCTGTACGGGCTGCAGGTCCTGCCGGTCTCGGTCGCCGGCGTCCTGATGCTGCTTCTCTCCGCGGCGTTCTTCGTCGCGGAGGCGTTCGTCCCGAGCCACGGCGCGCTCACGGTCGCGGGCGGCATCACGTTCGTGCTCGGCGCGCTCCTCCTCTTCGACCCCGCGGGGGACGCGTACCAGGTCTCGATCTGGACCGCGCTCGGGATCGCCGGGGCGCTTGCGCTGCTGATGGGGGTCGCGCTGTCGCGCGTGGCGAAGGCGCGGCGCAACCCGGTCGAGGTCGGCGTCAACCAGCTCGTCGGAGACGAGGCGGTCGTCCGGCGCGAAGGCTGGGTCGCCGTCGGCGGCGAGCTGTGGCGCGCCCGGACGCCCGACGGCCGCCCGCTCGTGCCGGGCGAGCACGTCACCGTCGAGTCCGTCGAGGAGGGACTCGAGCTCGTCGTAGGATCCCCGCACCCGACCGAAAGGGCCTGATGACAGCTGCGCTGATCGTCCTCATCGCGATCCTGGTCGTCCTCCTGGTCATCCTGTTCGCCACCGTCAAGGTCGCGCGCGAGTACGAGCGCGGCGTGATCTTCCGGCTGGGACGGCTCCTGCCGAACCCGAAGGGCCCGGGCTTGTTCCTCCTGATTCCGATCGTCGACCGGATGGAGAAGGTCGACCTGCGGACGGTGACGCTGAACGTCCCGCCGCAGGAGGTGATCACGAAGGACAACGTGCCCGTGCGGGTCAACGCGGTCGCGTACTTCCGGATCGTCGAGCCGAAGGCCGCAATCGTGCAGGTCGAGAACTACATGGTCGCGACCTCGCAGATCGCGCAGACGACGCTCCGCTCGGTGCTCGGCCAGCACGTGCTCGACGAGCTGCTCTCGGAGCGGGACAAGATCAACCAGATCCTCCAGGGGATCATCGACGAGGCGACCTCGCCCTGGGGGATCAAGGTCTCCGTCGTCGAGGTGAAGGACGTCGAGATCCCCGGCGACATGCAACGGGCGATGGCGCGGCAGGCGGAGGCGGAGCGCGAGCGCCGCGCGAAGGTGATCTCGGCCGAGGGCGAGTACCAGGCCTCGGAGCGGTTGAAGGACGCGGCGGCGGTGATGGCCAGCCAGCCGATCACGGTGCAGCTCCGCTACCTCCAGACGCTGCTCGAGATCGGCGCGACGAACAACTCGACGATCGTCTTCCCGATCCCGATCGAGTTCCTCGAGACGCTCGGCCGGGGACCGAAGTCGGAGAGCTGAGCCCGGGTCGTGCGCGTCGTCGGAGTCCTCGTCGTCGCGCTCGTGCTCGCGGGTCTCGCCGCCGCGGCGGTGCGCGGCGTCCGCCGGACCACCTGGCCACACGACGTGGAGGATGCGGGACGCAGCGTCACCCAGGCGATCGTCGAGGGCCTGATCGTCCTCGCCGTCGTGATCCTCGGCGTGGTGGTCGTGGTCGCGCTGACGGACTAGCCGCTACTCGACGTCCGGCTCGGCCGAGGTCTCCTCGGGCTCGGGCTCCGCGGCGGCCAGCTCGTCGTCGTCCTCCGAGCCGATCACCGGGGCGAGACTCGAGACCTGCTCGCCTTCGCGGAGGCGCATGACGATCACGCCCTGCGTCGCCCGGCCGAGGCGCTTGATCTCGTCGACCGCCATCCGGATCACTGTCCCGCCATCCGAGATCAGCATCACCTGGTAGCCCTCGCGGACGATGCGCGCGCCCGCCAGCTGGCCCTTCCCCTCGACGAGCTGCGCGGTCTTGACGCCCATGCCGCCGCGGCCCTTCGCCGGGTATTCGGAGACCCGGGTCCGCTTGCCGTAGCCGTTCTCCGTCACCACCAGCAGGTCGGTGTCGTCCTCGGCGATGTTCACCGAGATCACCTCGTCGCCGGCGCGGAGCTTCATCCCCGCAACGCCGGAAGTGTCGCGTCCCATCGCGCGGACGTCGGTCTCGTGGAACCGGATCGCCTGCCCTTTCCGCGAGACCAGCAGGATGTCGTTCGACCCCGTGGAGTGGCGGACGCCGACGAGCTCGTCGCCCTCGCGCATCTTGATCGCGATGATCCCGTCCGCCTTGAGAGGCGTGTTGTACGAGGCGAGTTCGGTCTTCTTCACGACCCCGTTCTTCGTCGCGAAGACGAGGTGCTTCGCCTCGGCGAAGTCCCGCGTCTGGATCACGGCGCGAACCTGCTCGTCCTGGCGGAAGGGCAAGAGGTTGACGAGGGCGCGACCCCGCGACTGGCGTGACCCGAGCGGCAGCTCGTGCACCTTCAGCCGGTAGACCTTCCCGACGTTCGTGAAGAAGAGGATGAAGTCGTGGGTCGAGGCGACGAACAGATGCTCGATGAAGTCCTCGTCCTTGAGCTCCATGCCCATCACGCCGATCCCGCCGCGTCGTTGCTCTCTGTACGCCGTCACCGGGAGCCGCTTGATGTAGCCCGACCGCGTGATCGCGATGACCATGTCCTCCTCCGCGATCAGGTCCTCGAGCTCGAGCTCGTCCTCGGCGGCGACGATCTCGGTGCGCCGGTCGTCGTTGCGGCCGTACAGCTGCTTGATCTCGATGAGCTCCTCCCGGACGACGCCGTCGATCCGGGCCGGATCACCGAGAATCGCGCGGAGCTCGCCGATCCGCTCCTGGAGATCGGCGTACTCGTCCTCGACCTCCTTGCGCGCGAGACCCGTCAACCGGGCGAGCCGCATGTCGAGGATCGCCTGCGCCTGGATCTCGGACAGCGAGAACTGCTCCATCAGGCCCGTGCGCGCCTCGTCGGTGTCGTCCGCCGCGCGGATCAGGGCGATCACCGCGTCGAGATTGTCGAGCGCGATCAGGTAGCCCTGGAGGACGTGCGCGCGCTTCTCCGCATGGCGTAGCTCGTACTTCGAGCGCCGGACGACGACCTCGCGCTGGTAGTCGAGGTAATGCCGGACGAGCTCGAGCAGCGAGAGCGTCCTCGGCACGCCGTCGACGAGGGCGACCGCGTTGTAGCCGAACGTCGTCTGCAGCGGGGTGTGCTTGAACAGCTTGTTGAGCGCCACCTGCGGAACGGCGTCGCGCTTGAGCTCGACCTGGATGCGCATCCCGGTGCGGTCGGAGTGGTCGGCGAGGTCGCTCACCTCCGTCAGCACCTTGTCGTTGACGAGCTCGGCGATCTTTGCGATCACGCCGGTGTCGCCGCCCTTCTTGACGCCGTAGGGCAGCTCGGTGACGACGATCGCGGACTTGCCGCCCCGCAGCTCCTCGATATGGGCCCGCGCGCGCATCACGATCCGGCCACGGCCGGTGCGGTATGCGTCGCGGATTCCCGAGCGACCGACGATGTACCCACCGGTCGGGAAGTCGGGCCCCTTCACGTGCTTCATCAGCGTCTCGACGTCCGTCTCCGGGTCGTCGATCATCCCGACGATCGCGTCCACGACCTCCGCGAGCCGGTGCGGCGGCATGTTCGTGGCCATCCCGACCGCGATCCCCGCCGAGCCGTTGACGAGCAGATTCGGGAACCGCGACGGAAGCGTGAGCGGCTCGCGCCGCGACTCGTCGTAGTTCGGGCCGAACTCGACCGTGTCGGCGTCGATGTCCCGCAGCATCTCGGCGGCGATGCGAGCGAGGCGCGCCTCGGTATACCGCATCGCCGCGGGCGGATCGTCGTCGATCGAGCCGAAGTTGCCCTGCCCGTCGATGAGCGGGTAGCGCAGCGAGAAGGGCTGCGCCATCCGCACGAGCGTGTCGTAGATCGACGCGTCGCCGTGCGGGTGGTGGTTGCCCATCACGTCGCCGACGACCTTCGAGCTCTTCACGTACGGTCGGCCGGGACGGAACCCGCCATCCCACATCGACCACAGGACACGGCGATGGACCGGCTTGAGCCCGTCGCGGACGTCGGGCAGCGCCCGCCCCACGATGACCGACATCGCGTAATCGAGGTAGCTCGAGCGCATCTCCTGCTCGAGCTCGCGGGACTCCACGCGCCCCGGTCCGAGCGCCCCTGTCTCTACCTCGGACACGTCACACGTCCAGGAAGGTCACGTCGCGCGCGTTCTCCTCGATGAACGCCCGCCGGGGCTCTACCTGGTCGCCCATCAGCACGGAGAAGATCTTGTCCGCCGCCGAGGCGTCCTCGACGTCGACGCGGACGAGCAGCCGCCGCCCCGGATCCATCGTCGTCTCCCAGAGCTGGTCGGCGTTCATCTCGCCGAGGCCCTTGAAGCGGGAGAGCTGGATGCCGTCTCGCTTCGCGATGTCGAGCGCGAGCTCGCGCAGCTCCTCGAACGTCTGTGCGAGCTCGACGTGCTTGCCGTACCGCAGCTCGAACGGCGGACGGCCGGCGAGGTCGGAGAGCTTCGCGTGGGCGCGCCGGACGTTCGCATAGATCGGCGACGCCAGCAGCTCCGCGGGCACCGTGAGCGTCTGCGCGGCGCTCGTCTCGGTCTCGACGAAGCGCACGGTGACGCCGTCGTCGGACGTGGAGAGGACGTCGAAGCTGAAGCCGTTCGGCGGCAGGGCCGCGATTGCGGACGCGGCGAGGGAAGGGTTGTCCGCGTCGGACTCGACGAGCCTGTGCTGGATCGTGAAGTCCGCCACCGGCGCACCGAAGTCCGACCGCAATCGCGACGACCAGCCCTCGAGGTCGTGGAGGGCGGCGGTCACCTTCTGCCATTTCGCCTCGGTCAGCTTCACGTCGGCGCCGTCCCGGTCGGTGACGGCGATCTCGTGCACGCGCTCGCGCACGAGCAGCTCCTCGAGCTGCGCGTCCTTCTCGAAGTAGAACTCCTGGTTGCCGAGCTTCACCTTGTAGAGCGGCGGCACCGCGATGTACACGTGCCCCGACTCGATCAGCTCGGACATCTGCCGGAAGAAGAACGTGAGGATCAGCGTGCGGATGTGCGAGCCGTCGACGTCGGCGTCGGTCATCACGATGATCCGGTTGTAGCGGAGCTTCTCGAGGTCGAACTCGTCGGCGATCCCCGTGCCGATCGCGGTGATCATCGCCTGGATCTCGTTGTTCGAGAGCACCTTGTTGATGCGGTTCTTCTCGCTGTTGATGATCTTCCCGCGCAGGGGGAGGATCGCCTGGTAGCTGCGGTCCCGGCCCGACTTCGCGGAGCCGCCCGCGGAGTCGCCCTCGACGATGAAGAGCTCGCAGGAGTCCGGGTCCTTCAGCTGGCAGTCGGCGAGCTTGCCGGGAAGCGACGAGCCGGACAGCGCGCTCTTGCGGGTCAGATCGCGGGCCTTGCGCGCCGCCTGCCGTGCGCGAGAGGCGGCCACGGCCTTCAGCACGATCTGCTTCGCGTCGCGCGGGTTCTCCTCGAGGAACTCCGCGAGCTTCGCGTTCACCGTCGACTCGACGAGACCGGCGACGGGCGGGTTCCCGAGCTTCGTCTTCGTCTGCCCCTCGAACTGCGGGTTCAGGAGCTTGACCGAGATGACGGCGGCGAGGCCCTCTCGGATGTCCTCGCCCTCGAGGTTGTCCTCCTTCTCCTTCAGGAGCCCCTTGTCCCGCGCGTACTTGTTGATCGTGCGCGTCAGCGCCGAGCGGAACCCCTGCATGTGGGTGCCGCCCTCGTGGGTGTTGATGTTGTTCGCGAAGGAGAAGACCGACTCCTGGTACGACGAGTTCCACTGCATCGCGACCTCGGCGTAGCCCGCGTCGTTCTCGCCGTCGAAGTAGACGATCCGGCGGTGGATCGGATCCTTGGACTCGTTCGTGTAGGCGACGAAATCGCGGATCCCGCCCTCGTAGTGGAACTCGACCGCTTTGCCTTCGGCCCGCTCGTCCGTCAGCTTGATGCGGAGCGCTCGCGTGAGGAACGCCGTCTCGCGCAGACGCTGCGTGAGCGTGTCCGCCGAGAACTCCGTCTCCTCGAACACCTCCGTGTCCGGCAGGAACGAGATCGTCGTGCCGGTCTCCTTCGTGATCCCCACCGTCACGACGTCGCCCTGCGGCTCACCGCGGACGAAATCCTGCCGGTAGATCTTCCCGTCGCGGTGCACCTCGGCGACGAGCCATTCGGACAGCGCGTTGACGACCGAGACCCCGACGCCGTGCAGGCCGCCGGACACCTTGTACCCGTCGCCGCCGAACTTCCCCCCGGCGTGGAGCTTCGTCAGGACGGTGGTCAGCGCCGACATCCCGTCGGGCATCACGTCGACCGGGATGCCGGCGCCGGCATCGCGGACGGTGACGGAGTTGTTCGGGTGAATCGTGACCTCGATCAGGTCGTTGCGGCCCGCGAGCGCCTCGTCGACGGCGTTGTCGACGACCTCGTAGACGAGGTGATGGAGGCCACGGGCGCCCGTCGACCCGATGTACATCCCGGGCCGCAGACGAACCGGCTCGAGGCCCTCGAGAACGGTGATGTCCTTTGCGGTGTAGGCGGTTTCGGTCATGCCCCTCCTGGACACAAAAAATGCCTGCAAAACAGTGGTTTTGCGGGCCTGTCGAAGTATATCAGAACGGGCGGTTGCCGCGGCCGCTCGCGAGGCTTGCGGCGGCCGCCTTTCGCACCGCCGCACGGAGCTCCGGGTCGTCGATTCCGGCGGCGATCGCGGCGGCCGCGGAGACGTCTTCCGCCGTCGGCGGAGGCGGTCGCTCGGGGCTCTCCTCCGGCGCCGCGGGCTCGGGCACGGGGCCCGGCGCGAATCGGAGCGCGGAGGGCGCGGCCGCCCCGATCAGCGAGGTCAGCTTCGCGCGCACGTCGGCCTCCATGCGACCCAGCTCGAACGCCCATGTCGACGACACGGTGGTCACGTGCAGCGTCCCGTCCCGCGCGACCCGCTGCGGCCAGGCAGCCCGCGCGATCGCAGGGCCGACGGCGTCGGGCCAGACCCGGGTGACCTCCGCGAGCTGGCCGGCGTCGGGGACGCCGGATGCGCGCAGCGACCGCCTGACGGACCCCTCGAGCCGCTCCATCACCCCGTCTCCACGTGGCCGGGAGTCACCGCGAGGAGCTGCGCGGGCGCGAGCGGCAGCGCCTCGGCTCCCGTTGCGGTGACGAGTGTCTGACCGGCGCTGCCCAGCCGCGTCGAGAGGAGACGCCGGCGGTCCGCGTCGAGCTCGGACAGCGCATCGTCCAGGAGGAGCAGCGGCGGGATCCCGCCCTGCTCCGTGAGCACTCCCGCTTCCGCGAGCAGCAGCGAGAGGACGGCGAGGCGCTGCTCGCCCTGCGAGCCGAAGGTGCGGAGGTCGCGGTCGCCCGCGAGCACGCGGATGTCGTCGAGATGCGGCCCGAGGCTCGTCGTCCCACGCTCGAGGTCGCGGGAGAGTCGCTCGTCGAGCGCCGTCCGTGACGGCGCATCGCCGTCGTAGGCGACCACACCCGCTGCGAGCCCGAGCTCTTCCGCGCGTTCGGCGAACGCGGGAGCGAGCAGCCCGATGACGTGGCGACGTCCCTCCACCAGCCGCGCCGCGAGGTCCACGATCTGCTCCGTCCATGGCTCGAGCGCATCCCGCCCCGAGACCCCGGCTCCGACTCGCCGGAGCGCGGCGTTCCGTTGGCCGAGGGCGGCAGCGTAGGCGGCGGGGAGGTCCGCGCGTGCGGGCAGCACCCGCGCCAGGACGCGGTCGAAGTAGGCCCTGCGCGCGGCGGGACCGCCCTTCACCACCGCAAGGCGGTCGGGCGTGAAGACGAGCGCGTGCACTCGGCGGCGCAGCTCCTCCGTCGAGGCGACGGGCGCGCCGTCGAGTCGGATGCGCTTCGGGGCGTCGCGGGAGAGGGTCACCTCGGCGCGCACCTCGACCGCGCCGCGGACCCCGCGAGCCGCAACACGGGCGCCCGTGGCGCCGTTCCGGACGATCTGACCGTCGTGCCGTGTCCTGAACGAAAGGCCCTGCGTCGCGAGGTGCACCGCCTCGAGGAGGTTCGTCTTGCCGGCCCCGTTCGGGCCCGTCACCAGCACGAGCCCCGGCTCGAGCGAGAGCTCGAGCGCAGGGTAGGAGCGGACGTCGCGGAGCGAGACCTCACCGACGATCAGCTCGCGCGTCCGCCTTTCGGGACGGGCGCCCGCGGGACGTCATCCCGCGAGCCGGATGGGCATGATCAGGTACCAGAAGCTGTCGCCCTCGGCGCTGATCAGGCCCGGCCGCAGCGGGTTGATGAGCTCGAGCTTCACCTCGTCGGCGGTCACCGACTCGAGGCCCTCGCGCAGGAACTCCGCGTTGAACCCGATCTCGAGCGGTTCGCCCGAGTAGCGCAGCGCGAGCGACTCGCGGGTCTCGCCGACGTCCTGGCTCTGCGCGGAGATCGTCAGCTCGCCCTCCTCGAAGCGAAGCCTGAGCGGCGTGTTCCGCTGGGCCATCACCGCGGCGCGGCGGACGGCCTCGAGCAGCTCGGCGCGGTTCACCTCGAGCTGCACCTCGAAGGACTCCGGCCGCAGCTGCTGCACGTTCGGGAACTGCCCGTCGATCCGCCGGGTCGTCAGCCACGCCTGGCCCGTGCCGAAGATCACGTGGTTCTCGTTGACGCCCAGCTGGATCTTCTCCGCGCCTGCGGCGACCCGGCCGAGCTCGTCGAGCGCACGGGCGGGGATGATCGCCTCGAGCTCCGGGCCACCGCCCTCGAGCTCCGTCTCCTTCACCGACATCCGGTATGAGTCGGTGGCGGCCATCGTCAGCTTCGAGTCCTCGAACTGCGCGAGGATCCCCGTGAGGACGGGCCGCGACTCGTCTCGCGAGGCAGCGCGGGAGACACGCTGCACCGTGTCGAGCAACGCCGGCGCCTCCACCTCCTGCAGCGGGACGTCGACGGACGGCAGCCGAGGGAAATCCTCCGCGGCGAACACGTTCAGCCGGGACGAGTACGATCCCGATTCGAGCGTCGCGGCACCCTCCTCGGGCTTGTGGGCCAGCGTGACCTCGCCCGCCGGCAGGAGCCGCACGATGTCCCCGAGGAGCTTCGCCGGGACGACGAGCGTGCCCTCTCCCTCGACCGTCGCCTGCACGGTCGTCCGGAGCGAGAGCTCCATGTCGGTCGCCTCGAGCTCCAGCAGACCCTCCGTCGCGCGGATGCCGACCCCGCCGAGCACCTGGACGGTGCCTCGCGCCGACGCCGCACGCGAGACGAGCTGCAGGCCGGCGGCGAGCTCGTCTCGATCGACGGTGACACGGATGTTGGAGCCGACGACGATGTCGGTTTCCATCATGTCTTTTCTAAACCTTTCGTAGTAGTGCATAGGGAGTGTGGACGTCGGGGATGACGGAGTGAATCCCTGTGCTCATGCCGCATGGCGGTGTGGGTCCAGGGTGTCGAGTTCTCCACGGGACCGACAGGGGCGGTGCCGCGGCGGTGCGGCGAGCGGAGCTCATCCACGGTGTTTGATCCGCGCGGTGAGGTCCTGCACGAGGTTGTACACAGCTCTGTCCTCAGAGATCATCCGCGTGATCTTCGCGTTTGCGTGGAGGACGGTGCTGTGGTCGCGGCCGCCGAACTCCTTGCCGATCTTCGGTAGCGAGGCGTCGGTGAGCTCGCGTGAGAGGTACATCGCGACCTGCCGCGGATAGGCGACCGCCTGGGAGCGACGCTGGCTGCAGAGCTCCTCGACGCTCAGGGAGAAGCGGTCGCAGACCGCCTCCTGGATCAAGGCGATCGTCACCTCCGGCACACCGCCGTTCGAGGGGAAGAGGTCGCGGAGGACCTGCTCGGCGAGATCGACGTCGAGCGGGAGGCCGGTGAGCGAGGAGAAGGCCACCACGCGTGTGAGCGCCCCTTCGAGCTCGCGGATGTTGGTCGACACCCGGCCGGCGATGAACGTCAGCACCTCGGGGTCGTGGATCGCGATCCCGTCCGTCGTCACCTTCTTGCGGAGGATGGCGATGCGCGTCTCGAGGTCGGGCGGCTGGATGTCCGTGATCAGCCCCCACTCGAACCTCGAGCGCAGCCGCTCCTCCAGCGTCGCGATCTCCTTCGGCGGCCGGTCCGACGAGATCACGATCTGCCGGCCCGCCTCGTAGAGCGAGTTGAACGTGTGGAAGAACTCCTCCTGGAACCGCTCCTTGCCCTCGAGGAACTGGATGTCGTCGACGAGGAGGACGTCGTAGGCCCGGTAGCGGTGCTTGAACCCCTCGATCCGCTTGTCGCGCAAGGAGTTGATGAAGTCGTTGGTGAACGTCTCGCTCGTGACGTAGCGGCGCGTGAGGCCCTTCGAGTGGTCGCTCACGTACGCGCCGATCGCCTGCAGCAGGTGCGTCTTGCCGAGGCCCGTGCCGCCGTAGATGAAGAGCGGGTTGTACGCCTGGGCCGGCGCCTCGGCGACCGCGAGCGCAGCGGCGTGCGCGAAGCGGTTGGACGAGCCGATCACGAAGTTGTCGAACGTGTACTTCGGATTCGCGCCGAGCTGCGGCTCGGCGGTCGGCGCGGCGAGCGGGGCCGCGGCCGCCTCCGGAGCCTCGGGCTCCTCTGCGACCGTGAGCGCGACCCGGACCTCGTGGCCGAGCGCGTCACGCGCCGCCGCGCGGAGAAGCCCCAGGAAGTGGCTCTCGATCCACTCGCGCGTGAAGTCGTTGGGAACGACGACGACGAACGCCTCGTCGCTCAGGTGCGCCCCGCCGCAGGCGGCGAACCACGTCGCGTGGGTGGTCTCGTTGAGGGTCTCCCCCAAACGCCGGGAGACGTCGTCCCAAAGTTGCTCGGCAGTGCGATCGCCGGCGTGCTCCAACGCGGTGCTCGACGCTCCTTCCGGGGTGGCGGGAGGGCGAGCATACCACCCTCCCGAGGCACCGTCGGACCCGCCGAGGGCCGCTCCCTGTGGATGCAGATCATCCTGTTTTGCAGGGGTTTCTCCTGTCTCCACATGAGTCTCCACAGCTGTGGACAACGTCGTCGGCCGCGCCTCGCGGGGCGACAGCCGAGGGCCTGAGCAGCCCTTTCCCACCCCGTCTTCGCGCGAGGGGGTGTGGATAACCGACCGCGCGAAGCCTCATCTATACTCCGCGCTTCGCCGTGCCCGCAGGGTGCGGGCACCAACCGTCGCGAAGGCTCCTCTCCACTCGTGAAGCGCACGTATCAGCCGAACGTCCGCCGCCGCAAGCGCAAGCACGGCTTCCGCGCGCGCATGGCCACCCGCGGCGGCCGCGCGATCCTCAAGCGCCGTCGCGCCAAGGGTCGGAAGCGGCTCTCCGCATAGCCGTAGGCCGTGGAGCGCCGCCACCGCCTGTCCCGGTCGCGTGACTTCGACGCGGTCTACCGGCGGGGGCGCTCCGTCTCGACCCGGTCGCTCACGCTCCACTGGTTCGTGCGGGAGGAGGACGCCGACGGCACCGCGCGCGTCGGCCTCGCCATCCCGCGGTCGGTCGGCTCCGCCGTCGTGCGGAACAGGCTGAAGCGCCAGCTGCGCGCCGTGTGTGCCCAGCTCGCCGCCGAGGCGCCGCGTGGCTGCGACTATGTGCTCGTCGCGCGGCCCGGCCTCGCCGAGCCCGCGGACGGACGTGGGCACGACTGGCTCGTCGAGCAGGTGCGCGAGGTTCTCGGCAAGGTGAAGGAATGAGATGGTTCGGCATCGGGGCGGTGCAGGCCTGGCGGCACACGTTCGGGCTGCTCACGCCTGGGGGCACCTGCAAGTACCACCCGAGCTGCTCGCAGTACGCGATCGACGCGTTCCGCGAGCTCGGCCTCGCGCGCGGCGCGATCGTCGCAGGCTGGCGGCTGCTCCGCTGCAACCCCTGGAGCCACGGCGGCGTCGACTACGTCGCCGACCGCTCGCTGTTCCGCGGCCGTGAAGGGCGAAGCCGGGCGTGATCGTCGGCATCACGAACCCGCTGAAGCCGCTCGAGGATCTCCTCACCTCGCTCCTCGAGTGGTTCCACGGCACGGTCGGGCTCTCGTGGGCCTGGTCGATCGTCGCGCTCGTCGTCCTCGTCCGGATCGTGCTCGTGCCGGTGATGGTGCGGCAGATCCACTCGATGCAGAACCTCCAGGCACATGCCCCGGAGATGAAGGAGATCCAGCAGCGCTGGAAGCACGACCGACAGCGGCAGAACGAAGAGCTGATGAAGTTCTACCGCGAGAACAAGATCAACCCGGCAGCGTCGTGTCTCCCGATCGTGGCGCAGATCCCGGTCTTCTTCGCGCTGTACCTCGTCCTGCGCAACTTCTCCAAGCACCCCCCGCCCGGGTCGCTCGAGTGGCTCGGGCTCGTCGACATCACGGAGCCGGTGCGGCACGGCTGGGGCCCGCTGCTGCTCGTGATCTACGTCGCCAGCTCGCTGACGTCGTCCTGGTACATGTCGGCGACGATGCAGGGCGCGCAGCGCGTGATGATGATGGTGCTGCCCGTCGCGTTCGTCCCCTTCCTGCTCAACTTCCCGTCCGGCCTGATGATCTACTGGCTGACGACGAACCTCTGGACGACCGGCCAGGGCGTCGTCACCCGCAGGCTGATCCCCAAGCCGGCGACACCCGACAAGCGAAGCTCGCGAACCGCGCCCGAGCCGCGACCCGACGAGAAACCCGACTCCGAGAACGGCGCTCGTACCAAGAGCACGCCGCAGAAGCCGAGCGGCACCGTCGTCGCGGGGCCGCCTCGCCGCGTCAAACGCAAACGCGGTGGCGGAGGCGGCCGGCGGTGACGGACGTCGTCGTGGAGGCGACGGGAGAGACCGTAGGCGAGGCGAAGTGGGCCGCGCTCCGGGAGCT
>DASXAW010000123.1:0-7583 GCA_036406535.1 Gaiella sp.
CGCCTCGAAAAGACGGTCGAGGAGGTGCTCGCGCAACAGTCGCCGGTCGCGACCGACCTCCGCCTCGTGCTCGCGATCCTCCATGACTCGATGCACCTCGAGCGGATCGGCGACCAGTCGGTCACCGTCGCGAAGCTGACGAAGCTCTCGCACGGGCTCGAGCGGCAGCACGACCTCGCCGAGGGGCTCCAGGACATGGGCGTCCGCGCCGAGGAGATGGTGCGCATCGCGCTCGACTCGTTCGCCGACCGCGACGTCGAGCGCGCCCGCTCGCTCGTCGACCTCGACGAGCTGATCGACCGCACGAACCGCCGCGTCGTCGACCAGGTGCTCGCGGCGGGCACGCCGCAGAACCAGGAGTGGGGGATGCGGATGATCGTCGTCGCGCGCTGCATCGAGCGGATCGGCGACAACGCAGTGGACATCGGCGAGCAGACCGCGTTCGTCGTCACGGGCGAGTTCCACGAGTTCTCGGACGCGAGCGAGTCGCTGTGAGCGCGTCCCGTTCTCCAGCCCACCACCGCATGTTCACCACCGCGTGCCCCATCGCACGTCAGGCCACGGCCACCCTTGCGCCCGTGAGCCGCAACAGCTCGACACGACAACGGAGGGGAAGGACATGAAGAAGGCACTCATCTCGGCGCTCGCGGTCGCTGCGTTCGTCGCGATCGCGCTAGTCGCGGGCCGCACGACCGCGGCACCTGCGGCAACGAAGGACACGGCGATCACGGGCACCGGCTCGTCGTTCGTGTTCCCGCTCGTCTCGAAGTGGATTCCGGAGGTCGGCAAGGCCTACGGGATCAACCTCACATACTCGCCGACCGGCTCCGGCGCCGGCATCGCGGGGGTCACGTCCCGCACCGTCGACTTCGGCGCATCCGATGCGCCGCTCTCGTCGGACCAGCTCGCCGCCTGCAAGGGCTGCGTCGTGATCCCGTGGGCGCTCTCGGCCACCTCGATCCCGTACAACGTCCCCGGGGCGGGCGGTCGGATCAAGCTCGACGGCGCGACGCTCGCGAACATCTACCTCGGGAAGATCACGACCTGGAACGCCCCGGCGATCAAGAAGATGAATCCGAGCCTGAACCTGCCGGACCTCAAGATCACGCCGGTGTTCCGCTCGGACAGCTCGGGCACGACCTACAACTTCACGGAGTACCTCTCGAGCGTCTCCGGTGAGTTCAAGTCGAAGGTCGGGAACAACACGGCCGTCAACTTCCCGACGGGCGTCGGCGCGCGCGGCAGCGCGGGGGTCGCCGGCGTGGTGTCGAAGACCGAGGGCGCGCTGACCTACGTCGACGTCGCGTACTCGCTCACCAACAAGTTGACGTTCGCGTCGATCCGGAACCGCGCAGGCGGCTTCGCCCTGCCCGGCCTCCGGGGGATCAAGCAGGCGGTCTCCCAGTTGCCGAAGAAGGTCACGAACCTCACGCAGCTGAAGATCGTCGACCCCCCGAAGAGCGCAGGCAAGCAGGCCTACCCGATCTCCACGTTCACCTACGTGATCGTGCCGACCAACTCCAAGAGCGCCGGTGACGTGCGGAAGCTCGTCTACTGGGCGGTCACGCAGGGCCAGAAGTTCGGCCCGCCGCTGCTCTTCGAGCCGCTTCCGGTGACGGTCCAGGCGTTCGCGTACCGGGAGATCAAGAAGATCCAGGGCGTCTGACAGAACGCCGAGCCCGAGCATGTCGACACTCGACGACGGCGCGGCGCCCGGGACCGGTCTCACAGGGACCGGCCTCGAGCGCCGCGGACTCCGGCTCGGCGACACGCTCTTCCGCGGTGTCGCGCTCGCCGCCTCCGCCGGGAGCGCGTTCCTGCTCGCCTGGATCGCGTTCAAGGTCCTCGATCTCGCCTGGCCATCGATCCAGGAATTCGGCCTCTCGTTCATCTGGACCGAGGCCTGGGATCCCGTCACGGAGCAGTTCGGGGCCCTCACCTTCATCTACGGCACCCTCCTGACGTCCGCGATCGCGCTCGTCCTCGCGATTCCGATCTCGATCGGTATCGCGCTCTTCCTCACCGAGATCGCGCCGCGGCGGCTCGCCGCGCCGATCGCGACGATGGTCGAGCTGCTCGCCGCGATCCCGAGCGTCGTGCTCGGCCTCTGGGGGATCCTCGTCTTCGGCCCCTGGGTCGCGCAGCACCTCGAGCCGTTCCTGCAGGACTACCTCGGGTTCCTGCCGATCTTCTCGGGGAGCCCCTCCCAGGCCGGGATCCTGCCGGCGGCCCTCGTGCTGACGATCATGATCGTCCCGATCACCTCGGCGATCTGCCGTGAGCTGTTCCTCCGCGTGCCCCGCGACCTCACGGACGGGGCGCTCGCGCTCGGCTCGACGCGCTGGGAGTCGATCCGTGGGGTGACCTTCGCCTATGCCGCACCCGGCATCGCCGCCGCGGTGCTGCTCGGTCTCGGGCGCGCCTTCGGGGAGGCGATCGCGGTCGCGCAGGTGATCGGCGGCGGAAACTCGATCAACGTCTCGTGGTTTGCGACGGGCGACACGCTTGCGAGCCGCATCGCGGCGCAGTACCAGGGGGCGACGAGCCAGCTCCAGGCGGGCTCGATCCTCTATCTCGCCGCGATCCTGATGGCGATCTCGCTCGTCACGAACGTCCTGGCGCAGGTGATCGTCCGCCGCTTCGAGAAGGCGCGGAGGGCCGCGTGACCACCATCCCCGAGACCGTCGACCCGTACGACATCACCCGCCAATCGAACGGTCTGCGGCGCCGGCGGATCACCGAGAAGGTGATGGCCGCCCTCGGTGTCGTCTCCGCGCTGTCGGCTGTCGGGATCCTCGCGCTCGTGCTGGGGACGGTGATCTACAAGGGCATCGACGCGCTCGACGCGGACTTCTTCACGCAGCCGCGACCCCTCTTCGGCACCGAGGGAGGGATCGCGGACGCACTCGTCGGGAGCGCGCTCATCGTCGGGATGTGCGTGCTCTTCGCGGTGCCGGTCGCGGTGCTCGTCGCGATCTACATGGCGGAATACGCGTCGCCCCGGGTCTCGATCTTCCTGCGCATCGTCCTGGACGTGCTGAACGGAGTCCCCGCGATCGTGGTCGGGATCTTCATCTTCGGGATCCTCGTCGTCGGGCACGGCCAGAGCGCCCTGTTCGGCGCGCTCGCACTCGCGATCCTCATGCTGCCGATGGTCGCGCGGGCGACACAGGAGGTGCTCGAGGTGATCCCGCGCAGCCTGCGGGAGGCGAGCCTCGCACTCGGCGTCACGAAGTGGAAGACGACCTCGAGCATCGTCCTGCCCGCGGCGGTCGGCGGGATCCTCACCGGCGTCGTGATCGCCGTCGCGCGCGTCGCCGGCGAGACCGCGCCGCTCCTGTTCACGTCGTCGATCGCGGCGAACCAGGTCTCGACGGACGTCCTCCAGGCGCTGCCGACGCTTCCGGTGGCGATCTTCACGTTCGCCGACTCCGCCGACCCCGCGGACCAGGCGCGGGGCTGGGCGGCGGCACTCGTGCTGATCGTCTTCGTCCTCGTGACGAACATCCTCGCGAAGCTGTTCTCGCGCGGCCGCACGGGCCGCTAGACACCTTTGCGGGAGCGGCGTGCGGCGACACGGGTAGCCTGCCGCGCGATGAAGACCGTGCTCGTCGTCGGCGCCGGCCGATATCAGCGCGCGGTGATCCGCCGGGCGCGCGACCTCGGTCTTCGCGTCGTCGCGGTCGACCGAAATCCCGACGCACCCGGTCTTCGGCTGGCCGACGTGCCGCGCGTCGTCGACTTCAGGAGCCCCGAGGCGGTGCTGGAGAACGTCCGGGACCTCGAGATCGACGGTGTGCTGACCGTGCAGGCCGAGCGCGCCGTCCCGATGGTCGCGGCGATCGCCGACGCGCTCGGATTGCCCGGGATCGGCGTCGAGACGGCGCGTCTGATGACGAACAAGCTCGCCATGCGGGCGAGGCTCGCCGAGGCAGGGATCCCGCAACCCCGCTTCGCGACCGTCCGGTCGCCGGAGGCGGCACGGGACGCCGCGACCGAGATCGGGTTCCCCGCGGTTCTGAAGCCCGCGGACTCGGCCGGTCAGGTCGGTCTCGCGCGGATCGAGTCGGTCGACGACGCTGCCGACGGCGTGCCCGCGGCCGTCGCAGCGTCGCCCACGGGCGAAGCGGTCCTCGAGGAGTTCGTCGAGGGCACGGAGATGAACGGCATCGTCGTCGTGCAGGAGGGCGAGGTGCTGGCGACGATCCTCTGCGACCGGCTTCGGCCACCGGGTCGCGGGTTCGGCGTCAGCTGGCTGCACGTCTGGCCGCCGACACCGGAGGAAGCGCAGCTCGCGGAGGCCGAACGCGTCGCGGCCGACGCCGTCCGGGCGCTCGGCCTGCGCACGGGTATCGGGTTCCCGCAGATCCTCGCGCGGCCCGACGGCCGCGTCGCGGTCGTGGAGTGCGCCGCCCGGATCGGCGGGATGATGGCCGAGCACCTGCTGCACGCATTCGGCATCGACCTGCTCGAGGTGGCGCTCCGCCTCTCGATGGGGGAGCCGGTCACGGAGGAGCGCGTGCGGCGGCGGTTCGAGCGACCCGTCGCGATCCGGTTCCTCACCGCCGAGCCCGGCACGCTCACGCCCGGGCGCGTGACTCGGGTCGGACCCCTGCACGACGTCCTCTCCGCACCGGGAGTCCTCGCAGCGGAGGTGTACTCGGAGGTCGGGGAGACGATCCGGCCCGTCCAGATCATCTCCGACCGCCGCGGCTACGTGATCGCCGCGGGCGACACGCGCGAGGAGGCGGTCGCGCGGGCGGACGCGGCGTCCCTCCTGGTCGAGATCGAGGTGGAGCCGACCTGATGGCGGCGTGCGGGTTCTCGCTCGACCACTACCGGGACCTGCTCGAGGCCGCGAAGGCGGGCGGTTACCGCCTCGCCGCGTTCGACCGCCCGCCCCGGCCGGGCGACCTGATCATCCGCCACGACGTCGACCTCTCGCTCGTTGCGGCGGTGCGCGTCGCGGAGGTCGAGGCCGAGGCCGGGATGTGGTCGACCTGGTGCCTGATGACCCGCTCGGCGTTCTACAACCTCGCCTCGAAGGAGGGCGAGTGGGCGATGCGGCGGCTGCGCGAGCTCGGGGGGCGGATCGCACACCACGCGGTCTGGCCCGACGTCGATCTCGACGAGCGCTTCGAGCCGGTGGTCGCGTGGCACAACCCCGACGCCGAGTACCTGACGGAGCCGATCGAGGGTGCGACGAACGCGATGGGCGCGCCGTGGTACGACCCCCCGCACTTCCGTTCCGACTCCAACCACAACTGGAGCCACCGGGGGCGGCACGACGAGTGCCCGCACGCGGCCCTCGCAGCCGGCGAGCCGGAGTGGCTCCACCTCCTGATCCACCCGGAGATCTGGGCCTACGAGGGCGGCACGATGCGGGCGACGATGGAGTCGTTCCTCGACGCCGACCGCGCGTCGCGCCTTGCGCACCTGCGCGACGACCGCATCGACCTCTCCTGACGCGTCAGGCGGGCGACAGCTCCGGCGTCGGCGGCCGCCGCGGTGCGAGCCGCCGCGTCGCGCGACGGCGCGCGGCGAACGCGGTCGCCGCGATCAGGATCGCGAGCACGAAGACGATCACGTCGCCGCCCGGGAGCCGCGTGACGAGCTCCATCAGGGCTCCCACGAGCGCGGCCGCGGGGATCGTGAGGATCCACGCCACGACGATGTTCCCCGCGACGCCCCAGCGGACCGCCGAGAAGCCGCGGATCGCCCCGGCGCCGAGCACCGAGCCCGAGATCGTCTGGGTCGTCGAGACCGGGTACCCGAGATGCGCGGTCACCCACAGGATCGAGGCGCACGCCGTCTGCGCCGCGAAGCCCTGCGGCGGATCGATCTTCGCGATCCGCTGACCAAGCGTCCGGATGATGCGCCAGCCGCCGGCGTACGTCCCCGCGGCCATCGCGAGCGCCGAGCTGGCGATCACCCACGTCGGCGGTCGCGAGAAGTCCGCGTCGAGATGGCCGGTCGCGACGAGCGCGAGCGCGATCACCCCCATCGTCTTCTGCGCGTCGTTCGTCCCGTGGGTGAACGCGACGAACCCCCCCGAGACGAGCTGCGCCCGCCGGAACACGCGGTTCACCTTCGTCGGAGAACGTCGCGCGATCAGCCACGTGATCACGAGGATCAGCAGGAAGGCGAGCGCGACCCCGAAGAACGGGGCGAGGATCGAGGGGATCAGCACCTTGTCCTTGATCCCCTGCCACTGCACGACGCCCGTGCCGTCGGCCGCGATCGCGGCGCCGATCATTCCGCCGATCAGCGCGTGGCTCGAGCTGGACGGCAGGCCGACGAACCACGTGACGAGGTTCCAGGTGATCGCGCCGACCAGGGCCGCCAGGACGAGGTCGAGGGTGATCACGTCCGGATCGACAATGCCCTTCGCGATCGTCGCGGCAACCGCGATCGAGACGAATGCGCCGAGGAAGTTGAGCACCGCCGCGCTGGCGACCGCGACGCGTGGGCTGAGGGCGCGCGTCGAGACGCTCGTCGCGATGGAGTTCGCGGTGTCGTGGAACCCGTTCGTGAAGTCGAAGAAGAGGGCGACCGCGACGACGGCGCAGAGCTCGAAGTTCATTGCCGGCGCGCCCTAGGCGTTCTTGACGACGATGTTGGCGATCGTGTTCGCCGCGGTCTCGCAGCTGTCGAGCGCCTCTTCGAGCCGGTCGTAGACGTCCTTCCAGCGAATCACCATCAGCGGGTCGATCCCGTCGTCGCGGAACAGCGCGGCCAGCCCGTCGCGGAGAATGCGATCGCCCTCGTCCTCGAACCGCTTCAGCTCGACGAGAGCGTCCTGGACCCCCGAGAACTCCTTCAGGTTGTTGCACGCGATCAGGAGCTGCTCGCACGCCGAGACGAGCAGCGCCGTCTGCTGCACCGCGTGTTTCGTCGGGAGCTCGATGCCGTACAGGCCGAGGAGATCCGACGCCTCCTCCAGCTCGTCGACGACGTCGTCGATCTGGATCGCGAGCATGTAGATGTCGTCACGGTCGAACGGCGTCAGGTACTGCGTGTTGAGCAGCGTGATGAGGTCGTGCGTGACGCCGTCGCCGGCCGTCTCCGCAGCCTTCACCTGCTCCTGCGTGATGCCCGAGTTCGGGTGCTCGCGGAACCGGCGGTCGACGAGGCGCGCCACGTCGAGCGCGTTCTCGGCGGCTCGGGCGAAGAGGACGTAGAACTCGCTCGTCCTCGGCGTGAGCGAGAGGCGCACGGGCGGGCACGTTAACCGAAACGGCGGCGCCCGCCGCGGTCGGCCAGCGCGCATACGCTCCCTCCGTGCCGGAATGGGAGGACGGGGCGGTGCGGGCGTCGGGCGGCGTGCCCGTGCGCCTGGGCGAGAAGAGTCTCGAGGTGCTCGTGGTCCATCGCCCGCGCTACGGCGACTGGACGTTCCCGAAGGGCAAGCGCGAGCCGGGCGAGACCGACGAGGAGTGCGCCATTCGCGAGGTCGAGGAGGAGACGGGGCTACGCTGCGCGCTCGAGGAGGAGCTGCCGTCGACGTCGTACGTCGACCACCACGGCAGGCCGAAGCTCGTCCGCTACTGGCGCATGCGGCCCCTGTCGGAGGAGCTCCGCCT
>DASXAW010000124.1:0-37037 GCA_036406535.1 Gaiella sp.
GAAGCGCGGCTGGCCGGGACGGTACGACAGCGTGTAGCCCGGAAGCGACGGCGCGACGACGGTGAACGCGTCCGCCGGGTCGCCGCCGAAGCGCGCGGGATCGGTCAGCCGCGGGATCAGGTCGTGGAACTCCCACACCGACCCGGGCCAGCCGTGGACGAGCAGGAGCGGCGTCGGGTCGGGGCCGACGCCCGGCTGGTGGACGAAGTGGAGGTCGATCCCGCCGAGTGGCACGCGGTACTGGTCGAACGCGTTGAGCTCGGCCTCCCGCGCCCGCCAGTCGAACCCGTCGCGCCAGCGCTCCACGAGCCGCCGGACGTAGGCGAGGTTCGAGCCGTACCGCCACCCCGAGTCGGCTATCTCGTCCGGCCAGCGCGTCCGCTCGAGACGCGCCGCCAGGTCGTCGAGGGCCTCCGGGGGGACGTCGAGTCGGAACGGCTCGGGCGACGGGGCAGCCATGGGCTCGTCGCCGCCGCGGCAGGCCTAGAGCTCGACGACCTCGTCGCCGACCGAGATCGAGCCGTCCGTGAGGATGTCGGCGTTCAGCCCCGCGCGGTGGACGAGCTCCTTGATGATTCCCGGCCTCGTCATCTGCTCGAGATGGAGGCAGGGCTCGCAGAGCATCACGCCGTAGCACTCGACCGAGCCGACCCGGAACTTCTTGCCCACGAGGTCGTTCAGGCCCGTGCCCGTCACGGTCACCTGCCGGTGGGTCGAGCCCGGCGCGAGCCCGGCTTCGCGTACGACGTCGCCCTCGATCAGCGTCAGGGCCAGACCCGGACGGGCGCCGTCGGAGAAGTAGTAGCGGTCGCCCTCGAGGCCCTTCCCGGCGTTCGCCTCGGCGACGGTGACCTCGTGCACGTCAGGCGCGTCCGGCGCGCGAAGATGGATCGTCTCGACCTTCATCCCCCACCTCCGTCGAAGAGCCCGTCGCCGTCCTCGCTCGTCGCCTCCTTCGTCCAGTGCTCCTGGGTGAGGGCGATATGCCTGTCCATCAGCTCCCCCGCGTGGGCGGGCTCGCGGGCGATCACGGCGGCGAGGATCTCCTTGTGCTCGTTCGCGTCATCCTCCTGCCACCCCGCATTGGCGCTGCGCCGAGCGAGGAGCTGCCGGCCGACGTCGAGCGACCAGAGGCCCTCGAGCACGCGGACGAACTGCTCGTTCCGCGTCGTCCGCGCGAGCTGGATGTGAAACTCGCGACTCGTGTCGTGTGCGAGCCGGGACGTAGATGCCGTGAACTGCGCGGCGACGAGCTCGTCGAGCACGCGCAGGTCCTCCTCGGTCGCGCGCTCGGTCGCGAGGCGCACGAACCCGGGCTCGAGGATCCGCCGCAGCTCGAGCCGCTCGAGCACGGCGTCGAGGCGGAAGGACGCGACGAAGAAGCCGCGGTTCGCCTTGAACTCGACGAGCTCGTCCGCCGTGAGGCGGTGCAGGGCCTCGCGTACCGAGGTGCGCGAGATCGCCAGCGCATCGGCGAGATCGCCCTGCCGGAGCCGTGTGCTCGGTCCCAACTCGCCGTCCTCGATGAGCGTGCGGATGCGCCGGTACGCGACGTCGACGACGGATCCCGGGCTGATCGGCTCGAGCGTCACGGGGTTCGCATCCATGCGGCGTCGGAGTCTAGCGGATTGACCGGACGAATGTTGACATTCGATGTTCGATGTTTTAGGTTCGCGCCGTGACCGCCACGGGCCGAGGAGACCGGCTGCACGCGACGCAGGCGGGCCGTCCATACCCCTCCTCCCCGGACGACCACCGTGGCCGCTGCTGACCAGGGCCCGTGGCCACTCCTCGCGGGGCGGCGCGCGCTCGTCACCGGCGGCGCGAACGGGATCGGCGCGGCAATCGTCCGCGAGCTCGCCGCGGCGGGCGCGTCGCCCGGCGTCGTGCTCGACCTCGAAGGCTCGCTCGGGCGCGGCAGCGCGCCGGACGGCTGGAGCGAGGTAGCGGTCGACCTCCGCGACGACGCGTCGGTCACGGCGGCGTTCGCCCAGGCGCGCGACGCGGTCGGGGGCACGATCGAGGTCCTCGTCGCCGTCGCAGGGATCGTCCCCGCCTGGACGGGTATCGCGGATCTCGACCCGGACGTGTGGGACGACGTCTTCCGCGTGAACGCGCGCGGCGTGATGCGCACCGTCCAGGAGTCGGAGGCCGCGATGAGCGACGGCGGGGCGATCGTCGTGATCGCGTCGCAGAACGCCTGGCGCGGCAACGAGAACCTCGCCAGCTACGTCGCGAGCAAGCACGCGGCGCTCGGCCTCGTACGGTCGCTTGCGCTCGAGCTCGGCCCGCGCGGGATCCGCGTCAACGCGATCGGCCCCGGGTCGATCGCGACCGAGGCCTACCGCGGCCGGCTCCAGGCTCGCGAGGACGCGGGCGGGCGAACCGTCGACGAGGCCCTCGGCGAGGAAGGGCTCGGCACGCCACTCAAGCGTCTCGCGACGCCCGAGGACGTCGCGCGCACAGCGCTGTTTCTCGCGAGCGACCTCGCCTCCGGCGTCACCGGCCACATCGTCCCCGTCGGCTCACCGTTCATATGAGCGGCGAAGGCGCGCACGAGCGCGCGGCGCTGGTCACCGGCGGCGCGCGCGGGATCGGCCTCGCGATCGCCGAGGCCCTCGCCGCCCGCGGGGACCGCGTCACGATCGCCGACGTCGACCTCGAGAACGGGCGAGCGTCGGCGGCTGCGCTCGAGGAGCGCGGTTGGCGTGTCTCGGCGGTCGCGCTCGATGTCACGGACGTGGAGCAGGTGCATCGCGTCATCGGCGAGGTCGACGCGGAGGCGCCGCTCACGACCGTCGTCTGCAACGCCGGCCTCGGGATGAACGGCGGCGTTCTCGACACGAGCTCCGAGGAGTACGACCGGGTCCTCGCGGTGAACCTCAAGGGCGTCTTCTTCACGATGCAGGCCGCGCTCCGGCTGATGGTCCCTCGAGGCCGGGGGAGCGTCGTCTCGATCAGCTCGACGTCCGGCTTCACGGCGTCGAGCACGCCACAGGCCGTCTACGACCTCTCCAAGGCAGCGGTGCGGATGCTGACCACGTCGGCGGCGCGCGAGACCGGGCGTACGGGCGTCCGCGTCAACGCCGTGGCCCCGGGGACGGTCGGCACGGATCTCGTCCGGGCGCTGCTCAGCGAGGAGGCGATCGCAAGGCTGAGCGACGAGCGGATCCCGATGGGCCGGCTCGCCGAGCCCGCCGAGATCGCGGCGGCCGTCGCCTGGCTCTCCTCGGACGACGCGTCGTACGTCACCGGGCACACACTCGTTGCCGATGGAGGTTGGCTGACATGAGCGAACGAAGCGGCGCGGGCGTCCGCGCGATCGACCACGTCGGGGTCACCGTCCCCGACATCGAGGAGGCCGCCCGGTTCTTCGCCGAGGCGCTCGGTGCAGAGCCGCTCTACGAGATGGCGCCCTCCCAGCCGCCGACCGACGAGAATCTCCGCCTCGAGCAGGCGCAGCTGGGGACCCGCCCCGGCACCCGCTGGCGGCGCGCCCTGATGATGCGTCTCGGCGACGGGCCTTGCATCGAGTTGTTCGACTACGAGGACCCGGACCCCCGACCGCCCGTGACGCCGACCGACCTCGGCGTCCAGCATTTCGCGATCTACGTCGACGACATCGACGCGGTGAAGGACCGCATGGTCGCCGCCGGAGCGACCGCGATGGAGGGGCCGTCGTCGCTGAACGGGCCCGAGGCGGGCGAAGGGAACCAGTGGCTGTACATCCAGGCGCCCTGGGGCGGCGTCATCGAGCTCGTCACCTACCCCTCCACGCAGCCCTGGGAGCAGACGACCAGCCTGCGCCGCTGGAAGCCGGCGCCTGCACCCGAGCCCACCTCCGACCGGAAGGAGTCGCAGTGATCAAGGTCATGTGGTTCGTGAAGCGCGCCGACCACCTCACCCTCGAGGAGTTCGAGCGCTGGTGGACCGAGACCCACGCGCCGGACATCGTCGACGAGCAGGTGCCGCACCTCGTCCGCTACATCGTCAACGTCCGCACCGACGACAAGCTCGCGGGAAAGCCGGACGAGGAGTGCGAATGGGACGGGATCGCCGAGGAGTGGTTCCCGACGGAGGCTGCCTTCAACGCGGTCTACGGCAAGGAGGACCGCGACGCGCACGAGGACTCCGTCTCGAACACGGGCCGCATCCAGCGGCTGGTCGTCAAGGAGATCACGTTCGTGTGACGCGCGCTGCGCCGGAGGCGCGGCGTCGTAGGCTGCCGAGGTGCAGCCGCGGATGCACGAGAGCTGGCTCGAGGTTCTGGGCGACGAGCTCGAGCAGCCGTACATGCGAGACCTCCGCGCGTTCCTCGTCGACGAGGTCGCGGCGGGACGCCGCTTCTACCCACCTGCCGAGAAGGTCTTCAACGCGCTCTCGCTGACATCGTTCGACGACGTGCGCGTGGTCGTCCTGGGGCAGGACCCGTATCACGGCCGTGGACAGGCGATGGGTCTCTGCTTCTCGGTGCCGGCCGGCGTGCCGGCGCCGCCGTCCCTGCAGAACATCCACAAGGAGCTCGCGAGCGACGTCGGGCTGGCGGCCCCCTCTTCCGGCGACCTCACGCCCTGGGCGGAGCGCGGCGTGCTGCTCCTCAACGCGGTCCTCACGGTCTCCCCCGGCAAGCCGGCGTCGCACGCGGGCAAGGGCTGGGAGCAGTTCACCGACCGTGCGATCCGGGAGCTCTCGGATCGCCGCGAGGGAATCGTGTTCCTCCTCTGGGGCCGATACGCGCAGCAGAAGGGCGCGGTCGTCGACACGGCGCGGCACCACGTGCTGACCGCCGCGCATCCGTCCCCCTACAGCGCGGCGAACGGGTTCTTCGGCTGCTGCCACTTCTCGCGCGCCAACGAGCTGCTCGTCGCGAGCGGCGCCGAGCCCGTCGACTGGTCGCTTCCTTGAGGACTCGGGCTCAGGTCAGAGGCCGGCGAAGACCTCGCGGAGACCGGTGCCGCGGATGACGCGCGCCTTCCCGTCGGAGGACGACGTGACCCGCACCCACCTCTGCCTGCGCACCCAGAACACGTCGGGGCTCAGCCGTCCCACGCCGTCGACCCCGAGGAATGCCGCCTCGAGCATGTGCCGTAGCGCGAGCCGCACGTCCGAGGCGTCGATCGATCGGTAGAGGAGCTCGTGGCGCGAGGGCACGGCGACGAGCACGCCGCGCCCCCAGTCGTCGTCGCCGGAGAATCGCGCGAGGGTCTCGGGCAGCACGAGCGCGAGGCTGGCCGTGAACAGCGATTCGCCACAGACGGCGGTGTACGCGCCGCGCCGCGCCTGCCCCACGGTCTCGGCCCGGATCGCGTCGCCGGTCAGCAGCGCCCGCAGATTGTCGCGACCGAGCGCGACGAGCGCGCTGGTCGTCCCTCGGACAGTCAGCTCCTCCCGTGCGGGCGTCGCCCGAGCCTCCCCGAGGTCGATCGACAACACCTCGAGCAGTCCCGGCGCGACGACGCGCGTGTAGCCCAGCGTGCCGGGATCGGCGACGTACCCGGCCCCGACGAGGCGCAGGTACAGCCCCTGCTCGAGCTCCGTGTCGGTCATGTCTGCGAGCTCGCGCGCCGGCGTCGCGACGAGCCGAACGTGGTCGTCGATCAGCTTGGGCCATTCGCCGGCGGCCGCGCCGGCGCAGAGCGCACCGATGTTCGAGAGGCCGAGCGTCGTCCCGCCACGATCCTCGATGCGGTCGGGATAGACGTCCACGTCCCGGCCCACCGCGGCGAACGACCTCGCGACGAGTCGTCGGAACTCGTCCGCCTGGGCCACCGTGAAGTACGGCATGTGCTCGTCGTACGGCGGCGGCTCGCTGCGCTTGAGGAGTCCCATCGGCGTCTGCACAAGGTGACAGCGCTCGCGCCGCTTGCGAAGCCCTCGTCCGGGTGAATGGCCTGCAAATCGCGGGAGGCGGCGCGACCCCGCGTTTCCGTAGGATTTCGGACGTGCCGTTCGACATCGGCGTGTGGGAGGTCGTGATCCTGCTCGCCGTCCTCGCGCTCCTGTTCGGCGCGAAGGGCGTCCCCGAGGTCGCCCGCAGGCTCGGCGCCGGAGTTCGCGAGGTGAAGGACGCTGTGGGTGAGGTCGACCCCCGCCGCATGCTCGAGGCGGACGATGACCGAGCGCGTCCGGAGGCGAAGCCCGAGGCGAAGCGGGAGCGCCCGAAGGGCCCCGAGGCGTGAAGTCGTTCAACCTCTTCGACGGCGAGCTCGACCTCAGCCGCGACCGGCCCGGGTTCTCGTGGCGCCGCGCCGCCGTCGGCGAGCGCATCGGCGGCGCGAAGCTCGGCGCGAGCCTCTACGAGATCCAGCCGGGCGAGCGCTCGTTCCCGTACCACTACGAGTACGGGAACGAGGAGTGGCTCCTCGTCGTCGCCGGCCATCCGACGTTGCGCGACCCCGACGGCGAGCACGAGCTGCGTCCCGGCGACGTGGTCTGCTTTCCCGAGGGGCCGGGGGGCGCGCACCAGGTGCGCAACGACACCGACGAGCCGATCAAGGTGCTCCTGCTCTCCACGAAGGTCAGCCCCGACACCGCGGTGTACCCGGACAGCGGCAAGGTCGGCGTGTGGAGCGGCCACCAGGCCGACCCGGGCCGCATCTTCCGGCTCGCCGACGTGGCGGACTACTGGGACGGCGAGAGCTGATCTCCGGCCGGGGACGATGAGCGACGCCGAGCTCGTCGACGTCACGCGCCGCACGCGGCTCGCCGCAGAGCGAACGTGGCTCGCGTGGTGGCGCTCGGGGATCGCGGCCGCCACGGCGGCGCTCGCGGTCGGCGGTCTCGTGCCGCAGCTCGTCGAGGGCTCCGGCTGGCCGTACGTCACGCTCGGTGCCGGATACGCGGCGGCCTCGCTCGCGATGTTCGGGCTGGGCGCGCTGCGGGCGCGCGCGGTCGACCAGGCGCTGTCCGACGGTGCGTACGCGTCGCTCCCGGGTGCCTGGATGCTGGTGCTCTCCGCGGGAGGCGCCGCACTGGCGCTCGGGACGCTCCTCGTCGTCCTGTTCGCGTAGCGATAGGCTCGCGCCCGGTGAGCACCGCCCGGAAGCTGCTCGTCGCGAACCGCGGTGAGATCGCGGTGCGCGTCTTCTCGACCTGCCGCCGGCTGGGCATCGAGACGGTCGCCGCCGTCGGCCCGGGCGACGAGGACGCGCTCCATGCCCGCGTCGCCGACGAGACGGTCGAGGTGCCGTCGTACCTCGACGCCGACGCCCTCGTGGACGCCGCCAAAGGCGCACGCGCGGATCTCGTCCACCCCGGCTACGGCTTCCTCGCCGAGAGCGCCGAGCTCGCCGAGGCGGTTCTCGCGGCAGGCCTCACGTGGGTCGGCCCACCGCCGCAGGCGCTCCGTCGCGGCGGCGACAAGGTCGTGGCGAAGCGGATCGCCGAGGCGGCAGGCGTCCCCACCCTGCCGACCGGCGAGCCGGACGAGCTGGGCTTCCCGCTGCTCGTGAAGGCGGCGGCCGGCGGCGGCGGGCGCGGAATGCGGGTCGTGGAGCGGCGGGAGGACCTCGCCGATGCGATCGACGCCGCGTCACGCGAGGCCGAGGCCGCGTTCGGCGACGGCACGATGTTCTACGAGCGCTACCTGGCGGAGCCGCGGCACGTCGAGGTGCAGGTGCTCGGCGACCGGCACGGCACCGTGGTCGCGCTCGGGGAGCGCGACTGCTCTGTCCAGCGACGCCATCAGAAGGTCGTCGAGGAGTCCCCCGCTCCGAGCCTGCCGACCTCGGTCCGCGAGCGGCTCGCCGCGCACGCCGTCGCGTTGGCGACCGAGCTCGGCTACGAGAGCGCCGGGACGGCAGAGTTCCTCGTCGACGGCGACGACGTCTTCTTCCTCGAGCTGAACGCGCGGATCCAGGTCGAGCACCCCGTGACCGAGGCGGTGACCGACCTCGACCTGGTCGAGCTGCAGCTCCGCGTCGCCGACGGCGAGCGGCTCACGGGGCTCGAGCCGCGTACGAACGGCCATGCGGTCGAGGCGCGTCTCTACGCCGAGGACCCGCGCACGTTCCTCCCGCAGCCGGGCCGCATCACCCGCCTCGCGCTGCCGGACGGGGTGCGCGTCGACGCCGGGGTGGCCGAGGGCGACGAGATCGGCGCGCGCTACGACCCGCTGATCGCGAAGCTGATCGCCCACGGCGCCGACCGGGACGAGGCGCTCGACCGCCTCGCGACGGCGCTCGGCGAGACGGTGGTCGAGGGGGTGACGACGAACCTTCCCTTTCTCCGGTGGCTCGTCGCGCACCCCGCGTTCCGGCGGGGCGAGCTCTCGACGGCGTTCCTCACCCGCTACCCGCCGCTCTCGCGCGCGTCCCGACCGGCGCCGCACGGCTGGAGCGGCGGCTGGCGCCTCAACCTCCCCTCCGCTCCCACGCTTCCCCGGCTCGAGGTCGAGGAGTCGGCCCGCGCGGGCGGCCCGGCGGCCGCTGTCGACGGCCGCGTCACCGCGCCGATGCCCGGCACGGTGATCGAGGTGCGGGTGGCGGAGGGCGAGCGCGTCGCGTCCCACCAGCCGCTCGTCGTGCTCGAGGCGATGAAGATGGAGCAGGTGGTCAGCGCACCCTACGAAGCGGGCGTTCGCTCCGTCGACGTGGGGGTCGGCGACCGGGTGGCCTCGGGCGCGGTTCTCGTCACCCTGGACGCAGCATGACCGTGCTCGGCACGCATGTCGTCCGCGACGAGACCTTCCAGCGGCGCGAGACCGCGATGGACGCACTCGTCGGGGAGCTACGCGAGCGGACGGCGCTCGTCGCCGCCGGCGGCGGCGAGGCATCGCTGGAACGCCACCGCTCGCGCGGGAAGCTTCCCGCCCGCGAGCGCATCGACCGGCTCGTCGACCCTGGCTCCGCCTTCCTGGAGCTGAACGCCCTCGCCGCATGGGAGCTCTACGACGACCAGGCGCCGTCCGCGGGGATCGTCACGGGGATCGGCGTCGTCGAGGGCCGCGAATGCGTCGTCGTCGCGAACGACGCGACCGTGAAGGGCGGCTCGTACTTCCCGCTCACGGTGAAGAAGCACCTCCGCGCGCAGGAGGTCGCGGAGCAGAACCACCTTCCGTGCATCTACCTCGTCGACTCCGGCGGCGCGTTCCTCCCGCTGCAGGCCGAGGTCTTCCCCGACCGCGACCACTTCGGCCGGATCTTCTTCAACCAGGCGCGCATGTCCGCGAAAGGCATTCCCCAGATCGCCGTCGTCATGGGCTCCTGCACGGCCGGCGGCGCATACGTCCCCGCGATGTCGGACGAGACGATCATCGTCCGCGGGACGGGCACCATCTTCATCGGCGGCCCGCCACTCGTGAAGGCGGCGACCGGCGAGGAGGTGACGGCGGAGGAGCTCGGCGGCGCCGACGTGCACACACGCCGCTCGGGAGTCGCCGACCACTACGCGAGCTCCGACGAGCACGCACTCGCGCTCGCCCGCCAGATCGTGGCGCACCTCGGTGACGCGCCCCCCGTCCCGTGGGACGTCGCGCCCCCCGAGCCGCCGGTCGTCGACCCTGCCGACCTCTACGGCCTCGTGCCCGAGGACTTCCGGCACGAGCTCGATCCGCTCGAGCTGATCGCGCGGATCGTCGACGGGAGCCGGTTCCACGAGTTCAAGGCGCTCTACGGCGACACGCTCGTGTGCGGGTTCGCGCACATCGAGGGGCACCCGGTCGGGATCCTCGCGAACCGTGGGATCCTCTTCGCCGAGTCCTCGCAGAAGGGAGCGCACTTCGTCGAGCTCGCCTGCAAGCGGCGGATCCCGCTCGTCTTCCTCCAGAACATCACCGGGTTCATGGTCGGGCGCGAGTACGAGGAGGGCGGGATCGCGCGCGACGGCGCGAAGCTCGTGATGGCCGTCGCGTGCGCCGACGTGCCGAAGTTCACGGTCGTGACGGGCGGCTCGTTCGGCGCCGGGAACTACGCCATGTGCGGCCGCGCGTACGGACCACGCCAGCTGTGGATGTGGCCGAACGCACGGATCAGCGTGATGGGCGGAGACCAGGCGGCGACGGTGCTCACGATGGTCGGCGACGCCGATCCAGACGAGATCCGCGCGACGTACGAGCGGGAGGGCTCGCCGTACTACTCGAGCGCGCGGCTCTGGGACGACGGGGTGATCGACCCGCGCGACACGCGCCGCGTCCTCGCTCTCGGCCTCTCGGCCGCCGCGAACGCGCCCGTCCCGGAGACGACCTTCGGCGTCTTCCGCATGTAGGCGACTGGTGTCCGACTCGAGGTCGGACACCGATGCCCTCCATCCGGCGGTCGGACACCGATGCCCTCCATCCGGCGGGCCGATGACGATGCGCACGTCGTTTCCCACCGGAGGTCTCCGATGCGCGTCACCCCGTCCACCGTCCTCGCCGCCCTCGCGCTGTTCTTCGCGCTCGGCGGCTCCGCAATCGCCGTGCGCGACGCGGTGCGGCCCCAGGCGCGATGCGCGCCCGGCGCCGTTCGCGGCTACATCGTCGTGAACGGCGATCCCGCGAAGGGCATGGCGAACTTCCCCGACCAGTTCACGAGCGCGAAGCCGCTCGTCGACGCGCGCTTCAACTGCGGCGGCGGAGCTCCCCAGGCTCGCCGGGTGGGCCCGGGCGTCTTCGACGTGCGGTTCCCGGGGAACGGCGCGTCTGTCCCGATGGTGAGCGCGCCGGCCGCCGAGACGACGATCGGCGCGGTGGGCCCCGGGACGTTCCGCGTCGGGCTCTGGGTGCCGGGCCGCCAGGACGCGGTCGACACGCCGTTCGCGGTCGCGGTCTTCTGAGGGGCGTCGCGGGGACCCTGCGGGCGCAGGGTCCCCGCGAGACCCTCACGCGCGGTCCGGATCGAGGACGTCGCCGGTCTCGAGCAGCGTCTTGAGGCCGCTCAGCACCATCATCCAGCCGGTGCCGCTGACCGACTCCGCGGTCTTCGGCGAGCCGTCGAGCTGGTCGTGCGTCACCGTGAGGAGGCAGTACCCGCCCTCCTGCGGCTCGATCTCCCACGTCACCCGGCTCGCGGGCTCGTCCGCGAACTCGGGGTTGTAGAGCGATTGCCAGCCGTGCACCAGCCGGCGCGGCGGCTCGTACTCGATCGTCGGCGAGTCCCCCCAGATCTCGCCGTTCGGGCCGTAGCCGCGATGGTGCTCGGGCGTGTTCTCGATCCGCGCGCCGTGGTAGTACCGGATCGTGAACTCCGGCTTCGTGATCGCTTCCCAGATCGCCTCCGGGGTCGCCTTGATGAACAGCTGGTAGACCTGCGTCGCCTGCGCTGTCATCGTCGTCATGCCGTCTCCTCCAGTTCGGTCTTGAGGTCCGCGAGCACCGCAACGCGGTGCTCCGTGTACTTGTCGATCCAGCGGTCGTGGATCAACCGGATCGGAACCGGGTTGAGGTGGTGCAGCTTCTCCCGCCCCGACCGGCGCGTGACGACGAGGTGCGCGTCCTCGAGGACGCGCAGGTGCTTCATCACGCCGAAGCGCGTCATCTCGAGCTCCGACTCGAGCTCTGTCAGCGTGCGGCCGTCACGCTCGAAGAGCCGGTCGAGCAGATGGCGCCGGGTGGGATCCGCGAGCGCCTTGAACACGAGGTCGTCGTCCGTCACACCCGGCACGATACGTGACCAAAGAGTCACATGTCAAGCCGAGGAGCGCCTTTGCCCCGCTCGCCGTCCGGCGTACGATCGACGCTCATGTCCCCTGGCGTCGTGGGACGCGAGCATGAGCTCGTGTCTCTTCGCGACTTCGCGTCGCGCATTCCCGCGGGAGCCGTCTCGCTCGTGCTCGAAGGTGACGCCGGCGTCGGGAAGACCACACTCTGGGACGCCGGGATCGCCGAGGCGACCGCACGGGGCTATCGAGTGCTCTCGGCGCGCCCGGCCGAAAGCGAGATGTCGCTCTCGTTCTCGGGCGTCGGAGACCTGCTCGATCCCGTGCTCGACGAGGCGCTCGCCTCGTTGTCCGCCTCACAGAACCGTGCGCTGTCACGCGCGCTCGTCCTCGGTGACGACGACGGCCGACCGCCCGACCCGCACGCGATCGGCGTCGCGCTCCTGACTGCGTTCCGGGCGCTCGCAGAGGAACAGCCGCTCGTCGTCGCGGTGGACGACGTGCAGTGGCTCGACACGGCGTCGGCCGCAGGGCTCGCGTACGCGGCGAGGCGCCTGCGCGCCGAGCCGGTCGGTGTGCTGCTCTCGCGCCGGTCGGCGCTCGAGAGCCCACTCGTCAGGGAGCTGACGCGGGCGTTCCTGCCCGACCGGATGATCGTCGCGGAGGTCGGGCCACTCGCCACCGCGGCGCTTCACAGCGTGGTGCAGGCCCACCTCGGCGTGACGCTGCCGCGGCCTCTCTTGGCCGAGGTGCGGGAAGCGTCGGCCGGCAACCCGTTCTACGCCCTCGAGATCGTCCGCTCGTTGCAGCGCAACGAGATCTCTGCCGAAGGCGGTCAGCCGCTGCCCGTGCCCGAGTCGCTCCAGGATCTGGTCCACGGTCGGCTGCTCGCGCTCCCCCCGCAGTGCCGCCGCTTCCTCCTCGCAGCCGCGGCACATGCCCAGCCGACCGTCGCCGTCGCCGAGGGCGCGTCCGGCGTCGGTCGTGAGCGTGGTCTCCGGCCGGCTCTCGAGGCGAACGTCGTGCAGCTCGACGGCGAGCGCATCCGCTTCACGCATCCACTCCTCGCCGCCGGCGCGTACGAGATCGCCGACCCCGCTCGACGGCGTGAGGCGCATGCGCGGCTCGCCGAGCTCCTCGACGATCCTGAGGCGCGGGCATGGCAGCTCGCGGCGTCGGTCGAGTCGCCGGACGCGTCGGTCGCGCAGGCGCTCGAGGACGCCTCGCGGCACGCCCGAGGTCGCGGAGCCCTTCGCCCGGCGGCCCGCATGCTCGAGCGCGCGAGCGAGCTGACACCAGCCGATCGGCTGGACGACTCCCGGCGTCGGGCGGTCGAGGCGGCGTACCTGCATCTTGCGTCAGGAGATTCCCGTCGGGCCGAGGGCCAGCTCCGAACGCTCATCGCGCCGTTGGAGGCGGGCGCGCAGCGGGCCCGCGCGATGGTGATACTCGCGCGGATCAGGCTGTACGAGGCCCCCGAGGAAGCCGCGCGGCTGTTCGCCCAGGTGGTGGACGAGGCGGGCGACGACCCCACCATGCTCGCGCTCGCCCACGAGGGCGCGGCAGCGTGCCGTCTCTGGCTGTTCGAGCGTCTCGACGAGTCCCTGCGGCACTCCGAGATCGCCCTCGCCTTCGCGGGGGAGCTCGACGACGAGGCGCTCACCGCGGACGTTCTCATGACCCGGGTGTCGGCGGAGGTGTTGCTCGGGCGGGCCAGCGCGGAGACGACCGCCGAACGCGCCGTGGCCTTGCAGGACTCGACGGCCGACCGGCGTGTCCTCGACCAGCCGCTCGTGTCGCTCGCGGAGTCGTGGAAGTGGACGGACGCGCACGAACGAGCCAGCACGGTGCTTCTCGAGCTGCTGGAACGTGCGCACGACATGGGCGACGAGAACGCTCCACCGTGGCTGCTGTTCCTGCTCGGCGACGCGGAGCGCCTGCTCGGACAGCTGGAGAGTGCGCTCGGACGCGCCCGCGAAGGCTTCGACGCGGCGGAGCAATCCGGGCAGCCTCTCTTCGCACGGCACAACCTGGCCCTGATTGCTCTCGTGCAGGCGCAGAGGGGTCGCGCCGAGGCTGCGAGAGATGCCGTCAGACGCCTGCACGAGGGACGCGGCGGCAACTACGAGCTCGTCGTGGCCGACGAGGCGATCGGCCATCTCGCGCTCGCCCTCGGCGCCGCGGAGGAATCCGTCGCGGCGCTCGAGCCTCGGGTGAGGTTCGTGCGCGACGAATCGATCGTGGAGCCGGGCGCGACCCGGTTCGCGGTCGATCTCGTCGAGGCGCTGCTCGAGCTCGGCCGCCGCGAGGAGGCCGTCGAGCTGCTCGACTGGTACGAGGCCAACGCGCAGCGACTCGCGCGAGCGTCCGCATGCGCCAACTGCCTCAGATGCCGGGGTCTGCTCGCGGCCCAGGCAGGAGACGTCGACAGCGCGCTCACGGCGTACCGGCAAGCGCTCGCAAGGCATGAAGAGGTCGACATCCCGCTGGATCGCGGCCGTACGCTGCTGGCGCTCGGCGTAGCGCAGCGCCGCGCGAAGCGGCGCCGGGAGGCTCGCGCCACGATCACGCGAGCCGCGGAGCTCTTCGATGGCATCGGAGCCGCGCTGTGGGCCGAGCGTGCCCGCACAGAGCTGCGCCGGATCAGCGGCCGTGCGCCGGCCGCGGGCGCGCTCACGCCGGCGGAGGAGCGCGTCGCGGCGCTCGTCGTCGAGGGGAAGACCAACAGCGAGGTGGCGGCCGCACTCTTCCTGTCCGACCGCACGGTCGAAGGGCATCTCTCCCGGGTCTACGCAAAGCTCGGCATCCGGCACCGAGCCGAGCTGGCCCGCGCACTTGCCGCGCGCCAATCACACGAGGTCGAAGAGTCAAACACGGGGGACTCGCCCGTTTCGGCCCATCGGGTCGCTCCCTAGCCTCGGGACAGATGGCCGCCAGGGCCATCCGGAGAAGGAGGAAGGGCGATGACCCTCAGGATCACACTCGTCAGCGCAATCGTCGGCGCAGTGCTCGTGCTCGCCGCTCCGGCATTCGGCGACCCGTGGGGCGCCGACCGGAGCCACGCGACCGTCCGCGTGGCGCCCGATCTCGCCGACCGCGCGGCGGCGGCCAAGGAGAAGGAGCTCTTCGCCGTGCTCGACGCCCGCGAGCGCTCGTTCACGACGACCCGGGTAGCGTCGACGGCGTCTACGCCGGAGCGCGCGCACGACGACCACTTCCGTTTCGCTCCGTCCAGCGTCCCGACGCCGGTTGCGTCGACCACCTCGGCCGGGAGGATCGACTGGTCGCAACTGGGTATCGGGTTCGCCGTCGGCGTCCTGCTCATGCTCGCCCTGATCGCCGCGACGCGGATGCCGCGGACACGACAGCCGGCTCACTGATCCGGGTCATCGCCGGAACGCCGGGGCCGCCCACGTGGCGGCCCCGCGCATGCGCTATGGGAGAATCTCCTGATCGACGGCCCCGATCTCGAGCTGAGGAACGCCACGTATCGCCTCTTCGTCGAGCACGGAGGCGGCCCGAGCGCCGAGGCCGTTGCCCGCGCGATCGACCTCGACGTGGCAGAGGTTCACGTCGGGTGGCGACGGCTCCACGAGCAGCATGCGCTCGTGCTCGACACGACCGCGGAGATCCTGATGGCGAACCCGTTCTCCGCCGTCCCCACCGCCCACCGTGTCGATGCCGCGGGCCGGTCGTGGTACGCGAACTGCGCGTGGGACGCCTTCGGCATCTGCGCCGCTCTCCACGCCGACGGCCGGATCGAGACCACCTGCCCCGACTGCGGCGAGCGGCTCGTCGTCCACGTTCGCGACGGCCGGCCCGACGACGAGAGCCTCGTCTTCCACTCGCTCGTCGACGCCGTGCACTGGTGGGACGACATCGTCTTCACCTGAAGCGCGATGAACCTCTTCCGGTCGGAAGAGCACGTCGGTCGATGGCTCCGTGGGCGCCGCCCCGGGACGACGATCCCGGTGAGCAAGCTCGCCGAGCTCGCCGTCGCGTGGTGGTCGAGCCGCCTCGACCCCGACTGGCGCCCGCGCACGCGCGACGAGAGCCAGGCGATTCTCGACCGGCTCGGGCTCACAGATCCCTTCTGGCGCCTTCCCGGAGCCTGATGGAGGCGGCCCGCATCGCGGACGACGTCCGCGCGGTCGTCCTCGTCGAGGGTCTGAGCGACCGGAGCGCGGTCGAGGCGCTCGCCGAGCGCCGCGGACGGGACCTTGCGGCCGAGGGCATCGCCGTCGTGCCGATCGGCGGCGCGCAGGCAATCCGGCGCGCGCTCGATCTCTACGGCCCACCCGGTCTCGACCTCGCGCTCGCCGGGCTCTGCGATGTCGGGGAGGAGCGCAGCTTCCGCCGGGGACTCGAGAGCGCGGGTCTCGGGAGCGACCTCACACGCGAGGGGATGGAGCGCCTCGGCTTCTACGTCTGCGAGGCCGACCTCGAGGACGAGCTGATCAGGGCCGTCGGCGCGGAGGTCGCGGAGCGCGTCGTCGAGACACACGGCGACATCGGCCCGTTCCGCACGCTCCAGAAGCAGCCCGAATGGCGGGGCCGGCCGCTGCACGAGCAGCTGCGCCGCTTCTTCGGCTCGGGAGGCCGCCGCAAGATCCGGTACGCGCGCTTCCTCGTCGACGCGCTCGAGCTCGACGGCGTGCCGAAGCCGCTCGACGGCGTTCTCCGGCACGTCTGAGCGCTACGCCTCGACCGGCGTCTCCGCCTCGCGCAGGTACTGGTGGACGAAGGCGATCGCCATGCTCCCCTCGCCGACCGCCGCCGCAACCCGCTTGACCGGGCCGTAGCGGACGTCGCCGCACGCGAAGATCCCGGGGACGCTCGTCTCGAGGAGGTACGGGTCGCGGTCGAGCTCCCAGCGGCCGGAGGCAGCGACGTCCGACCCCGTGAGCACGTAGCCGCTCGCGTCGCGCGCGATCTCGGCCGGCAGCCAGCCCGTCTCGGTGTCCGCGCCGATGAGGATGAACAGCCCGTCCGACCGCAGCCACGCGGTCTCCGACGTCCCGGGCGAGCCGACCTCGATCGCCTCGAGCGCCGTGTCGCCGTGGAGCGCGACGACCTGGACACGGGGGACCAGGCTGATGTTCGGGCGCGTCGAGAGCTGGTCGATCAGGTAGCGCGACATGCTCTTCTCGAGCCCCTCGCCGCGGCAGAGGAGCGTCACGGAGCGCGCGTGGGTGGAGAAGTTGATCGCTGCCTGGCCCGCCGAGTTGCCCGCGCCGACGATGTGGAGATCCTGCCCGTGCGTGCCTGCCGCGTCGCTCCGCGCCGCGCCGTACGAGACGCCCTTGCCCGCGAGCCGCTCCCCTCCGTCGACCGAGAGCCGGCGCCACACCACCCCGCACGCGAGGATGATCGTCCGCGTGCGCAGGACGTCGCCGCCGTCGAGGTGCACCTGACGCGTCGTGGGGTCGATCCGAACGATCTCGCGCGTCACGAGGATCTCCGCGCCGAGGCGGCGCGCCTGGCGGAGCGCGCGGCGAGCGAGCTCGTCCCCCGAGACGCCCTCGTGGAACCCGAGGTAGTTCTCGATCCGCGACGACGTGCCGGCCTGCCCGCCCGGTGCCTCGCGCTCGACGACGATCGTGCGCAGGCCCTCCGAGGCGCCGTACACGGCTGCTGCGAGCCCTGCCGGCCCGGCGCCCACGACGACCGTGTCGTACTCCGCCGCCTGTGGCTCGGTACCCAGCCCGAGGAGCTCCGCGACGCGCCGCAGCTGCGGCCGCACGACGGTCTTGCCGTCGATCACCCGGATCACCGGAAGGTCGTCGGCCGGGGGAAGCGGGCCGCCCCACTGCTCGACCTCGTCCGGCTCGTCGGGCTGGAGCCACGTGAACGAGATCTGGTTTCGGTCGAGGAAGCGGCGGAGGTCTGCGCAGCCCGCGTCCCGGGGATGCCCGACGACGATCGCCCGCGGCGGCGAGGACTCCGACGCGAGACCCTGTAGGCCGCGCGCCCCGGTCATCCGGTGCGCCGCGAGACGGCCGACCTCCTTGCCGACGTCGGGCGCGACCGACGCGACCGCGTGGTAGTCCTGCGGCTCGACGCGCATCACGCGCGACCGCTCGGCGGCCCGGAAGCCGACGGGGAAGACCGTGCCGAGCGTGATCGGCACCTCGCCGAAGATGTCCCCGACCTCGCGCTCGCCGACGACACGCTCGACCCCGTCGACGAGCTTGACCGCCTCGATCTTCCCCTCGAGCACCGCGAAGAGCGCGCGCTCGGCGCCCTCGTGCGCCGCGTACTCGCCGGACAGCAGGCTGATGTCCGCGGACGCGCGCGCGAGCCGTTCGCAGTCGGCCGGATCGAGGCCGGAGAAGATCGCGACCCGGCCGACGTCGTCCGCGGTGACCATGCGCCCAACGCTACTGACTCGGGCGCCGGCGTCTTCGCCTGCCGTCGTGGGACGGCGGATCGGGCTACGATGATGCCCGATGCTGTTCGGTAGAGAGGCCGAACGGGCCCGCATCGCCGCGCTTCTCGAGGACGCCAGGCTGGGACGGAGCGCAGTCCTCGTCGTTCGCGGGGAGGCCGGAGTCGGAAAGTCCGCATTGCTGCAGGCGGGGCGCGAGCTCGCCGACGGCGTGACCGTCCTCAGCGGGTGCGGGATCGAGTCGGAGGCGTCCCTCCCCTACTCCGGTCTCCACCAGGTCGTGCGGCCGATCCTCTCCGAGCTCGAGCGGCTTCCCGAGCCGCAGGCCCGCGCCCTCCGCGGAGCGCTCGGGCTCGAGGACGGTTCCGGCGACCAGTGGTTCCTCGTCTCGCTCGCCGTGCTGAGCCTCCTCTCGGAGGCCGCCGAGCGAGGTCCGGTGCTGTGCCTCGTCGACGACGCGCACTGGCTCGACGACGCGTCGGCGGAGTCGCTCGTGTTCGCCGCCCGACGGCTCGAGGCCGAGGGTGTCGCCATGCTGTTCGCGGCGCGGGAGGGCGAGGTTCGAAGCTTCGACGCCCCGGGGCTTGCCGAGCTCCGGCTCGACGGTCTCGACCCGGAGGCCGCAGCCGCGATGCTCGACGAGCACGCCGCGGTCACGCTCTCGCCCGAGGCGCGCGAACGGCTGATCGAGGGGACGCGCGGCAACCCGCTCGCGCTGCTCGAGCTCTTCTCGACGCTCAGCGAGTCGCAGCTCTCCGGCATGGAGCCGTTGTCCGACCCGTTGCCGGTCGGCCGGCACATCGAGCGCGCCTTCCTCTCGCGGACGCAGCGGCTGCCCGAGGGGACGCAGACGCTGCTGCTGGTTGCCGCCGCCGACGACACCGGTTCGCCGGCACCCGTCCTTGCCGCGGCCGCGCGCCTCGGCGCAGACATCGACGCGCTCGACGCGGCAGAGGAGGCCGGGCTGTTGAGCGTCCGCGACGGCGCCCTCGTCTTCCGCCACCCGCTGATCCGCTCTGCCGTCTACCAGGCGGCGCCGTTCTCGCGACGGCGTTCCGCCCACCGCGCGCTCGCCGACGTCCTCGACGGCGAGGGCAACGCCGATCGGCGCGCCTGGCATCGGGCTGCGGCGAGCGTCGAGCCCGACGCATCGGTCGCGGACGAGCTCGAGCAGGCCGCGCGGCGAGCGCACCTCCGCAGCGGGTTCGTCCCCGCCTCCCTCGCGTTCGAGCGTGCGGCCACGCTCACGGTCGACGATCACGCGAAGGCGCGGCTCTTGAGCAGCGCGGCCGAGAGCGCGTGGTTCGCCGGCCGGACCGAGCGCGCCCTCATGTTGCTCGAGCGCGCCCGCCCATCGGTCACGGAGCCGGCCGAGTACGCGCAGGTCGACCGTTGGCGCGGCCTCATCGAGCTCGGGCGGGGCGTTCCGACCGACGCGCGCGACCTGCTCGTCCGCAGCGCGAGGGACATCGCGGCCGTGGACGCCGAGCAGGCGCTCTACACCCTCGCTCTGGCCTGCATCGCCTCGGCGTACGGTGGAGACGCGGACGCCGTCCCGGCGATCGTCCGCGTCGCGGACGAGCTGCCCGACGCACCTGACTCGCACGTGACGCGGTTCCTCGAGGCGTTCCTCGACGGCACGGGCGCGTACTTCGCCGGTGACTTCGACACCGCCTCGCCGATGCTCAGGACCGCGGTCGAGACCGCCGACGAGGCCGACGCGGAGGACTCGACGCGCCTGCCGGACCTGCTGCTCCTCGCCGGCGGCGCAGCGCTGTTCCTCGGCGACGATCGCGCCGCAGAGCGCTTCAACCGGCGGCTCGCGTCCCGCGCGCGGGACCTCGGCGCACTCAGCCTCCTCAACGAGACGTTGCCGCGAGTCGCGCTCATGCAGGTCGCGACGGGTCAGTGGTCGGCCGCCGCCGCCGGGCTGACCGAGGGCGTGCAGCTCGCCCGGCAGACGGGCCAGCAGCAGCTCGTGGGCCACATGCTCGCCATGCTCGCTCTCGTCGCGGGCGTCCGCGGCGACGAGGAGGAGTGTCGTGCGCTCGCAACCGAGAGCGCCGAGCTCGCGTCGACCCGGAACCTCGTCCACGTGACACTCACCGCCCGCTGGGCGCAGCTCTGCCTGGAGCTCGGGCACGGGAGGCCGGAGGAGGCGCTCGGCGCTGCGCGCGAGATCACGTCGATCCCTCTCTGCCTGTGGGCCGCTCCGGATCGGATCGAGGCCGCCTACCGCGCGGACGACGTCGCAACGGCCCGGGCATGGCTCACGCAGTTCGCGAGATGGGCCCGCACCAGCGGGTCCACATGGGCGAACGACGTCTCCGCCCGCTGTCACGCCATGCTCGCCGACGACGCGGAGGAGGCCGACCGCCTGTTCGCGGAGGCCCTCGACGAGCGTGCCGACGGCGAGCGGCCGTTCGAGCGTGCCCGGACCGAGCTCGCGTTCGGCGAGCACCTCAGGCGCACGCGGCGCCGACTCGAGGCGCGCGCGCACCTCCGTTCAGCTCTCGACGGCTTCGAGGCGCTCGGCGCGCGACAGTGGGCCGAGCGGGCGCGCGTCGAGCTGCGGGCGAGCGGCCAGACCGCGCGTCGCCGCGACCCGAGCACGCGGGGCGATCTGACGCAGCAGGAGCTGCAGATCGCGCGGTTCGTCGGGCAGGGCCTCAGCAACCGGGAGGTCGCGGCGCAGATGTTCCTGAGCCCGCGGACGATCGACTTCCATCTCCGCAACGTCTTCCGCAAGCTCGGGATCACGTCCCGGATGCAGCTCGCCCAGCTCGACGTCGTGCGCGAAGGTGACCCGCTGACGGCGATCGCGCCGGCGCACGTCTAGCGGGTCGCGGCCGCCCGAGTGCCGTCGCCGGCCGCGTCGCGTCCTCGCGCCAGTCGGGGGAACAGCTGCGCGGCATTCCCCGAGCGAACCGCGACCCGATCCGCGGCCGTGAATCCGGGGAACGACTCGATGCCGTGCAGCGTGACGTGGGCACCGACCTCCTGCCCCATCGGGTAGTCGGTCCCGAGGAGCAGCCGGGAGGTCGGCACGAGGCGCGTCAGCCCCGCAAGAGCCTGCTGGTCGGTGGACAGGGCGACGTCGTAGTGGAACGTCGCGAGCGCGTCGGCGGCGTCGAGCTGCGCGCGTTCGAGGAGCTCCTCGATGCGCTCGATCGACTGCGCGCCGCCGTCGGCCGCGGTCGCCGTGTACTCCGCCACGATCGGCCGCCGGTCGATCAGGCGGCCCGCGACGCTCGTCACGCAGCCGCCGGAGTGGGTGAACACGGGTCGGATCCGCGGGAAGCGCTCGGGCATCCTCGAGACGAGCAACGTGGCGATCGCGCGGGTCGTCTCGAACGGGAACTCGAGGAGCGACGGCTGGAGGACAGGCGCCGACGCGCCTGTCCCGTCGAGCGGCGGCGCCGACGGCGGGACGGTCGGATGGACGAACGCGACGGCGTCGCGCGCGTCGAGCTCGGCGTAGACGGGGTCGAGGCGGCCGTCGCCCTGGTAGATCCCCTCGTGATTGGTGAGGAGGCCGACGCCGTCGGCCCCGAGCTCGTCGAGCGCGTAGCGAAGCTCCTCGACCGATGCGTGGACGTCGGGCAGCGGCAGGGTCGCGAAGAACCCGAAGCGCGCGGGCCAGCGGCGGGCGGCATCGTGGCCGGCCTCGTTGAGCCGCCTCGTCAGCGCTCTCCGGGAATCGGCGTCGAGGAAGCCGAGCGAGACGGGCACCGAGAGAACGGCTGCGCCGATCCCGTACCGGTCCATCAGCTCGAGCGACCGCTCGGGCGACCAGGACGCGGCGACGGGCTCGCCCCCGATCCGGTCCACCCCCGCGGAGGAGAGGGCGGCGAGCAGCGCCGGGGGGAACATGTGGTGGTGGACGTCGATCGCGGCGTCGTCGCGGGGGACGGTGATGTGCGCGCTCGGGGTCACGTGACCCTCCTTTCGCGTCGTGTTTCTCGAGGTGACGGGCCGCGTCGGCCTCACGCCGCCTCGACGTGGCCGTCTGCGCGCGGCGCCCGCTCGCCCCGCGAGGCGGAGCTTCGCGGAGGGCCGATGAGCGACGCGAGCGCGGTGGCGTCGAGCGGCGCCGCCTCGAGCCCCTCGACGAAGCCCAGTCGCCAGCTCGGGTAGCGGAGCCGCCAGCCGAGCTCCGCCTTCGCCTTGCGGTTCGACGCGCCCCGGCTCTCGGTCATCCACTGCACGCCGACCCGCCCGACCGCGAGCCGCCCGAGCCATGCCGGGACATGCCGCGGAGGCTTCGCCCCGACCGCATCGGCGAGAAACGGCAGCCAGTCAGCGACCTCGGCCGGCTCGTCGTCGACCACGTTGTAGACGCCGGGCGCGGCGCGCTCGACCGCCGCGACGGTCGCCGCGGCCATGTCGTCGAGGTGGAGCCACGACCAGACGCCGCCACCGTCCCCGACGACGGGCCACTTGCGCTCGCGGACGAGCGCGACGAGTGCCTCGGACGAGCCCGGCCCGTAGAGCGAGCCGTAGCGGAGGATCACGCCTTGGGGGTCGGCCTCGTGCACCGCCTGTTCGAGGAAGCGGATCGCGGCCATCGACTCGCTCTGGCTCTCGGCCGGCACCGGGTCGAGCGGGTCGGTCTCGCTCTTGACCCGACCGCCCGTTCGCTCGTTGTTCCAGCCCGTGTAGCTCTGGGCGACGAAGCGTGGGACGTCGGCGGCCTCGGCCGCGGACAGGAGGTTCTTCGTGCCCTCCGTCCTGAGCTCGTTCGTCACGGCGAACCAGCGGTCGAAGTTGCGGATGTCGGGCTTGCCGGCCAGCGCCGTCATCTCGTGGACGATCACGTCCGGCCGTGCCCGCACGACCGCGGCGCGCACGTCGGCGCGGTCGAGCCCGTGGACCACAGCCGCGTCTGCGCCGAGCGCGTCCAGCTCTGCGACGCCGCGCCCGTCCTTCGTCGTCGCGGTCACCTCGTGACCGCGGAGCAGCAGCTGCGGCACGAGCCGCCTCCCGATCGCCCCTGTGCCACCTGCAACGAACACGCGCATCTCGGTGCCTCCTTCGGTTGGACTCCGCCGACGCTAGGCGTGGTCCGGCGCCGATCGCACCGGCGGAATCGCCGGGATCGCGCCGATCGATCGCCCGCGCGAAAACCGGTGATTCCGCCGGTGCGAGTGGCGGAGACCCGACGTAGCGTCGCCACCGTGACCGAGAACACGGAGGTGGGCAGATGAACCCCCAGGCAGACCTGACCGCCGCGGGGCGCCGCGCCGTCCTGGGCGTGATGTGCCTCGCGCTGATGATGGTCGTCGCGGCCGTCGCGTCGCTGAACGTCGCGCTCCCGGACCTCGCGCGAGGGACCGGCGCGAGCCAGAGCCAGCTCCAGTGGATCGTCGACGCCTACGCGCTCGTCTTCGCGGGACTGCTCCTCCCCGCCGGGGCGCTCGGCGACCGCTTCGGGCGAAAGGGCGTCCTCCTCACCGGCCTCGTCGTCTTCGGCGGCGCTTCGCTGGCGGCGATGTTCGTGAACGACCCGTCGACGCTGATCGCGCTCCGCGCGGTGATCGGCGTCGGAGCGGCGCTCGTCATGCCCACGACGCTGTCGATCATCACGAACGTCTTCCCGCCGGAGGAGCGCGGTCGCGCGGTGGGGATCTGGGCCGGCGTCGCCGGTGCCGGCGCGATCGTCGGGCTGCTCCTCTCGGGGACGCTCCTCGAGTGGTGGTCCTGGCCGTCGGTCTTCGCGGTCAACGTCACGCTGGCGGTGCTCGCGTTCGTGGCCGCGATCCCGCTCGTGCCGAACTCACGGAGCCAGACACGCGTTCGCCTCGACCCGCTCGGAGCGACGCTCTCGTCGCTCGGCCTGTTCGGGCTCGTGTTCGCGATCATCGAGGCGCCGCAGCGCGGCTGGCTCGACCCGCTGTGCGTCACGGCCTTCGGCGTCGGAGTGGTGCTGCTCGTCGCGTTCGTGCTCTACGAGCTCGCGCGCAGCGAGCCGATGCTCGACCCGCGCCTCTTCGCCCGCCGCGGCTTCGGCGTGGGCTCGCTCTCGCTGATGCTGCAGTTCTTCGCGCAGTTCGGCTTCCTCTTCGTCGCGCTCCAGTACCTCCAGTTCGTGCTCGGGTACTCGCCGCTCGAGGCGGGCGCGTCGATCCTGCCGATGGCGATCATGCTGATCGCGATCTCGCCCCGCGCGCCGCGGCTCGCCGAGCGCCTCGGCGTCCGGATCGTCGGCGCCATCGGGCTCGCGCTGATGGGTGTGGGCTTCCTCGTCTTCACCGCGCTCGACACGGACTCGTCCTACTGGCTGTTCGGCACGGGCGCCGTGATCACCGGTGTCGGCCTCGCGCTCGCCACCGCCCCCGCCACGACCGCGATCGTGTCCTCGCTGCCCGCTCACCGCCAGGGGATCGCTTCGGCCGTGAACGACCTCGCGCGCGAGGTGGGCGGCGTGTTCGGGATCGCCGTCCTCGGCAGCGTCCTGAACAGCGGTTACCGGGACGACGTCGCCGGCGCGACGTCCCGTCTTCCCACCCCCGCGGCCGAGGCGGCGCAGGACTCGATCGCGGCCGCCTCGCAGGTCGCGCACCAGGCCGGGCCGCCCGGAGCCCCGCTGCTCGCGCAGGCCGAGCATGCCTTCGTCAGCGGCATGTCGAATGCCCTGCTCGTCGCGGCGTGCGTGCTTTTCGTCGCGGCGGCGCTGGTCGGCGCGCTCGGGCCGCGTGGTGCGCGCGCGACCGACGAGTCGCGGGGAGAGAGTGCGCGCCGGCGAATCGTCCCCGGCGTCGGCCGCTAGCGGCCCGGCGGGGGGAAGCGGACGTGCATGTGGTAGTCGTGGCCCGCGTACGGGATCACGACGCCGGACGGGCCGCGGAGCCCGGTGCCGTAGCCGACGAAGATCATCTGCGCCCCGGCCGCCACGAACCGGTCGACGAGGTCCTGCGCGAGCCGCCGGTCGATCTGGTCGTGCGTGACCGGCGCGACGAGCCTGTGGTCGACGCGCGGGAAGTAGATGTCCACGTCGAGGCCGTTCTGGTGCGAGACGTGCTCGTCGGTCATCGGCCCGCCGCCCTCGCGGCTGATGTCGCCGATCACGAGCCGAGGGGCGTCCGGATGCGCCGCGCGGTACGCGGCGGCCACCGAGACGACCGTCCGGATCGTGTGGTCGGTGCCGTAGAGGCGCTTCGGGGCATTCGGCGAGCTGTCGGTGACGGGGTCCCAGGTGACCCAGTCGGGCCCCTCGAGCGGAAGCTGGGTGCCGTCGGCGAGGTGGCCGGCCCACGGGAGGCCGGTGGACTCGGAGTGACGCCACGTGATCGTCGGCGCCGCCTTCTCCTTCGCGGCGCTCTCCCGCCGTCTCGAAGCCGCCGTCTCCCGGCCGGGCGGCGGCCCGATCGTCGTCGCCTCCGCCACGGGGATCCCGGTGCCGACACGAAACGTCAGCGACGGAGGGTCGTCCAGGAGGACGGAAGACTCGGGCCCCGCCCCGCTCCGGAGCGCCGCGAGCGCGATCACGACCGCGGGGGACAGTGCGACCGCCGTCGTCCTCGCCCTGCGCAGGTGCCGCCGCCGCTGCCACGCGGCCCGCCGCACGCGCGAGGCGACGAGCCCGGGTGGCGGCGCAAGGCTCGGAATCGCTCCGGTCCCGATGCCCGGGAACGCCGGGGCGGCCACCGCCTCGCGGAACCAGAGCACGTCCGCCTCGAGCCACAACTCGCCGCGTCGCCAGCTCATGGATCTCCCTGCTTCGGCACGGACCTCCGCCTTTCCTCCCGCGAGCGCCGCCGGAGCGGCACGGGTTACCCGGCGTGCGCCGGCCCAGGCGGGGTCAGTTCGCCCTGCCGATCTGGTGGTGCAACGGGCGCCACCAACGAGTGAGGCCTGCGTGGTCGATGCCGCCCTCGCGCGCGATCACGAGGACGTCCCTGTGCGTCGGCTGCCCCAGCCGCTCGTGCGTCCACACGATCACTGCGTCGTTCCCGTCGAAGTAGCACAACACCCGTCCTCCGGGCTTGTCGGGGCCGTGGAGCCACGCGTGCTCGCCGCCCCACGAGAACGCGTTGCACTTCCCCGTGTCGCGGTGGATGTCCTGTCGGCGACCCAGCTCCGATGCATACGCCGCCGCCAGAGAGGCGGCGTTGGGATACGCCGAGATCTGCCAGCGGTCCGGCATCCCGTTCGCAGGGAGGCAAACGGCGGTCTGGATGGCCGACGGCTCGGCGACGCTCTGCACGCGGCAGTCCTTCCAGACCGCCGGCGGGACGATCGCGTCGAGCCCGGCGTTCGCCGCGAGCGTGCCGGTCCCGGGCAGCGCTGCTCCGGTCGGCGGCGGGGAGGCGCTCCCGCCGTCCGTGTGGTCGCCGGTGGTCAGGTACACCACTCCGGCCGCCGTGAGAGCCGCGAGGCCGACCACGCCGGCGGCGAGCTTCCAACCGAACTGGCGAGCCGGCTTGCCGAAGAACATCAGCACCCAGCGGTTGGCGGAGGGGGCCTCCTTCTCGGAGTAGACCCGCAGGATGTGGACGGGGTCGCCGATGTTCTTGAGGTGCACGCGTCCGCGATCGCTGAACGTGAGCCCCTCCATCCTCCCGGCGAGCCGGTAGGTGGCCTCGGTGACGATCACCTCGCCTCCGTGGGCGCGTGCGCACAAGCGCGCCGCGACGTTCAGCGCCGCGCCGCGGAAGCTCCCGTCACCAAGGGGCACCGCCTCACCGGAGTCGATGCCGATCCCGACGCGGAGAGGAACATCGTGGTCGAGCTCGGCCGCCTCTTCGAACCGTTGCTGCAGCGCGACCGCGCAGCGGATCGCCTGGCGCGCCGAGGAGAACACGGCGAGCGCCTCGTCGCCCCGAATCTCCACGACCTTGCCGCCGTGCGCCTCCACGTCGTCCGTGACCAGGTCGACGAACTGCGCTGTCAGCCCGGCCGCGGCCTCGGCCCCGAACTCGTCCGTGTACCGCGAGTAGCCCCGGATGTCGGCGATCAGGAACGTGTGTATGCCGGGCTGCGCCGAGCTCATGCCCGTCAGTATGGACCGCTCGTCCGAGCGGCACGTGCGGCAGACCGAACCCGCCCCCGGGCGGCTGGCCGCCCGGGACGTGCTGCGGCTCGCAACCTAGAGTCGCGGGCCCGTCGGCGACTTGGAGATCTCCTCCACCATCTCGCCGACCGTCTTCTCCTTCGCCTCGAGCGCGACGTCCGCCTGCGAGAGGACGCCGACCAGCCGGTTGTCCTCGTCCACGACGGGGAGGCGCCTGACCTGCTCGCTCGCCATCTTCTTGAGAGCGTTGGCAAGGTCGTCCTCCGCATAGACGGTGACGAGCTCACGGCTCGCGACCTCGCGCACCGGCATGCCGCGGGGGTCCTTTCCCTTGGCGACCGCGCGGATGACGATGTCGCGGTCGGTGATCATGCCGGCCAACTGGTCGCCCTCGAGAACCGGCAACGAGCCGATGTCCTCGCTCTCCATGAGTTGTGCGGCCTCGGCGATCGGCGTCTCGAACGTCACGCAGCGCGGGCGATCGGTCATCACCTCGCGAACCTTGGTTCCCATGACTCCTCCCTTGCTCGCGTGCCCTGAGCAAGGGCTACCCGCCCGGCGCCGACCCCCAAACCGCCCGGTTTCCACGGCGAGCTTCCACCGAGGCGCCCGGTGTGCTCGACTACTCGCCTAACGGCCGAACTGGAGGTGGAGCCTTGTCCGGCACAGCGACCGGCGAAGAGGTGGCCGCACTCGTTCAACGGGTCACACAGGCGGCTCGAGCGCTGATCTCCGGGGACATCCGCGGGTATGTCGCCCACATCCGGCATGCGGACGACTACACGCTCATGTCCCCGTACGGGGGCGACCCGGTGCGTGGGTTCGACGACTCGGACGCGGCCTTGGAGGGGCTGGCGCAGTTCTTCCGCGGAGGCGAGGCGGACGTGGAGGTCGTGGAGACCTACGCGTCCGGCGATCTGGCCGTCCTTGTCGTGATCGAGCACCAGCGCGGCACCGTCGGGGATCTCCCCGAGCAGGACTGGTCGCTCCGGGTGACCTGGGTCTTCCGCCGCCCGGACGGCTCGGACTGGGAGCTCGTGCACCGTCACGCCGACGCGTTGGTGCACGCGATCGACCACGAGCGACTGGGGCAGCTCGCCCGCGGCCAGTGAGCTGCGTCGAGAGACCGAGGCGGCGGAGATCGAGCCCGCGGTCGTCGCTTCAGGGAGTCGTCGCGACGAGCGAACCGACCTGCACGACCCGGCGAATCAGCCGTGATGCCCCGGTACGCCGCGCTGCTCGCCCGGACGGTACGCCCGTACGCGCTCCACCTCTCGCTGCTCGTCTACACACCGGCCCTCCTCTTCGTGGATGGCACCACGGATGGGGTCGAGCCTCAGATCGCGCTCGGGCTGCTCACCTTCGGAGTGTTGTGGGCGGCCTCGCGGCGCGTCGAGTCGGCGCGGCGCTGGGAGGTATGGCTGTGCGTGCCGCTCGCGACGTTGTTCGAGGTCTTCGGCTCGCTGATCTGGGGCGGGTACACCTACGAGCTGCGGAACATCCCCCTGTACGTCCCCCCGGGGCACGCTCTCGTCTACGTATTCGGGATCACCGCGGCCGGCCTGCCCGTCGTGCGCAGGCACGGCCGCGCGCTCCGGCGGCTCGTGATGGTGGCCGCGAGCGGCTGGGTCGTCGCCGGGCTGACGGTGCTCCCGTTCCTCACGGGACGACTCGACGTGCAGGGCGCGATCGTCTGGCCGCTCCTCGCCTGGTGTGTGCTGCGGTCCGGGAAGGGGGACATGTTCGCCGCAATCTGGCTCGCCGTCGCCACGATCGAGATCGCCGGCACCTGGGCGGGCGACTGGGTCTGGGCCGCGTCCGCGCCATGGTCGCACCTGCCCTCCGGCAATCCGCCCTCGGCGATCGCCGCCGGCTACGCGGTGATCGACGGGTCGGTGGCGCTTCTCGCACCGCTGGTCCTCGCGGTTGCGCTTCGCGCTCGTGCGACGCTGGTCGCAGCTCCGGCGCGTGGCGTCGACTCGCCGAGCCTCCGATCGAGCCTGGTGGAGACCTATGCTCCCCGGACGTGACGCTTCAGCGGATGGACAACGTTCTCATCGTCGTCGACGACCTCGAGGCTGCGAAGGCGTTCTTCGCCGAGCTCGGTATGGAGCTGGAAGGCGAGGCGACGAACGAGGGGGAGTGGGCAGACCGCGTCGTCGGACTCCACGGCATGCGTGCCGACATCGCCATGATGCGGACGCCGGACGGCCACGGCCGGATCGAGCTGTCGAAGTTCCACACGCCGCCGGCAGTCAAGTCCGAGCCCGAACACGCACCGGCCAACACGCTGGGCATACGCCGCATCATGTTCGCCGTCGACGACATCGACGACGTCGTCGCCCGCCTCCGAAGGCACGGTGCGGAACTCGTCGGCGACATCGCGCAGTACGAGGACGTCTACCGGCTCTGCTTCATGCGTGGCCCTGAGGGCATCATCATCGGACTGGCCGAGCAGCTCGGCTGAAGACCGCCACGCTCGCGGGGTCGGATTGGCACTCGCGCCGGACTCACGCAAGCTGCGCGATGTAGAGGCCGCGCCCGATCAAGCCGTGTTCGTCACGATCGACGGTGAGTCCCGCGTCGATGAAGGCCTGCTGATACTCGTGATCCGTGAACAGCGCTGCTTCGTGTCGCTCCGAGAACTGTTGAAGGCCGACGGGTGTCCCTACGAGGTACGCGAAGTTCATCACCGCCAGCCGACCCTCGCGACCTGGAATCGTCATGCGAGCGATCTTCAGCTCGGGTTCGTCGACGGTGAGGAGGTGAGGCCTGTCGGTCTGCCATACGTCAGGTGTCAGCCACGGTTCGACGAGGAGAAGGCCGCCGGGACGAAGGTGCGCGGCCATGCTCGTGATCGCTAGGTTGAGCCGCTCCAGCGTCCCGACATAGCCGATCGAGCTGAAGAGGCACGTAACGACATCGAACCGCCGCCCAAGCTCGAACGACACCATGTCGCCCGCAGAGAGCTGCACGTCTCCTAACCGATCGTGCGCGATCTCGAGGAGTCGCGGATCGAGATCGAGCCCACTGACCTCGTACCAGGCTCGCAGGTGTTCAAGGTGCCTCCCGGTGCCGCATGCAACATCGAGAAGGGTTGAGGCATCGCGCGAGTGCTCTTCGATGATCGCGTGGATGCGCCCGGCCTCGGCTTCGTAGTCCTTGAATCCGTAAACGGCGTCGTAGATGTGAGCCGAATCACTGAACACGACGGAACTCTCGCAGAGGAGCCCGTGCCCAGAGGTCTTGGACACCATTCGCATGCGATTGGCTGACTCGACGCCCTGCTTGCGCGCCGGGCGCCCGGGTCCGCTATACTGAACCACTTGGTTCAACGTCACGTCACGCACGTCAGCACCGCTTTCGCCGCTGTCGCCGACGCCACGCGACGCGGCGTCCTCGAGCGACTCGCGCGCGGCGACGCGTCGATCACCGACCTCGCCGGCCAGTTCGAGATGACCCTCACGGGCATGAAGAAGCACGTCGGCGTGCTGGAAGGCGCAGGGCTCGTTACGACCGAAAAGATCGGCCGCGTGCGCACCTGCCGGCTCGGCTCCTGCCGGCTCGAGGAAGAGGCCGCGTGGATCGAACGGTTCCACCAACTCTGGTCCGCGCGGTTCGACGCGCTGGACCGCGTGATCGAGGACCTCACAGCGAAGGAGAAGCGCGATGGCCGCCGGAAAAGAAAATAAGCCCGTGAGCCCCACGACCGTCGAGCGGACCTCCGATCGCGAGCTCGTCGTCACGCGAGCCTTCGCGGCGCCGGCGCGGCTCGTCTACCAGGCGTGGGCGGAGCAAACGTTGTTCGAACAGTGGTGGGTGCCGCGGTCGATGGGCATGACGTTGAAGTCGTGCGAGCTGGACGTGCGGGTCGGCGGCCGGTATCGACTGAACTTCGGCGACGGGATGGATTTCTACGGCCGCTATCTCGAAGTCGTCCCGAACGAGAAGATCGTGTGGACGAACGAGGAAAGCGGGGATGCGGGGTCGGTGACCACCGTGACCTTCGAAGAAAGAGACCGCGTGACGGTGCTCGTCGTGCACGAGCTGTATCCATCGAAGGAAGCGCTCGACGCGGCAGGGACCGGTGCCCAGGAAGCAATGCGCGAGACGCTCGGGCAGCTGGACGAGCTGCTGCTCGTCCTGGCGGCGGCGTAAAGGCCGGTCGTGAATGCGCGCGCGAGCGCGGCGGAATCACGACGTGGACAAGCGTCGCCAGATCGGGAGACAGAAAGAGACGGGGCCCCGGAGGGCCCCGAAGACCAGCAACGGAGGCGGCGGGAATCGAACCCGCGAACTGTTCCGATCGACTCAGAAGGTGGCCGTCACCGGCGGTGGTCCCCAATCATCGATCAGTCGCCGGAGCGCATCTGCAAGCCATCGGTCGGACTCGAGCAACGAGCCAGCCAGGGAATCCAGTCGTCCCAGGAGTTGCCTGGCCTCGTAGTACGAGAGCCGGACGTAGCCAGCTTCGTCGGGCATTTGTTGGTACTCCCCGGCAAACGGGACCGTCACAGGCGGAACGATGAGAATGTCCGTGCCGTCGCGCTTCGCCAGTGCGTGCTCGCCCGTGTCTTCGGTCATCGGCCCATCCTACTCCGAGACCCGAACTGAGATCCCGCGCCAGCCGGGGGCGGGGTGCGGCTCAACACCCGATGCCGGGGCTCCATGCTTCCCCCGGCATGTTTCGAGCGCACACGGGGCCGGTTCCAACCTCAACGGAGCCGGCCCTTTATCTTTCTGAAGAAAACTACAGAGTAAATTCAAGACACAAATGTCTCTAGACGCACGCTAGTCATACCCCTATTATCCTCCTCAATCGAGTGGCTCCAAAGAAGGAAAAAAGAATGGCCAGCAAGGAGCAGAAGCCCAACGTGGAGAAGATTCACAGAGAGCTGCTCGAGAACCTCTCCATGGCAAGGACACAGATTGCATGGCACAACCATCCCCGCAGAACCACAGCAATACATCGGGCTCAAGATATCCGGCGGCGTGGTGTCCGATCTCTACACGGAAAGCTCAGACTTCGCGGATTTGGCCCTGAGCCCGGAGCCCTGAGCGTCTTTCGTCCGCCTGCCCGTAGTCGTCAGGCCGAAGCGACCACCTCTCGGACCTCGACGCCATCGAGCGTGACGTCGTCGGGCGCGCCAGCCGCGATTGCGCGTATCCGATCGCCCGCCGCGCGAGCGTTCTCCTCCGACTCGAAGATAATCATCGAGAGCCCGTTCGTCTCCCCATCACCGGTCGACCACGTCCAGTAGCCCGCCTTGAAGCCGGGAGCACCAGAGACCTGAGGCACAACCTGGCTGTTGAGCACTTCCCGAGTGCGGTCGGCATTGTGGATCGTCACCCTCACAACGACAGCGTGCATATCCCCCGCCTCCCTTCCGCAGTTGTGGAGCTGCCGAGCTTAACGCCTCACCCACAGAGGGATCTAGGGACCGGGGCACCCGGGGGGCGGGTCACCGTCGAAGACGGAAAAACACATCGTTTCACCCCCGCAGGTTTCGGCGAGCGAGAGGCGAGGTTCAAACGCTTTCAGAAAATTACAGGAGGACAACTTGCCCAGAGGAGGGTATCGGCCGAATTCCGGCCCAAAGCGAATTCAGCTCGTTGACTTGGTGGTTGCAGGCGAATTTGACGCCACCAAGAGGACGCACCGGAAAGCATTGCTCGAGCAGGATCTACCCGAGACCGATCACGCCGACCACGTGAGGCTCGTTAATCCCCAAGACCGCTACCGGTCAGTGTGGGTCAATAGCGAGAAGCTTCAGCTCGCGAAGTTGTTCGCCTCGGTCGCGAACGGCTAGCTCGACGCTCGGGGACGGACTGGACTAGGCGGTCTTGCCAGTGACCCTTCGGGCGAACGACGCGACGGTTGCGCCGGCCCCGATCACTGCTGCGAGACCAAGACCGATGAGGTTGGTCTGCACACAGGCCCTACACGCGTTGCAGCACGTCGCCGCCATCGGGGCGTGCTCCCCGTACTTCGCGGCGGCCTGTGAGACACGACCCTGCCATTCGGCCTTCACGAGATAGAGGCTACACCGAGCCCGTGCGGCGCTTTGAGAGGCGTTACGCCTCCCTCCTCACGAAAGCGTCGGGGGTGGCGTGAACCACCCCCGACGGCCTGCGCTTACAGGGTTACGCGGTGGGCGTGACCTCCACGTCGGCCTGCTGCGCCTCGATCGCGATGCGGCGAGGCTTTGCCTCCTCGGGCTTGGGGACGTGGACCTGCAGCACGCCGTCACGGTACGAGGCCGTGATTTTCGAGTCGTCGGTTCCGTTTGGCAGTCCCACCGATCGGGCGAATGGCCCGTGTCGGCGCTCAAAGCGGTAGTAACGGTCGTTCTTCTCCTCGACCTTTCGGTCTCGGCTCCCTGAGATGGTGAGTGTGTCGTCGTGTGCCTCGATGGTGATCTCGTCCTCACGGACACCGGGGACGTCGAAGGCGTAGACCAACTCCGTGTCGGTCTCCCAGACATCGAGCGCGGGCGACCAGCCCTCGGGACGCTGACCGGCATCCAGTAGGCCGTTCATCAGCCGACTGACCTCACCCTGAAGCCCGGTCAGTTCACGGAAAGGCTCCCAGCGAACAAGTGTGGTCATAGATCCTCCTATGCTTCGAAGAACCTTGTTACGCCGAAAAGGATAAAACATGAGTCTTACTATGTCAAGTTCATACGAGAGGAGCCCCGGGCAGCCCTTTCGAAGCCGCAGACGCGCCTGGGGGCGGCTTTGCCGTTTCCCCAAGGGGCGGCACCCCCGCCGGGGCGCTATCTAGCTCGCCGCCGTAGCCGGCTTGGGCACATCAGACGGACCGCGAAGGGCCACTTGATGGGGAATCAGGTGATCCAGTCAAACGAACGCGTCAATCGGACAGCCTAAGGCTCACGCTCTGCCCTGGAAGAACCGCGAATGGCTCTCTCTCCTCGCCTCGGAATAGTTCGATCGTTGTCACGCGCCACCCGACTTCAGGGAGGTGTTCGCATTTGGCCCGGGTGCGCCCGGGCTGTTCGCCATCGAGGTCTCTGTAGCGGGCAACTACGCAAAAGCCGTTCTGCCTTATTTCCTGCTCCAGTTCGCGCTGGGTCACCTGGCTGTCGCACTCGAGCACGAACAGGAACGTCTCCTGCTCAGTTGCGGGGATGGTGGAAGCACGCGTTCCTCCCACCATGCGCTGGTACTTGGTGGACGTGATCTCAAGCGAGGGCGCCTCAATCAAGGCAAGTCCTCCCCCGACGTTTCTCAGTGGGACACTGACGCTCAGGCGGTCGTGCTGGCCAGCGGACCGAACCCTCGGCTCGCCCTCCGTGACGTTTACAAGAATCGGCCTGACGCTGGTAGTGAACGACGCCTCGGGCAACGTCTGCGACTTTAGTAGAGGCCCGGACGTCGTTCCGGGTCTGGATCGCGAGCACTCCAGTAACCGTTGCAAGCGATGTCGTACCCAAGCCCGTCAACACGAGGGCTGCCAGCTCCCAATCAAACGACTCCACGCGCGATGCAAGCCACCCAACCAAAGCGGATGCCACGAAGATCGCGACCAGTAGGACGGTCAAAAAGCGACCCCCCAGGCATACCGTCCGAAGTCGCGCATTACGTCAATTCCTCCTGAACCCTCCAGGCCCTCTGTTGTAGGAGAACACCCCCCTAAGTTCTTCTAGTCCTGCCGGCGCGTCTACGAGGGCCGAGATGATCGAATCCCGGTCTGAGATTTCGAGGGCCAGGATCTTGACCTGTAGGCGGTAGGCGTCCTCGAGTCTCTGGGCTAGCCCCTCGTCATCCACCAGGCGGGCCAACTCGAGCACGGCTTCGTCTCGGATGGGGATGCCAGCCAGCATGAGTGTCACCGGCCGAGATTATACGAACGCACGTTCGCGATCCAGCTCCTCAGTCTCGGCAGGTCACCGCAAGATCGTTCACGCGATTGACCGAAGCCTGGCCACCAACCGGTGTCTCGGGGTCCTCCATTGTGATCCTCCAGGAATACTTCCCCGACCCGAAGCTACAAACGTCTGAGGCGTAGACCGACTCGCTGAACGTGCCATCGGCATCGTTGTAGTCGGGATCTCCCAGGGCGAACAGGTCATCCGTATACGCGACACGACCACGGTTCGAGATCCTCAGCGTGAGTACTGGATCGTCTGGGTAGTAGTCCCTGAATCCGTACTCGTCCTCGGAGTCGATGACGTCATTCGCGACGCCGTAGCGGTTGTATGAGCCACGGAATGTCACGGACCGCCCTTGGAAGTACACCTTTACGCACAGGAAATTCTTGCCGTTCGCACTCTTCGCAATGCGATGGCCGGCGACTTTGCAGTAATCGGCCGTGGATCGAGCATCGCCAGCAGTGGGTGCCACCAGTGCGACCGCTAGTGCGGCCGTCCCAACGAGTGCCTTCGTCAACGTCCAGGCCCCGAGCCCGAACGACGCGTCGTCGCGCACCACCAAACCCCCCGTTTTTGCCGCTGTCTTTAGTTCCCCGGACGTAGTGTGCACGACCCGTAGCCAAATGTCTATGCCTTGACCCTCTGCTTCGGCCCGACGGCGGAGCGGCGAGGCGAACCGAGCACAGAGGCCCGGGGCAGCAAGTGCCACCCTTGCGGGCAGAAGTTCGCTGGCCCAAGGTCTTTGCAGCAATTTCGGTGGTGACGGGTGCCGCTGCTGCACTTCGGCGGTGACCTTCTGCCGCACCCCGCAAACGGCCCACGGTGTGAGAAAAGTGCTCAGGGGGGTACCTGGGGCCTCCCAGACCCTCGGAGGGCTTGAGAATCCGTATATCAACCCCGCACGTGCACGTTCTCGGGGTGGCGGGTCTTTGACCGGCCCTCGCCACCATCAGCGCGGCGGAGCAGAGTCGGGCGCATTCATCAATGCCCCGGCGCTGCCGAAACAGCCGGGGCCGGCAACGGAGGGTCTAGCTCCGATGCGACGCCGACTGTATCCGCCCTCGGCGCGGCACAGCTGCTGCGACAAGCCATGAGAGACAAGACCTATCGCTCAACCCCGAGGTGGGGCGTTACTGCGGTTGGAAGCGCAATGAGTGGGGCGCGACCACGGAGACCATGCGGGATTACGAGGCGATCCTCGCCAGCCTGGCGCTCGACCACGCAGACCTCGAGCTATCCGACTTTGCCCCGCCTGTCGGCACCGAGCGGCTCCGGGAGTTCATCGACACCGTTGGGGAGAGCGGACGGCCGCACGCGGGCCAAGGTGATCTCCGTACTGCGTGACTTCTTCGCTTGGGCTGTGCGCGAGGGGCGGCTTACCGGAAACCCGGCCATCCCGATCTTCCGACCGCGCAGGAGGGAGACAGCCCGGGGAACCTTCACGGCGAGCGATACAGCCCGCCTGGTGGCCGCACAGACCCGCCAGAGAGACCGCGTGGCGCTTCTGCTGCTGTTCCGCCTGGGGGCTCCGCAAAGGCGAGCTATCCCGAGTCCAGTTCAAGCACTACGACGGCAGGCAGCTGACTGTCTTCGGGAAGGGCGGCAAGGTGCGCTATCTGCCGGTGGTGGACAACGAGCTTCGGCTAGAGCTTGAGCGGCACATTCTCGACCGCCAGCCGGACTCTGACGAGTTCCTGCTCTACCCGGAGAAGACAGGCCCGGAGTTCTACAAGGGGCCGTTCGGGGTGATTTGGGAGGACCGCCACAAGCCGATGGCCCCCACCACGCTTCACAACTGGTGGAAGGGCTGTCTCGAGCGGGCAGCGGTTCCGCACAGGCCGATGCATGAGGCGAGGCACACCGCCATTACGGAGTTTCTGCGCAGGACCGGAAACCTCAAGCTGGCCCAAATGCTTGCGGGCCACGCAGACATCGGCACCACCGCCAACATCTACGCCCACCTCGATACGTCAGACCTCGAGGCAGCCCTCAAATCGTTCCGACCGGAAAGTTAGGTTTTGCAGGGATTATGGAGGCGGCGGGAATCGAACCCGCGTCCGCGGTTGCACCGACCGAACGTCTACGAGCGTAGTCCGCGCTTTGGTCTCGCTCGGCGGCCGGGGGCGGACGCCCTACCGACGAGCCAGCCTATCCTTTGGGTGTCGAGCCT
>DASXAW010000125.1:0-9872 GCA_036406535.1 Gaiella sp.
GGAGGAGGGCATCGACGCGATCGTCGCCCGCGCGCCCGACAACGTCGTCTACCTGACGGGCTTCTGGGGGATGAAGGGCTTGGACGCCGTCGTGTTCCCGCGCGTGGGCGAGCCGACGCTCTTCTGCCTCGAGGCGTCCGCCGACGACGCGGCGCGAAACGCCTGGACGAGCGACGTGCGGCTCGTGGCCGGCTACCTATCCGACGACCCGCGCCCGCCCGCCGTGCGCACCCTCGAGCTGGCCGCCGGCTGCGCCGCCGAGCACGGCACGGTCGGACTCGAGCTCAGCCTCGGCACCCAGGCGTCGGATCGCATGGTCGGGGAGCCGACGACGTACACGAAGGGCTGGTTCGACGCCTTCCCGGACGCCATCGACGCGACACCGCTCCTCGCGGAGGCACGTGCGATCAAGACTCCGCAGGAGATCGAGCGGGTCCGGCTCGCGAACGAGATCGCCGCCGCCGCGATGGACCACGTCCGCGGCGTGATCCGGCCGGGCCTGACCGAGGCACAGATCGCGGCCGAATGGCTGGGCTTCGTGCACGGCGAGGGGACCGGCTGGGCGGGGAAGGTCGAGCTCGCGCTCGGGTTCTCGCTCGTCTGGGCCGGCCCGGGGATCAAGACCTTCACCGCGACGAGCAACCGGCCGGTGCTCGAGGGCGAGCCGACCCTCTTCGAGATCTGGGTCTGCGCGGACGGGTACTGGGCGGACCACACGAAGAACGTCGTCGTCGGCGAGCTCACCGCGCCCTACGTCGAGCTCGAGACGCGCCTGCGGGAGGTGTACGACGACGCGGTTGCGTTCTGCACGCCGGGCGCAAGCCTCGCCGAGCTCGATCGGCGCATCCGCGAGGGCGTCGAGCGGATGGGCTACCCCGGCCAGCCGACGCATCCCGTCTGCCACGGCGTGGGCGCGCGCGCGCACGAGCCGCCGTACCCCCACCAGGCCGGAGGCGGCGAGGTGCGCACCGGGATGGTTCTTGCAATCGAGCCAGGATGCTACTGGGAGGGCGGCGGCGGCCTCCGGCTCGAGGACAACTTCCTCGTCACCGATGCAGAGCCGGAGAAGCTTTCGCCGTTCCCCGACGGGATCGTTCAGGCAGGGTGAGCGGGTGAGCCTCGACCGCACGAAGATCTGGACGGGGACGATCAACGAGCAGGCGCTCGACCCACAGCCGCGCCTGCCGGTCGGGCTCTACGACACCACGCTCCGCGACGGGGAGCAGACGATCGGCGTGGTGCTCACGCCCGAGGAGAAGCTCGAGATCGCGCGGGCCCTCGACGCGGCCGGCGTCGACCGGATCGAGGCCGGCTTCCCACGGGTCTCGGCGGACGACTTCCGCGCCGTCGAGCTGGTCGCGGGCGCCGGCCTGCGCGCGGAGGTGTGGGGCTTCTCCCGCGCGGTGCAGGCCGACGTCGACGCGCTGGTCGAGCTCGGCGTCCGGGCGTCCGTGATCGAGAGCCCGATCTCGGACGGGAAGCTCGAGGCGCTCGGCGTCAGCCGCGAGACGATGCTCGAGCGCATCCGGAAGGCCGTCTCCTTCGCGAGCGGGCACGGGATCCAGGTCGCGTTCTTCGGCGTCGACTCCTCGCGCGCGTCGCTCGACTTCTTCGACCGGGCGTACGAGGCGGCCGTCGAGGCGGGCGCGCAGGAGATCGTGGTCGTCGACACCCTCGGGATCGCCACGCCCGAGGCCGCCGCGCTGCTCGTCTCGCGTGCGCTCGACCGGCTCGACGTCCCCGTCCACTGGCACGGGCACGACGACTTCGGCCTCGGCACGGCGGCCGCCATCGCCGCGGTGCAGGCGGGCGCCACCTGGGTGCAGGGGACGATCAACGGGATGGGGGAGCGGGCGGGCAACGCCGACCTCCTCGAGGTCGCGCTCGCGCTCGAGGCGCTCTACGGCATCCCGACCCGCCTCGACCTGACACGGGCGCGGGACGTCTCCCGGCTCGTGGCGGAGCGCGCAGGCACGCCGCTTCCGCCATGGAAGGCGGTGACCGGCGAGGCGCTCTTCACGCGCGAGTCGGGGGCGGTCGCCGCGCAGTTCCACGACCCGGCGGCGATCGAGCCGTACGCCTCGGAGCTCGTCGGCGCCGAACGCGGGATCGTGCTCGGCAAGAAGAGCGGGATGGATTCGATCCGGATCACGCTGACCCGGCTGGGGCTCGAGGTCGACGAGGACCGCCTGGCCGAGCTGCTCGACGCGGTCAAGCGCCTCGGCACGTCGAGGCAGGCGCTGATCTCGGACGCGGACTTCCGCCGCCTCGTCCGGAAGCACGCAGCGCGGGCGGACGAGCATCCCGCGGGGCGCTAGGCGCCGTGCCGATCGACCGGCAGACGTTCTTCGAGGTCATGGCGTCGTTCCCGTCCGGCGTCGCCGTCGTCACGACGACGACCGACGACGGCGTGCCGCGGGGGCTGACGACCACCGCGGTGTGCAGCATCTCGGCCGACCCGCCGACGGTGCTGGTCTCCGTCGACCTCGGCTCGCGCACGCTCGCCGCGCTGCGCGAGCGCGGCGCGTTCGCGGTGAACTTCATCGGCGAGGGGCGGAGCGACCTGTGCCTGCTCTTCGCCTCGAAGGCGCCGGAGAAGTTCTCCGAGGTGCCGTGGAGCCCGAGCGACAGCGGGCTTCCGCTCCTGCACGAGGACGCGCTCGCCTGGGCCGAGTGCACGACGCTGCAGGAGGTCACGGTCGGCGACCACGTGCTGCTGATCGCCCTCGTCGAGGGCGGCGGCGTGCGACCCGAGCTCGAGCCGCCGCTCCTCTACTACCGGCGCTCGTGGGGGGTCTGGTCGCCGATGCAGGAGGCCGACGAGCACGAGCCCGTGGCGATCGACGCGATCGAGGTGAGCGGCCGCGACCTTCGCTGGCAGGGCGCCGAGTTCTGAGGTCGCCCGGATTGACTGACATGACAAGCTACGGGATACTCGGCGGTTGACATGTCACAGGAGGGAGGGCGGTCGATGCGGTTCAGCCTCTACACCGAGATGCAGCTCCACGAGGGCAAGACGCCGCAGCAGCTGTACGGCGAGGTCCTCGAGCAGATCGAGAACGCCGATCGTCTCGGGTACGACTGCTACGCGTCGATCGAGCACTTCTTCTTCCCGAAGTTCTCGATCTCGGCGCACCCGACCGCGCTCTTCGCCGCCGCCGCGCAGCGGACGCGGAACATCCACTTCAGGACGATGCTGCACGCCCTGCCGTACCACAACCCGATGGTGCTGGCCTCGGTGATCGCGGTGACCGACATCCTCACGCACGGGCGCTACGAGTGGGGCGTCGGGCGCGGGCACGGATGGATCCCCGAGAAGGCCGGCGTGCCGCTCGACGAGCACGCGCGCCCGAAGTACGAGGAGGCCGTCGACCTCCTCTTCACCGCGCTCGGGAACGAGCGGTTCTCGCACAGCGGCACGTACTTCGAGGTCGCCGACTCGCACGTCGTCCCGTTCCCCGGCCGGAGCTTCCGGATCTTCCTCGGCGGGACGTCCGATCGGACGTACGAGCTCGCCGGCGAGCATGGCTGGGGCGTCGCGGTGCCGCCGCTCCTCCCGTACAAGGCGCTCGAGGAGCAGCTCGACCTCTACCGGGCGAAGTGCGAAGAGCACGGGACGACGCCCGACATCGTGTGGATCCACGCGTGCCACCTCGACGACGATCGCGAGACCGCGCTGCGCGAGGCGCGCGACTGGGTGACGAAATTCATCTACGGCAACAGCTCCCCGCTGCTCGAGTACGACAAGCCGGAGGCCGAGGCCCTCGGCAAGGCGGGCTACGGCTTTTACGCGTCCGGGATCATGGAGCAGCTCGCCGAGGTGCCGTTCGAGCAGCTCGTCGAGGACGACTACGTCTGGGTGGGCACGCCCGACGACGTCGTCGAGCGGATCGCCGAGACGCGCAAGATCTGCCCCGGCATCTCCGAGATCGGCATCACCGTCAACGCGGGCGGCGCACCACACTGGATGGCGATCAAGAACCAGGAGCTGTTCGCCGCGGCCGTGATGCCGCGTGTCCGCTCGGCCGAGGCGGAGTTCGCCCAGGCCGGATGATCGAGCGTGTCTGCGTGATCGGGGCAGGGGTGATCGGCAGCCTCTTCGCGGGTCATCTCGCCGAGGTCTCGGAGGTCTCGGTGCTCACCCGGCGCGAGGACCACGCCGACGCCCTCAACCGCCACGGCCTCCGCATCACGGGGCGCGGCGACCGCCACGCGACGCTCTTCGCGACCGCGGATCCCGACGAGCTGCCCGCCTTCGACCTCGGGATCGTGGCGACGAAGGCCGACGGCCTCGAGGACGCCGCGGCGTCGCTCGCCGGACGTTTCCCGGAGGCGACGTTCATGACCACGCTCAACGGCCTCGGCGCCGAGGAGGTCGTGCGCGCCCGAGGCGACTGGCCGCTCGTCTCGGCGGTGACGTTCATGTCCGGGACGAAGCACTCGGACACGGAGGTGGAGTACATCCTCGACACCGCGACGTGGATGGGGCCGTACGAGGAGACCCCGTACGAGCGGGTGGAGGAGATCGGCGAGCTCGTGCGGAGCTCCGGCCTGAAGGCCGAGACGTTCCCCGACCTCCGGCCGGCCCGCTGGTCGAAGCTCATCTTCAACGCGACCGTCAACGCGGTCGCCGCGCTCACCGGCCTCCCGCACGACGCCCACTTCGCGCGCGAGGAGACGCCCGCGGACCTCGGTCATCTCGTCCACGACCTCGTCGACGAGGGAAAGTCCGTCGCGGCGGCGGCGGGCATCGACCTCTACGAGGACCCGTGGGAGATGAACGTGCTCGCGACCCGGCGGGGACACGCCCACTATCCGTCGATGCTCGAGGACGTCGAAGCACACAGAGCGACGGAGATCGACCTGATCACCGGCTCGCTCGTCCGCGAGGCAGAGCGCCACGGGGTCGCGGTGCCACTGCACACGGCGCTCTACCGGCTCGTGAAGGCAAAGGAGGATTCCTGGAAATGACCCCGGCGTCGTCAAACCAGTCATGCGTTCGGAGGAGGACGTAAATGGAACGGAGGATCAAGCGCGCGTTCGTCGCGCTCCTCGCGGCGGCCCTCACCGTCGTCGCGCTCGTGGCAGGCACCTCGTCTGCCGCTGCCAAGCCGATCGTGATCGGCTGGGCGTTCGACAGCAAGGGCGGAATGGCCCCGTTCGACGGGCCTGCGCTGGCCGCAGCCCAGCTACGGGTGAAGGCGGTCAACGCCTCCGGCGGGGTTCGCGGGCGTCCGATGAAGATCATCACGTGCGACACCCAGGGCAACAAGCCGGCGATTGCGAAGGCGTGTGCGGCGAAGCTCCTCGGTCAGGGAGCCGACATCATCTTCACGACCTGCGACGTCGATCTCGCGGCCCCCGTCGTGCAGGAGGCGATCAACCGGGGCGTGCTCGCGGTCGCACCGTGCATCGGTACCGACCAGATGGGACCGAAGCGGTTCGGTCCGAAGGGGCGCCTCGCGTTCACGTTCGGCAACGTCGCTCAAGACGAGGGCTCGGCGATGGCCGACTACGCGTGGGGGAAGGGTTGGCGCAACGCCGCCCTCGCGAGCGACACCGTCATCGTGTACTTCAAGAACGTCGTGCAGGCGTTCGAGGCTCGGTGGAAGCAACTCGGCGGCAAGGTCGTCGCGAACGAGACCTACCAGTCCGCGCCGGCCGGCGGCGGCAACGCGGCTTCGTGGCAGGCCGTGACGACGCGACTGAACCAGGCCAAGGCCGACGTCATCGTGACCGCGACCGCACCGCCGTGGGGAGCGATGCCGACGATCATGAACGGCCTGCGGTCGCTCGGGAACGAGACGCCGTTCCTCAACTCCTGGGCAGGCGACGGCACGTACTGGGTCTCGAAAGACCAGCCGACCGTCAACTACTACTTCGTCACCTATGCGTCGGTGTTCGGTGACGACCCGGTCCCCGCCGTGAACAAGCTCGCAAAGCAGGTCAAGGCGGGAACCGGCGGCTTCATCACCGGCCCAGCGGCGATCGACGGCGTCGCGACCGCGATCCGTCGCGCGAAGTCGACCCAGGGCATCGCTCTCGCGGCCCAGCTCGAGAAGTTCAAGAAGGTGCCGACGCTATCGGGCCTCGTGAGCTTCACCCCGACCCTGCACTCGGTCTTCGGTCGCCGATACCGGGTGATCGAGATCCAGGACAACAAGGCGAAGGTGGTCGGGTCCGTCGTCGCGAAGGTCGTCCCCAAGATCTAGGCATCTTGGGCGCCGTCGAGACGAAGGCGAACGATGGCCGGCGGCCCGGAGACACTCTCCGGGCCGCCGGAGTCTCGCGGTCCTTCCAGGGCGTGCGGGCGGTCGCCGACGTCGACCTCGAGATCCACGACCACGAGGTCGTCGGGCTGATCGGACCGAACGGCGCGGGGAAGTCGACGCTCGTCAACCTGTTGACCGGCTTCGACCGGGCCGACGAAGGCTCTGTCGAGCTGAGCGGACGCGACGTGACCCGCTGGAGCCCCGACCGCCGCGGCCGGGCCGGTCTCACGCGGACCTTCCAGCACAGCCACGCATTTCGCGGCCTCTCGGTCCGGGAGAACGTGGAGGTCGCGGCGTTGGGAACGGGTGCGTCGCCCCGCGATGCGCACGACCGCGCAGACGGACTCCTGGTGGGGCTCGGCCTGGAGCGTTACGCGGACGCTCCGGCCGCCAACCTCCCACACGGCCACGAGCGGCGCCTGGGCGTCGCCCGCGCGCTCGCGACGAGCCCGCGGTTCGTGCTCATGGACGAGCCAGCGGCCGGACTCCCGGAGGCAGAGGTGACGGCGTTCGCCGAGGTGGTCCGCTCCGTCCGGGACGAATTCGGCGCCGGTGTCCTCCTCATCGACCACAACATGGCTCTCGTGATGGACGTCTGCGACCGCATCTACGTCCTCGACCAGGGCCGGATGCTGGCAGGCGGGCCGCCGGACGAGATTCGCGCGAACCTCGACGTCGCCGCCGCGTACCTTGGCGACTCGGCCGTCAGAGAAGACGCCCCGTGACCGATCCGCTGCTCGAGGTCGAGGGCCTGGAGGTGCGGTATGGCGCCGTGTCGGCGGTCCGCAACCTCTCGTTCGACGTCGGCGAGGGCGAGATCGTCGGGCTGATCGGCCCGAACGGCGCCGGCAAGACCACGACCCTGCTCGCGATCATGGGCGGGGTGCCCGTCGCCTCCGGCGACCTGAGGCTGGCGGGGCTGTCGCTCACAGGACGGGCTCCCGAGGAGATCGCGCGTGCCGGAGTGGCCTTGGTGCCCGAGGGACGCCGGATCTACGGTGATCTCACGGTCGAGGAGAACCTCCGGCTCGGGATGGCGGCGCGGTCGGACCACTCGGGAGCCGAGACCGACCTCGAGGCTGCCTTCGAGCTGTTCCCCGTCGTGGGCGAGTTCCGACGGCGGCATGCCGGAGCGCTGTCCGGTGGCCAGCAGCAGCAGCTTGCAATCGCGCGTGCCCTCGTCGCGAGCCCGCGGCTGCTTCTCCTCGACGAGCCGTCGCTCGGGCTCGCTCCGAAGATCGTCGACATCGTCTTCGACGCGCTCGCCGAGATCCGGCGACGCGGGGTGACGGTGCTACTCGTCGAGCAGCGCGCCCAACGTACGATCGGCTTCGCCGACCGCACGTATCTCATGGCGAACGGAGAGCTCCGGCTCGTCCTCGACCCGCAGGACGCGTCGGACACCGACAGGCTCGTGGCGGCCTACCTCTCGTGACGATCGTCGCCAGCTTCCTCCGGGACGCCGTCGACCTGCAGGTGCAGATCGACGCCATCGGCCTCGGCGCCATCTACGCCCTCATGGCGGTCGGCATCGGTCTCGTGTTCGGCGTCCTCCGTCTCGTCAACTTCGCGTATGGCCAGCTGATCATGGCCGGCGCGTTCGCGCTCGCCCTCGCGTCCGAGTGGGACTGGCCCGTCTGGGCGGGCATCGTCCTCTGCTTCGCCGTGGTCCTGGCGCTCTCCGTCGCCCTCGAATGGCTCGTCTTCCGCCCGCTGCGCCTCCAGTCCCCGGCTGTGATGCTCGTGGCGACGTTCGCCGTCGCCTTCCTGCTCCAGAGCATCGCGCTCCTGTGGTTCGGGCCGCTCGGGAAGCCCGCGGCCTCGCTCGTGACGCTGAACCGGCCCGTCACGATCGGAGGCCTCGAGATCAGAAAGGTCACGATCGTCGCGATCGTCGTCGCGGCGATCTGTCTCCTGGTGCTCGTGCTCCTCCTCGAGCGCACGTCGATCGGGCTCCACATGCGAGCGGCCTCGATGGACTTCACGACCGCGCGGCTCCTCGGCGTCCGTGCAAACCGCGTGATCGCGTCGGCAGTACTGATCTCCGGAGTCCTGGCCGCCATCGTCGCGGTCATGCTCACGATCCAGTTTCCGCTGGTGACGCCGGGTTTCGCGCTGCAGGACACGATCATCGTGCTCGCGGGCGTCGTCGTCGGCGGCATGAACAGACTTTTCTCGGCGACGCTCGGCGGCTTTGCGATCGGGTACGTCTCGGGGCTGCTCGGCGGGGCGCTGCCGACCGACCAGAGTCAGTACCTGCCCTCGCTCCTCTTCGGGCTCGTGATCCTCGTCCTCCTCGTGCGGCCCGCCGGGGTGTTCACGCGGGGAGGGGGCACGGTGGAGCGCGTATGAACGTGATGCGCGCGTGGCCGCAGCTCGCGGCGCCCGCCGTGCTGATCGTCGCCGCGGCGCTGCTCGGCTCCCTGACGGACCGCGCGTCGCAGATCTACTTCATCAGCGCGCTCGTCTCCGTGGCCTTCGTCGTCGCGCTCTACGTCTTCGTCGGCAACTCCGGCGTTGTGTCGTTCGGGCACATCAGCTTCGTCGCCGTCGGCGCCTGGGCGGCGGGCGTCCTCGCCGTGCCGGCCGAGGAGAAGCCCGCGACGATGCCGAACCTCGCGGGCTTCCTGCGGGACACCACCGTCGGCAACGTCCCGTCGCTGGTGATCGCCGCAGCGGCCGGCGGAGTGTTCGCGCTGCTCGCGGGTCTCGCCCTCATGCGCCTCTCGGGCCTCGCTGCCGGCATCGCGACGTTCGCCGTCCTCGAGATCACGAACAACGTCCTTCGCTACACGGACAAGATCGGGCCGGGGCTCAACGTCTTCTCCTCGGTTCCGGAGACGACCGGCCTGCTGCAGGCGGCGGTCGGCGCCCTTCTCGTGGTGGTCGCAGCGTTCGTCTATCAACGAAGCCGTTTCGGGCGGCAGCTCAGGGCGGCACGGGACGATCCCGCGGCGGCCCGCGCGGTCGGGATCTCCGTCTACCGCCAACGGCTCCTGGCGTTCGCCATCTCGGGCGTCCTGGCAGGGTTCGCCGGAGGCCTGTACGTCCATCTCCTGCCGACCGGCGCCGACTCGCTCTACCTCGACCTGACCTTCATCACGCTCGCGATGCTCGTGATCGGCGGGCTGACGAGCCTGTGGGGCGCCGTCGTCGGCGCGCTCGCCGTCAGCGCGCTCGACTCGTGGCTTGCGGCCGCGGAGAACGGCACGAGCCTCTTCGGCTGGAACATCGACCTGCCCGCGGGCACGCGGCTCGTCGTCGTCGGCGTGCTCATGGCGGCGGTTCTGATCCTCCGGCCGTCCGGCCTCACGGGCGGGCGCGAGTTCCCTGTCCGATGGATGCAGGGGCGATGGCTGCAGCGGTGACGCGAATCTGCGTCGCCGGTGCGGGGACGATCGGCTCGCTCCTCGCCGCGCACCTCGCGCGGGTCGCGGACGTGTCGGTGCTGACGCGCCGCGAGGAACATGCGCGCGCGCTCGAGGCGGAGGGCCTGCGGGTCTCGGGCCGCGCCGAGTTCACGGCGCAGGTGCGGGCATCGTCGGATCCCGCGTCCCTCGACGCTGACCTCGTGATCGTCGCGTGCAAGGCGAACGACCT
>DASXAW010000126.1:0-3231 GCA_036406535.1 Gaiella sp.
TGTCCCCGCAGACCGCCGCGCAGCGCGCAATGGTGACGGGATGGAAGATCGGGCGCTGAGCTCACTCGTCGAAGTCGTGCTGTCGCGTGCATGGCGGCCGGATTCGACGATCCACGGAGACGAGCACTGGAGGTGTGTCGCCGCGACGGGCCTCGCGCTCGCACCGTCCGTCGGTGAGGTCGATCGCACGCTCGTCTTCTGCTTCGGGCTCCTGCACGACACGCGACGCGTCTCGGACTCCATCGACCCCGAGCACGGAGCGAGGGCCGCCTCCTTCGCGGAGGAGCTGCACCGGGAGGGGGTGCTCAGGCTCGAGCATGCGCGCATCGCGTTGCTCGTGGAGGCGCTCGAGCACCATTCGGCGGGGCTCGTCTCCTCGGACCGGACCACCGGCACCTGCTGGGACGCCGACCGGCTCCACCTCCCGCGCGTCTCGATCCAGCTGCGACCGGATCTGCTCTCGACACGCGCGTCCCGAGGTCGACCGCCGCTCGCCGCGGCTGCGCTGTTGCGAAGCGACGGGCCGCCCTCGTGGGCCGTGCTCGCGTCTTCGGCCGCCAGCGGCTGACACCCTCGTCGAGCCCTGAGAGCGGCGGCGGCGGGCCGCCGTTCCACTGTTGGCACGCATCCGGCACGGACACGTGACACGTCTCTGGGCAGGCTGGATCCATGGCCGACGACACGACCCACGACGATCGTTGCGGCAGGCAAGGCGCCGGCGCGACCGAGCCGCCGGCGCGCGCTGTAGGCGCGACGGCGCACGGATGGGTGGCGTTGCCGGTCGGCCGCGCCGAGGAGGGACCGACGATCGCCCAGCTCGTCGAGGCCGTCCGCCGAGCCGGAGGCATGGTGGGCGGCCAGGCGCTGTACGACCCACGCTATGAGGCAGAGATGCGTCGGTTCCTGATCAGGGCGCTCGAGATGGAGGGGATTCCGATCCCGAAAGGAGGTGGTACGCCATGAGCAGCGCGTCGACGTCGGCGCCGTCCCTGCTGTAGTGCCCGCGCCGCACACCCTCGCGCTGGAAACCGAAACCCTCATAGAGACGGATTGCCGGCTCGTTCCACGGGAACACGTGCAGCTCGAGCTTGCGGATGGCTGCGGCACTCGCCCATTCGACGGCCGCGTCGAGAAGCGAGCGTCCGATCCCGCGACGGCGGTAGTCGGCGGCGACCATCAGTCCGAGGTCGGCGACGTGCGCGCTCGCCGGGTGTGGATCCCGGGCGAGCGACAGCCTGCCGACAACGGTGTCCGCGTCGTCGTCGACGGCGACGAAGACTGCGGCGTCGGAGTGCCGCCGAACGGCCTTGAGGTAGCGGCGTTCGTCGGCGGCGCTTCGCCACGTGTCGGTCGTCAGCAGCCAGTCGCCCGGCTCGCGGCCGACGGCCGCGGCGAGGCGCACGAGCTGGTCCGCGTCGTTCGGCTCCGCGCGCCGGACGATGATCACGGGACCACCACTCCGTGCCCTCCGCGACGCGGGTCGCCGGCCGCACCGAGCGTCGTCGCCGAGCGTCGCTCGACCGCAGACGCGCCGCCGAAGAAGAGGTTGCGATCGTCCCAGCGGACGACCTCGAATCCCTCCTCCGCGAGAGCGTCGGTGACGCCGTCGGGCCACCCGCCTTCGACGTGCACCACCTCTCCGTCGACATGGAGTCGCGGACGCGCGATCGCCTCTTCGACGGTGAGACCCTGGCGCGCCACGGCCGCCACGACCTGGAGGATCGCCCCCGCGAGCCGCACCGAGCCCGCACTCCCGACCGCGAGCCGCGGCGCGCCGTCGTCGAGGACGAGGGTCGGAGCCATCATGCTCGGCAACCGGCTGCCGGGCTCGCGTTGCTCCGTCCCGATCACGTCGAGCTCGCCGAGCATGTTGTTGAGCTGGAACCCGTGGCGGAAGACGCCGGAGCCCGAGCCGAGGGTCGAGGAGATTCCGACCGCGGCGCCGTCCGCGTCCACGACGGAGACGTGCGTCGTGCCGGTGGGTTTCGCGCCACCGGCGCTGGGACCCGCGCTGACGTAGCCCGCCGCGAGAGCGGCGGCGAGCGAGCGTGCCTCGTCCGGGGAGCCGCTCGGGTCGTCACCGCGCTCGTCGAGCGTCTCGAGCCCCGCGCGGACGATCGCGCCGCCGAATGACGGTGCCGGCGTCGTGAGCACGGTCGAGCGCGCAAAGTCGCATTCGAGCGGCTCGCGCGCCTCGACGGCGTATGCGGCGAGGTCCTCGGCGAAGTCGGGCAGGAGCAGGGCGACCGCCTCCGCACGCGCCTGCTGGAGGAGACCGAGCGTCGGCACGAGGTCGGCGGCGTCGATGTGGCCGGGCACGCCGTAGACGCGGCGACCACCGGGCTCGCGTTGGAGGATCGCGAACAGGATCTCGTGCAGGTAGACCTGCGCCGGCCCGGCCGCCTGCACACGGCTCGCGAGCTCGAGCGCGGGGACGAAGAGCCGTTCCCACGGCAGCCGGCCACGGCGCTCGTGCGCCTCGACGAGGCCCGCGACCAGGCCCGGCACCGCGGCGGACGGCTCGCCGACGAAGAAGACCTGGCTGGACGAGCCGACGAAGTCGATCTCGACCTCCTCCATCTCTCCCGCATCGCGTGACGGTACGGCGAAGAAGCAGTCGAGAAGCGTCGCGCCGTGCCCCGGCTCGTGGAGGAGTGCGAACCCGCCGCCCGCCGGGCCGGTGAGCGGTCCTTCGGTGACGAATGCCGCCACGGTTGCGGCGACCGCCGCGTCGACGGCCGTCCCGCCCTCGCGGAGCGCCCATGCCCCGGCGTCGGCCGAGTGCCGGTTCCCCGCCGCGACAGCCCCTCGCATGGAGGAGAGCGTAGAACGACCGTTCCGGTCCCGGCGCGGGACCACGCGGCGATCGTCGCCCGTGTGCCAGGCTAGAGCGATGGCTCGGGCCCCCTCGAGCGACAGCCCGATTCCCGTGACGGGAGTGAGCGAGGTCGTGCTGGAGGTGTTGGACCTCGACCGCGCCCTGCGGTTCTACTCCGAGGTGCTCGGCCTCCCGGTGATCTCGCGGCGCGAGGACGGCGAAAGGGCGTGGGTGATGGCCGGCACCGGCACGCGCATCGGTCTGTGGCGGCCGCAGGTCGGCATCGCCGGCGGCCGCGGCGGGGTGCATCTCCACTACGCGTTCCACGTCGACGACGGCGCATACGACGCCGCGGTCGCACGCCTGCGCAGCTTCGGCTACGAGCCCGAGGAGCACTCCTTCGACGACCATGG
>DASXAW010000127.1:0-33493 GCA_036406535.1 Gaiella sp.
GACGCTCGAGCCCGGGTACGTCGTCCTCCCCCCGCTGAGCGGAGCGCTGCTGGCATGAACGTGTGGCCCGGCGCGCCCTTCCCCCTCGGCGCGACATGGGATGGGGAAGGGACGAACTTCTCCCTGTTCTCGGAGAACGCCGACAGCGTCGAGCTGTGCCTGTTCGACGCCGACGGCAACGAGACGTGCGTGCAGGTCGTGGAGCACACCGCGCACAACTGGCACTGCTACCTGCCGGGCGTCGGCCCCGGCCAGCGCTACGGCTTCCGCGTGCACGGCGACTACGACCCGCACTCCGGCCGGCGCTTCAACGCGCACAAGCTGCTGCTCGATCCGTACGCGAAGTCGATCGAGGGCCCGGTCGACTGGGGCGCGGCCAACGTGCTGCCCTACGTCGTGCCGGACGGCGGCGACGTCGAGAACGCCGATCTCGAGCCCGACGACGAGGACGACGCGCCGGCCATCCCCAAGTGCGTCGTGATCGACCCCGGCTTCGACTGGGAGGACGACCGGCCGCCGAACATCCCGCTGCACGAGTCGGTCATCTACGAGATGCACGTCAAGGGCTTCACGAAGCTCCACCCCGGCGTGCGCGAGGACCTGCGCGGCACCTACGCCGGGCTCGCCGACCCGGCGGCGATCGAGTACCTGCGGGCGCTCGGCGTCACCGCCGTCGAGCTGCTGCCGATCCACCACATCGCCGACGAGTCCTTCCTCGTCGAGCGGGGCCTGACGAACTACTGGGGCTACTCGACGATCGGCTTCCTCGCGCCGCACGCGGCCTACGCGGCCACGGGCTCGCGAGGCGAGCAGGTGCGCGAGTTCAAGGGGATGGTCAAGGCGCTGCACCGCGCCGGCATCGAGGTGATCCTCGACGTGGTCTACAACCACACGGCCGAGGGCAACCACCTCGGGCCGACGCTCGCGTTCAAGGGCGTCGACAACGCCTCGTACTACCGGCTCGTCCCGGACGACCCGCGCCACTACATGGACTTCACCGGGACGGGGAACTCGCTCAACCCGGTCAATCCCTCGGTGCTGCGGCTGATCATGGACTCGCTGCGGTACTTCGTCACCGAATGCCACGTCGACGGGTTCCGCTTCGACCTCGCCTCCGCGCTCGCGCGGGAGTTCTACGACGTCGACCGCCTCTCGGCGTTCTTCGACGTGATCCACCAGGACCCGCAGCTCTCGCAGGTGAAGCTCATCGCGGAGCCGTGGGACGTGGGGCCGGGCGGCTACCAGGTCGGGAACTTCCCGGTGCTGTGGTCGGAGTGGAACGGCATGTACCGCGACTCGGTGCGGGACTTCTGGCGGGAACACACCGCCGTGGCGGAGTTCGCGCGGCGCTTCACCGGCTCCAGCGACCTGTACCAGGACGACGGCCGCCACCCCTCCGCCTCGATCAACTTCGTCACGTGCCACGACGGGTTCACGCTGCGCGACCTCGTCTCGTACGACCGCAAGCACAACGAGGCGAACGGCGAGGGGAACCGGGACGGCACCGACGACAACCGCTCGTGGAACTGCGGCGTCGAGGGCGAGACCGACGATCCCGAGATCAACGCGCTGCGCGACCGGCAGACCCGCAACATCCTCGCAACGCTCCTCCTCTCGCAGGGCACGCCGATGCTCCTCGCGGGCGACGAGCTGCGCAACACACAGGGCGGGAACAACAACGCGTACTGCCAGGACAACGAGATCTCCTGGCTCGAGTGGGAGCTCGACGGGCGTGCCGAGGTGCTGCTCGGGTTCACGAAGCGCCTGCTCCGCCTGCGGGCCGAGCATCCGGTCTTCCGGCGCGGCGCCTTCCTCACCGGCGAGGCGCGGCAGGGCTCCGGCGCGCCCGACGTCTGGTGGTTTCGGCCCGACGGGCGGCGCATGACGCTCGCCGACTGGCGACGCGGCGACGCGTTCGCGCTCGGCGCGTTCCTGAACGGCGACGAGATCCCCTCGCTGACGCCGCGGGGAGAGCCCGTCGCCGACGAGTCGTTCCTCGTCCTGTTCAACGCCTGGCGCGAGCCGGTGACGTTCGTGCTGCCGCCGGCACGCTTCGGGCGCCGCTGGGGGCACGAGCTCGCGACGGCCGACCCCGCGCTCGAGCCGAACGGCGCCGTCTACCGCGCCCGCTCGTCGGTCCCCGTGGAAGCACGCGCGCTGCGGGTGCTCCGCCGCGTCGGCTGACCCGCGCTAGTCGACCGGGGGAGGCTGGCGCAGGACCCGGAGGCAGATCGCGACGACCTCTGGGTCGAACTGGGTCCCGGCCGCATCCTCCAGGCGGCTGAACGCCTCTTCGACCGTGAGGGCCTCGCGGTACGGCCGGTCGGTCGTCATCGCGTGGAAGGCGTCGCAGGCGAAGATGATCCGCGCTTCGAGCGGGATCGCGTCGCCCTGCAGCCCGTCCGGATAACCGCGTCCGTCGTAGCGCTCGTGGCAGGAGCGGACGATCGGGCGGACCTCGGCGAGCTGCTCGATCGGCGCGAGGATCCGCTCCCCGAGCTCCGGGTGCTGCTCGATCACGGCGCGCTCCTCCGCGGTCAGCGGGCCCGCCTTCATGAGGATCGAGGCCGGGATCCCGATCTTCCCGATGTCGTGGAAGAGCGCTCCGAGCTCGAGCCGCTTCAGACGTCTCGGGTCGAGCCCCAGCTCCCGGCCGACCTCGATCGCCATGTCGCAGATCCACCGCGCGTGCGAGCTCGTGTACGCGTCCTTCGCCTCGAGCGCGTTCGCCAGCGCCTCGACGGTGGAGAGGAACGTGCGCTCGAGCGTCGCGAAGCTGCCCGCGTTCGTGATCGCGAGGCGCGCCTGGCTGGCGATTCCCGCGAGGAGCTCGAGCTCCCGGGCGCCGACGTCCGACTCCACTGCAACCGCAAGCGCGCCCATGCCCTGGTCGAGCGGGATGAGCGCGATCGCGTGCGCAGGAGCAACGCCGTGCACGCCGAGCGTCCGCCCGACCCGCGCGGCGTCCGCCTCGTCCATCACGAACGGCTCGGAGCTCGTCACGAACGGCGCCACGATCTCGGGGGCGAGGGCGCAGCCCTGAAGGCTCGCGTACGGTGACCCGCCCGCGGTCGCGCGGCAGGCGAGCCCGCCCTCGGGCGTGGGGAGCCAGACCGAGCAGCGGGCCGAGCCCATGATCCGCGCCGCGCCGAGCGCGACCTGCTCGAGCACGCCGTCGAGGTTCGTCACCGCGGAGAGCTCGCGCGTCAGCTCGAGCAGCGCCTTCGCGCTCTCGGCCTCGCGCCGCTGCGCCTCGTAGAGCCTCGCGTTCATCAGCGCGACGGTCGCGTGGCCGGCGAGCACCTCGAGCAGCCGGAGGTCGTCGCTGTCGAACTGGTCGACGCCGAGCTTCGAGACGACGATCACACCGACGACGCTCGGCCCGTAGCGCAGCGGCACGGCCAGCAGCGACTCCTCGATCTCCTCGGTCCCCGGGATCCGCCGGCCGATCTCGCAGTGCGCCGCGTCGCCGGTGATGAACGGCGTCCCCGTCGCCGCGACATGGCCGGTGATCCCGTCCCCGACGCGGGTCGCCAGGGCCTCCGTCGCGGACGTGGACGCGGTGAGGTCGCCGCGGAAGGCGATCAACCGGAGGTCGTCGCCCTCGCGGACGAACACGCGGCAGTTGTGGTAGTCGATCAGCAGGCGGAGCTCGTCGGCGATCGTCGAGCCGATCTCGGCGACGTCGTTGAGCCGGCTGAGCTTGGCAGAGACGCCGTGGAGCATCTTGAGGTGCGCGATCGAGCGGAACTCCGCGGCCCGGGCAGGCATGTCGTCCGAGGGACGGGGGGGCCCGTCCTCGTGGAAGACGACGATCTGGCCCTTGTCACGCGCCTTGGCGGTCATCATCGCGACCTCGGCGCAGGCGACGAGCTCACGCGGGTTCGCGGCATGGTCGGGCCCGGCGGCGATTCCGATCGAGAGCGTGACCGGGCCGACCGGGCCGAACTCGGTGGCGGCGACGTGCTCCTGCACTCGCTCGGCCAGCCGGAACGCGTCCGAGAGCGCCTTCGTCGGGGCGATGATCGCGAACTCCTCGCCGCCGATCCGGCAGACGCTGTCGCTCCCGCGGACCGACCCGAGCAGGATCGACGCCACCTCGGAGAGCACGTGGTCGCCGGTCGCGTGGCTGTAGACGTCGTTGACGCGCTTGAAGTCGTCGAGGTCGAGCATGATCAGCGCGACCGAGTTCTGCTCCGACGAGGCCGCCACCAGCTCCTGGCGCAGCCGCTCGTGGAACGCGCGGTGGTTCCAGAGCCCCGTGAGAGGGTCGGTCTGCGCCTGGCGCTCGAGCGAGGCGCGGATGTGCGCGTTGTCGATCGCGAGGGCAGCGGCATCGCCGAACCGGACGACGAGGAGGAACTCGTCTTCCGTGAACTCCTGGAAGCCGGCGCGGTAGATGTTCAGCGTGCCCTTCAGCCGCCCGCGTGCGACGAGCGGGACGACGATGAGCGACTCGGGGTCGGGCGTCGTGTTCGTGACGAATCGAACCCGAGGATCGAGCTCGGCCCGGTTGGCGAGCACGGGCTCGCGGTGCTCGACCGCCCATCCCGTGATCCCGACGCCGTACGGGAACGGCTCGTCCGCCAGCACCTTCTCCGCGTCCTCCCCCGACGCGAAGACGGCCCGCAGCTCCTGCGTCGTGTCGTTCGCCTCGTAGAACGTGATGTCGTCGTACGGGATCAGCTCGCCGACGGTGTCCGCGATCCGCTGCAGCAGGTCGTCCAGCGACTGCTCGGAGAGCACGTCGTGGAACACGTCCGCGAGTTTGCGGTACGACTCGACGACGGGGTCCAGCGCCTCGTCTACCGGCGTGGTGACGTCGGAAGCCGACGCAGGGGTGTCGGACGGAGGAATCACTGCCGCTCGCTCTGCATCGGCACGTCTCCAGTGTGGCTTGAGCGCTGGGTTTCCGCCGGTCCGCGCGGATCGGCAAGAATGCGCGTGTGGCCGGCAAGATCGTCGTCGGGGTCGACGGCTCCGCGCACGCCGCGGCGGGGCTCAGGTGGGCCGCCGAGGAGGCGGCGCTCCGCTCCGCGCGGCTCGAGGTCGTCCACGCCTGGACCTTCGTGCCCGTGACGACGCCCGCCGACTCCGGTCTCGTCCCGATGGCGTGGACGGACAACATCGAGCTCCTCGACGTCACGCGTCAGGCCGCGGAGGACGCCGCCGCCGCCCAGGTCGCAGATGTGCTCGGCACCGACCACGGCGCCACGATCACGGTCGTCGAGAGCGGCCCGGCCGAGGCCCTGCTGGCGGCCGCCCAAGACGCCGACCTGCTCGTCGTCGGGAACCGCGGGCGCGGCAACCTCGCCGCGGCACTGCTCGGCTCGACGTCGGCGAAGGTCGCGGACGAGGCGCCGTGCCCCGTCGTGGTCGTCCGCGCGCACCCCGAAGCGTAGGGGCTCGGCTCCGCGGCACGCGCTGGGCGCCCGAGCAAGTCGGACGCCGAGCGCGGGCAGGATTCGCGCCGCCGAGCGTGAATCTGCCGCCCGTGATGCTCGTCAGGCTGGCGATTCCCGCGGCGGTCGGCGCCTGCGCGCTCGCCGTCGCCGCGCCCGCGCTCGGGGGGACCGAGGCGCAGCGCCCTCAGGTCTGGTTCCTCCGCGACGGCGAGCCGGTCGCGGTTTCGCGCATCGCGCCGGCGATGCCGACCCTCGTGCGCACGCTCCTCGCCGGGCCGACCCGGGCCGAACGCGCGGAGGGGCTTCGCAGCGCGATACCCGCAGGCACGACGGTCCACGACCTGACGATCTCCCGGCGCGTCGTCACCGTCGACCTCGACGGGCGGTTCGCCTCCGGACGCGACGAGTCGTCGCTCACCGCACGGGTCGGCCAGCTCGTCCGCACGCTCCGCTCCGTTCCGGGTGTCGTCGGCGTCCGCGTGCGGGTCGAGGGCGGCGTCCCGGTCGGGCTCTTCCCCGGCTACGACCTGCGGCGGATCGTCCGCGCGCCGCTGGCGAGCCAGGCGGCGCCCACGCTGCGCGACTCCCAGCAGCTGCTCGCCGACCTGGGCTTCATGGCCCCGAGCGGCGTGACCGGGCGGCCGGGTGACGAGACCTCGGTGGCGGTGCTCGCGTTCGAGAAGTGGACGGGGATGCCCCGCGACGGCGTGCTCGACGCCGACGTCGTGAGGGCGCTCGAGCGGGCGACGCGCCCCGAGCCCGTTCTCCACGAGGCCGGCAAGCGGGTCGAGCTCCTGCTCGACCGGCAGCTTGCGCTCGCGATCGTCGACGATCGCGTCGAGCGCGTCTTCCACGTCTCGTCGGGTTCGGGCGGGCGCACGCCGGTCGGCTCGTTCCGCGTCTACCGCAAGGAGCGCCTGTCCTGGTCGGTGCCGTTCTCGGTGTGGATGCCGTGGGCGAGCTACTTCACGGGCGGGATCGCGTTCCACGAGTACAGCTATGTCCCCGCGTATCCGGCCTCGCACGGCTGCGTCCGGATGATGGCCCGCGACGCGCCGCTCATGTACGCGTTCGCCACATCCGGGACGCCGGTCGACGTGCTCCGGGGGCGGGCGTGAGAAGACGGCGACTGCGTCGTGTCCGAAACCGGCGCGCGTCGCTCGTCATCGCCGCCTGCGCGCTTGCGGCGGCGCCCGTCGCCGCGAACGCCGCCGAATCGGCGACCCCGCCGAGCTCGCCGGCGCCGAGCCCGCCCGCGAGCCTCGTCGTCGCGCTCGGCCTTCGCGACCCCGCGATGGGCGCCGGCGTCGTCCGTGGGGGCGAGGTCGTGCTCGCCCGGGGCCTCGAGGTCGAGCTCGCGAAGCTCCTCGCGCGGCGCCTCGGCGTCCGCGTCGACCGGTTCGTCGAGCTCCGCCCCGCCGTACGGCTGCTCGCGGGCGCGCCCGCCGCGTGGCAGCTCGCCCTCGCCGGGATCCAGCCCTCCGGCACGCCGCGGGGCGCGGCCGACCTCAGCGGCCCGTACCTGACGACGGACACGGCGGTCGTGCTGCGCAGGCACCTGGCACGCCCGCGGGGGCTCGCCGATCTGCGCGGGCGCGTGCTCTGCGCCCTCCGCGGCAGTGACGCGGCGCGGACGATCGCAGTGACCGTCCGGCCGAGGACGGCGACCGTCCTGGTGACCCGCCCCGACCGGTTGCGCGAGCTGCTCCGCACCGGCGCGTGCGACGCGGCGCTGATACCCGCGATCGAAGCCGGGCGGTTCGTCCGCGGCCACGGCCGCGAGCTCGGCCCGGTCGCCGGCAGGGTGGAGAGCGGTGACGGGCTCGTCGTCGCAGTCGCCCGCGGCACGGGTCTCGACGTCGGCGCGGTCGACCGCGCGCTGGCGCGGCTGCGGAGCGACGGGACGCTCGGGCGCCTCGCTCGAAGCTGGCTCGGGCTCGACCCGGCGCGCCTCCGTACGCTGCGCTGACGTCCTCGCCGCGGCAGGATCCGATCTGTGACGCCCCGAGTCACCGCCCTCGAGCGGCCCCCGAGGCTCGTCGCGGGCGAACGTGTCGCGGTCGTGGCGCCCTCCGGCCCGGTTCCGGCGGAGCGCCTCGACGCGGGGCTCGAGATCCTCCAGGGCTGGGGCCTCGAACCGGTCGTCTACCCCCACGTTCGGGACGTCGGCCCGCGTCTCCCATACCTCGCGGGGAGCGACGAGGCGCGGGCGCGCGACCTGGAGGACGCCTGGTGCGACCCCTCGATCGCGGCGGTCGTGTGCGCGCGCGGCGGGTATGGGGCACAGCGGATCGTCGGCCTACTCGACTGGGAGCGGATGGCTCGCGTCCGGCCGAAGGCGTTCGTCGGATACAGCGACGCGACCGCCGTCCACGAGGCGATTGCCATGCGGCTCGGAGTGGCGACGCTCTACGGCCCGATGGTCGCGGCGGAGGTGTTCGGCGCGGACGGGCCGACGCAGGAGCACCTTCGTGCGACGTTGTTCGAGCCCGAGTCCGTGCAGGCGCTCGCTGCGCCCGGGGCCCGCGCGATCGTCGGCGGACGCGCGGGAGGCGTCACCGTCGGTGGCTGCCTCACGCTGCTGGCGGCCGACCTCGGAACACCGTTTGCGAGGCCGACGGCCGCAGGCGGCGTCCTCGTCCTGGAGGACGTCTCCGTGGATCCGTACGACCTCGACCGGAGCCTCACCCAGCTCATGCGGGCGGGACTGCTCGACGGCGTCGCGGGCGTCGCCGTGGGCTCGCTCACCGGCTCCGAGCCGTACGACGCCCTTCGCGCGGTTCTCGCCGAGCGGCTCGGGCCGCTCGGCGTGCCGGTCGTCGACGAGCTGGGCTTCGGTCACGGCCCCACGGCGCTCACGGTTCCGCTCGGCGTGTCGTGTGTCCTCGACGCGGATGCCTGCACGCTCACGTTCGAGCTCCCGGCTCTCGTCGCCCGACGGGGGTGATTCGGTCGGCGCGCGGCGAGCAAGAATGCGTGCATGCCCTCGACAGCGCGTCTCCTCGCCGCCGTCGCGCTCGCGGCGTTCCTCGTGAGCCTCGGGGTCGCCGTGATGCTCGGGCTCGGCGACGACGAGAGCGCCGCGGTGCGGCCGCCGGTGCCGACGACGGGGACGAAGACGCCCGCGCGCGACAAGCCCGTGCGCCCGAAGCCGGCGCCGTTCGTGAAGCTCACGGCGGTCGGGGCGTTCGACCCGGAAGGAGACGGTCAGGAGCGGAACGAGGAGGCGCCGCTCGCCGTCGACGGCAGCGCGACGACGTTCTGGCGGACGGAGCACTACTCGAGCTTCTTCAAGTCGGGGGTCGGCCTCGTGCTGGACATGGGTCGCAGAGCCCGTGTCGAGCGCGTGCTCGTCGACTCGCCGACGCCCGGCTCGTCGGCCGAGATCCAGCTCGGGGACTCCCCCCAGGGCCCGTTCCGGGCGGTGACGCCCTCCCGACCGCTCACCGCCCACACGTCGTTCGCCGTGCCGCGACGGACCGGGCGCTACGTCGTCGTGTGGGTCGTCGGGATGCCGCAGGACAGCGCCGCCGAGGTCGCCGAGGTGCGGATCCGCGCGCGCACCTGAGGCCTACACCTGATCCGTCTCTCTACGATCGGCGAATGGACTCGCTCGGTCTTGGATCGTCGACGCTCGAGGTCTCCCGCGTCGGCCTCGGCTGCAACAACTTCGGCCGCCGCCTCGATCGGGAGCGGACGCGCCGGGTCGTCGAAGCCGCCCTCGACGCCGGAATCACCTTCTTCGACACGGCGGAGTCGTACGGCGACGGGGACAGCGAGCGGTTCCTCGGCACCGCGCTCGGGGAGAGGCGCTCCGAGGCCGTCGTCGCGACGAAGTTCGGCTGGGCGCCCGGTGACCTGCCGGGCGGTTCGCCCGAGCGCGTCCGGCGTGCGATCGACGGTTCGCTCGAGCGCCTCGGCACGGACGTCGTCGATCTCTACTACTACCACCGGCCCGACCGCGTCACGCCGCTCGCGGAGACGCTCGGGGCGATGCAAGAGCTCGTGGCGGCGGGGAAGGTGCGCCGACTCGGGCTCTCGAACGTCGACGTCGGGCTGCTCGAGGAGGCGGCCGCGAGCGGCGTGGAGGTCGTGGCGGTGCAGAACCGCTACAGCCTCGTCCACCGCGAGGACGACGCCGGCGTCCTTCCGTTCTGCCGCGGGCACGAGATCGGCTACGTGCCGTACTTCCCCCTCGAGAACGGCCTGCTGACGGGGAAGTACCGCCGCGGCGAGCCCGCGCCCGAGGGCTCGCGGCTCGCCGGCGGGAGCCTCCGCGACGAGCAGTTCGACGAGGTGGAGCGCCTCGACGAGCGCGCCGACGCCCTCGGCTGCACCCTCCTCGAGCTGGCGATCGGCGGGCTGGCCTCGATCGACGGGATCGCCTCGGTGATCGCGGGCGCCACGACCCCGGAGCAGGTACGCGCCAACGCCGCGGCCGGCGCGTGGCGACCGTCGGCCGAGCTCGAGTCGCTGCTGGCCTGACTGCTCGCGTCGCTCAGGTGGCGGGCTCGGACGGCGCCGGCCGACCCTGCGCGATCCGCTCGCTGAGCGTCATCGCGAGCACCTGGGACGGCTCGCCCGTCGGCGCGCGGCGTTCCCGGGGTTCCTGCGCCGGGCGGGACCGCGACGGCCGCGAGGGCGGCGTCGCGGGAGCCTCCTCGACGCCCGCCTCCGGCGCGACCGGCGGAGCTGCCGCGGCGGCAGCACCAGCGGCCTGCTTCGCCTCGGCACGTGCGTTCCAGAGGTCGGCCTCGAGCCGGTCGATCTCGTCGACGAGCATCAGGATCGCCTTTCCCGCCGCCCGCAGCTCGTCCCGGGCGCTGGCGGAGAGCCCCGCACCCCATGCCCTCAGGGTCTCGAGACGCTCCTCGTCGAGCCGCTCGACCACCCGGGGAGCGTATTCCACGGGTGACCTTCGATGGACCGTCCGAAGGGTCGGGTCCACCCCCCGCTAGGTCCGGTCCCGCGGTGCCAATAGTCTCTGCGGGCGGCCCGGAAGCGACGGGCGAACAGCGACCGTCCGACTAGAGTCGAGCCGTGATCCAGCGGCACAGGGACGGGACCGCATTCGAGGCGACGGCCGCCTACTGCCGCGCCGTGCGCTCGGGCCCGGCGATCGCCGTGAGCGGGACGGCCGCGACGGCGGCCGACGGGAGCGCACTCCACCCCGGCGACACGTACGGCCAGACGCGTGAGGCCTTCACACGCGCGGTCGACGCAGTGCGTGCCCTCGGCGGGGACGTCGGCGACACCGTACGCACGCGACTCTTTCTCGCGCTCGAGAGCGACTGGCGCGAGGCCGTGAGGGCGCACCGGGAGGTCTTCGAGGGGGTCGACCCGGCAAACACCACGCTGTTCGTCGCCGGCTTCATCCCGGAAGGCGTCCTCGTCGAGGTGGAGCTGGACGCGTGGGTGGCGGAGTGAGCGCGTTCCTCGTCGTCGGGCTCGGTGACTCGATCACCGCCGGAAACCCGGGCTGGGACCCGGACCCGGCGCGGCGCCCGTTCGAGGACCCGGGTGACGACGAGACGAGCCAGTACCTCTACTGGGCCGCCGCCGCCAACCCGGGCATGCAGTTCCGCAACCATGGAGTCGGCGGCGAGCGCACCGACGAGATCCGGGCACGGCTCGAATCCGCCGTCGCGGGTGCCGACGTGATCGTCGTGCAGGGCGGGATCAACGACATCGTCCAGGGCCGGTCGGTCGAGCTCGCGGCCGGCGACCTCGAGGCGATGGTGCGCCGCGCGAAGGAGCTCGCACCGGTCGTCCTCCTGCCCGACGTGCTCCCCTGGAACAACGGCTGGCCCGACGCCGAGCCGAAGATCCGCGAGCTGAACGGCCTGATTGCGGGCCTTGCCGGGAGGACGGACGTCCCGCTGCTGCCGTTCCACGAGACGCTGGAGGATCCGGAGCGCCCGGGCCGCATGAAGGCCGAGTGGACGCCCGACGGCAACCACCCGTCGGTCCTCGGGCACAGGCGTCTCGGCGAGCTCGCCTTTCGCCTGCCGTAGCTAGAGGTTCGGCGGAGAGTCGACGCAGATGAGCCGGAGCGGCTGCGTGTCGCTCGCGTTCCGGAAGAGGTGCGGCCGCTCGGCGCTGTAGTAGGCGCTGTCCCCTGCCCGCAGGATGCGCGGCTCGGAGCCTTCGAGCTCGAGCTCCATGCTCCCGCGCAGGACGTGGACGAACTCCTCGCCGGCGTGCCGTCCGTACTCGGCCAGGTGCGCGCTCGGCTCGAACTCGACGATCATCGGCATCATCACGCCCTGCACGCTCGGGGCGAGCAGGCGGAACTGGATCCCCTCGGCCGGTGAGGGGAGCGTTCGTTGCTCGGCCTTGCGCACGAGATCGGGCTCGGCGGCCGGCTGGACGGGCACGAGGTCGCCGAGGTGGATCCCGTAGAACGTGACGAGGCGGACGAGCCGCCCGATCGTGATGTCGCTCTTCCCGTTCTCGACGAGCGACAGGAACGAGGGGGAGATGCCCGTCGCGGAGGCCACGTCGCTCAGCGAGAGCGACTTCGCCCGACGGGCCGCACGGAGAGCCGAACCGAGCCCGGCGGGGGTCTCGACGGTCGCCACGCGCGGCACCCTACCGCCTCGCGCACCCGGTTTGACTTCTCACGTCCGCATAATAAACTGAACGCGCGTGCAGAATATTCAACAGGCGAGAGACGCCCGGTGAAGGTCGCGGTCATCGGGGCAGGCATCACCGGCCTGTCCGTCGCCCTTCAGCTTGCCGAAGGCGGAGCAGAGGTCGTCGTCCACGAGCGGACGGGTGTCGCCGCGGAGGCCTCGGGCGTCCAGCCCGGCGGCGTCCGCCAGCAGTGGAGCACCCGTGTCAACTGCCTCCTCGCGCGCGAGTCGGCGGCGTTCTACCGGGACGTCGCGGAGCGCCTCGAGGCCCGAACCGAGCCCGTCCTCGAGCCGTGCGGCTACGTCTTCCTCGCGCACTCGGCGGCGCGACGCGAAGGGCTCGCCACGGACGTCGCCCTGCAGAAGGAACTCGGCATCCCCTCGGTGCTCCTCGAGCCCGCCGACGTCGAGGAGCTTCTGCCGGGCATCGACGTCTCCGAGGTCACGGCCGCGTCGTTCTGCGGGGAGGACGGCTACTTCGACCAACCCCAGGCCGTGGTCGAGGCGTTCGCCGAGGCCTGCCGCCGGCGCGGCGTGGCGATCGAGCAGTCGACGGTCGCCCGCATCGTCGAGCGCTCCGGTGGCTGGACGCTCGAGCGCGTTGGCGCCGACGCGGTCGCCGCCGACGTGGTCGTCGTCGCGGCAGGGTACGACGCGCCGTCGCTCCTGGCGACGGTCGGGGTCGAACTGCCGATCGAGAAGGAGGCCCGCTACCTCCTGATGAGCGACCCCATCGCCGATCGCCTGCTCGAGCCGCTCGTCGTCTCCACGGAGCGGCACTTCGCCGCGAAGCACCTCCGCAACGGCCGCGTCCTCGCGAGCGACCTCGCCGCAGACGGCGACCCGGAGGAGGGCGCCCCGGCATGGCGCGCGCACGTGAGGGAGAGCGTCCGGCGCTTCCTCCCGGTCCTCGAGTACGTGACGTACCCCATCGTCGTCGAGGGGTTCTACGACGTCACGCCCGACCACCAGCCCTTGATCGCCGAGGTCGAGAGCGGCCTCTGGGTGGCCGCGGGGTTCAGCGGCCACGGCTTCATGATCGCCCCCGCGGTCGGGCGGATCGTCTCGGAGGCGCTCCTCGCCGGCCGCCACGACCCCGCGCTCGAGGCGTTCGCTCTCGACCGCTTCGCGCGCGGTTCCCTCGCCCCCGAGCTCCAGATCGTCTAGTGCCCCTTCAGGTGATGCTGCCTCGTTCCTCACGCGCCAGGAGCAAGCCAGGCAAGGACGCAGGGAGCCTCGATACCAAACGGTATCGGGGCGACCGAGGACGCCGCATGGCGCCGCTGATGGCGCGCGAGGGACCTGGATTGCATTGCCCGAAGGGGCACAACCCGTCCGTGTCCATCTCCAAGGAGGATCCACATGCATAGGGCGGCGCACGTCCCACGCCTTGCCCTGGCGGCGCTCGTCGCCGTCGCACTCGCGGTGGTCGCGGTCGTCGCGTCCGTCGCCCCCGCCGCCGGGAACACGACCGCGGCCGAAGGCACCCTCGTCGTCGACACGTCGTTCGTCGTGCAGACGATCGACCCGCAGCGGATGTTCGAGCCCACGTCGCAGATCGCGGTGAAGGGCATGTACGACACGCTCCTCACCTTCCGCGGCCAGTCGACGACGCCGCTTCCGTGGCTCGCCCGTTCGTGGAAGGTGTCGAAGGACGCGAAGACGTTCACGTTCACTCTTCGCCGCGACGTCAAGTTCTCCGACGGCACGCCGCTGACATCGGCCGACGTCCTGTTCTCCTACAACCGGGTGATCAACCTGAAGGCGTCACCGTCCTTCCTGCTCGCCGGGGTCAAGGTCTCGGCGCCGAGCAAGTACACGGTCGTCCTGCGGTCGTCCACGCCGAACCCCGCCCTCCTGCGGATCGTCCCGAACCCGTCGCTCGGGATCGTCAACTCGAAGCTCGTGAAGGCAAACGGCGGGACCGACGCCGTCGGTGCGGACAAGACCGACAAGGCGGAGGCGTATCTCCTCGCCCACTCCGCCGGCTCGGGGCCGTACGTGCTCAAGAGCTACAACAACAAGACGGAGATCGTGCTCGAGGCGAACCCGGGCTTCTGGGGCCCGAAGCCGACGTTCCAGACCGTCGTGATCCGGAACCTCCCGGCCCCGACACAGCTCTTGAACGTCCAGCGGGGCGCGAATGAGATCGCGCTCGACCTCTCCGCGCAGCAGGCGTCGACGCTGCGGGGGAAGAGCAACCTCAAGGTGATCACGAACGCCTCCGCCAACCTGTTCAACATCGACATCAACACCGACCCGAAGATCTCCGAGGTCGCGGCGAACCCGCACATCCAGACCGCGATCCGCTACGCCCTCGACTACCCGTCGTTCGTCAAGCTGTCCGGGCCTGGCGCGGTGCAGGCGCCGGGGATGATCCCGACGACGTTCCTCGGGCACCTGCCGCCGACCGCGCGGATCAAGCGGAACCTCCCGAAGGCCCGCGCCGAGGTCAAGGCGTCGGGGATCACGAACCCGAAGATCACGATGTACTACCCTTCCGAGCTCACGATCAACGGCATCTCGTTCGCGACGCTCGCCCAGAAGACGAAGTCGAACCTCGCCGAGGTGGGCATCCAGGTCGACCTCGTCGGAAAGCCCGTCAACTCGTTCCTCGAGACGTACGCCGCCGGCAAGCACCCGATGAGCCAGTCGTACTGGGGCCCGGACTACCCTGATCCGAACGACTATCTCGTCTTCACGCCGGGCGGCCTCGCCGCGAACCGCGTGAACTGGGGCGTCGCCAAGGACCCGAAGCTGGCCGCGCTCGCGAAGCAGGCCCAGCGGACCGTGAGCGACGCGCAGCGGGCCGCGCGCTTCCGGCAGATCGGCCGGAGCATGAACCAGCGGGCGCCCTTCTTCCCGCTGTTCCAGCCGGCGCAGGCGATCGTGTCGAGCGGCAACCTCACGAACGCCGTGCTCGGCGTGATCTGGCCGCTCGACGTGCGGGCGGTTGGCACGAAGTAGCGCAGCAGGGACGGGGTCGGGGCGCCCGCGTTCGCGGGTGCCCTGGCCCTTCTTCCGGTTCCTGGGGCGACGCCTCGTCGCTCTGGTGGTCCTGGCGATCGGGATCACGTTCGTCGCGTTCGTCCTGACGCAGCTCGTGCCGGGCGACCCCGCGCTCTCCGCGCTCGGGCCGGTGACGTCCGCCGACCCCGCCGCGGTGCAGGCGTACCACGAGCACTGGGGCATGGACAAGCCCCTGCCGGTGCAGTACGGGACGTACCTCTGGAACCTCCTCCACGGCGATCTCGGGGTCTCGCAGCTCTCGCACCAGCCGGTGCTCGACGATCTGAGGCATGCGATCCCCGCGACGATGGAGCTCGCGTTCCTCTCCATCGCCTTCGCGATCGCTGTCGGCGTCCCGCTCGGGGTGATCGCCGCGGTGCGGCAGAACCGCGCCTCCGACCACACGCTCCGCGTCGTCTCGCTCGCGGGCATCTCGATGCCGACCTTCTGGCTCGCGCTGCTCGCGCTCTACATCTTCTTCTTCCGGCTCAACTGGTTCCCGGGCGGCGGACGCCTCGACCCGGGGACGACGCCCCCGGGCGAGATCACGGGCCTGTACACGGTCGACGCGATCCTCCACGGCCAGTTCTCGCTCGCCTGGGACGCGCTCCACCACCTGATCCTCCCGGCCCTCGTGCTCGCGGCCTTCAACGTCAGCCTGATCACGCGCTACACGCGCTCGGCGATCCTCGAGGTGATCCACGACGACTACGTGCGCGCGGCACGGGCGAAGGGGCTGCCCGAGCGGACGGTCGTGATCCGGCACGTGCTACGGGCGGCGCTGCCGAGCGTCGTCACCGTGATCGGCCTCGTCTTCGCGAACGTGCTCACCGGCGCGGTGCTCGTCGAGAACATCTTCGCCTGGCCCGGGATCGGCCAGTACGCCTACCAGGCGTCGCTCGAGCTCGACCTGCCCGCGATCATGGGCGTCAGCCTCTTCGTCGCCGTCGTCTACGTGACCGTCAACTTCGTCGTCGATGTGCTCTACGGCGTGATCGACCCGCGACTCCGCCTGACATGAGCTCGGCCCCGGTCGTCATCCCGGAGGAGGCGGCCGTCGCCCGCCGCCGCAGGGCGCGAGGACTGCTCTCGCAGCCGCTCGCCGTGATCGGCCTCGCGATCGCGGTCGGCTGGCTGCTCATCGCGATCTTCGCGCCGTTGATCGCCCCGTACGACCCGCTCGCACAGGACTTCCCCCTCACCCAGGCGCCGTCGCGCGAGCACCTGTTCGGCACGGACGAGCTTGGCCGCGACGTCCTCAGCCGCGTCATCTACGGCGCAAGGCTGTCGCTGCCGCTCGCGATCCTGCTCGTGGCGCTCGCGACGGCGCTCGGCAGCATCCTCGGAGCGATGGCCGGGTACTTCCGCTCGTGGGTCGACCCCGTCGTGATGCGGACGACCGACCTCGTGTTCGCCTTCCCCGCGATCATCCTCGCGATGGTCGTCACGGCGTCGCTCGGCCCGAACATCAGGAACGCGGTGCTCGCGATCGTGATCGTCGCCTGGCCGAGCTACGCGCGTGTCGTCCGCGGGCTCGTCCTCTCGATCGGCGACACCGAGTTCGTGCACGCCTCGCGGCTCCTCGGGTCGTCGTCCAGGCGGACGCTGGTGCACGACGTGCTGCCGAACCTCGCCGGCCCGGTCGTCGTGCTCGCCACGCTCGACCTCGCGAACGCGATCCTCCTCCTCGCCGGGCTCTCGTTCCTCGGGCTCGGCGCCCAGCCGCCCGATCCGGAGTGGGGCTCGATGGTCGCGGTCGGGACGCAGTACTTCCAGTACTGGTGGATGGGCACGTTCCCCGGCCTCGCGATCTTCACCGCCGTGATCGCGTTCAACTTCCTCGGCGACAGCCTCCGCGACCGGCTCGATCCCCGTGGCGTGTCGCGCAGCAAGCACCAGGGGGTCGCGTGACCCTCCTCGACGTCGACGGGCTGCGTGTCCGGGTCGCGACCGACGACCGGCCGCTCCAGATCGTCGACGGGGTCTCGTACGCGGTCGACGAGGGGCGGATCTTCGGGATCGCGGGGGAGAGCGGGAGCGGCAAGACCGTCTCCGTCCTCGCCCTCATGGGCCTGCTCCCGCGCGGCGCGTCCGTCACGGGCACGGCGCGCTTCGAGGGCAACGACCTCGTCTCGATGGCGCCGGCCCGGCTGCGGGAGGTCTGCGGGCGCGAGATCGGGCTCGTCTTCCAGGACCCCCTCACCTCGTTCCACCCGATGCTCTCGGTGGGGCGGCAGCTGACGGAGCACCTTCGGCACCACTACGGGACCAGCCGTGCGGACGCCCGCGGACGGGCGGTCGCGCTGCTCGAGGAGGTCAGGATCCCCGACCCCGAGAGCGCGCTCGAGCGGTATCCCCACGAGTTCTCCGGCGGCATGCGCCAGCGCATCGCGATCGCCGGGGCGCTGATGTGCGAGCCGCGGCTCCTGATCGCGGACGAGCCGACGACCGCGCTCGACGTGACGGTGCAGGCGGGCATTCTCCGCCTGATCGACCGGCTCCGCCGCGACCGCTCGCTCTCCGTGATCCTGATCACGCACGATCTCGGAGTCATGTCGGCGCTCGCGGACGAACTGGCGATCTTCTACGGCGGCAGGATCGTCGAGGACGGCCCCGCCGACGAGCTCCTGGCCTCACCGCGTCATCCGTACACCCGGGCGCTCCTCGAGGCGCTGCCGCATCCCGAGACGGCCCGCGGCGCACCGCTCCACGGCATTCCCGGCGCGCCCGCGCAACCGGGAAGCCTTCCGAGCGGCTGCGTGTTCCACCCTCGCTGCGCCTTCGCGATCGAGAGCTGCCGCACCGAGGTGCCGGAGCTCCGCCGTCTCGGCGACCGCGGGCTCGCCTGTCCCGTCGACCCGTTCGCGCCGTGAGCGCGCTCGAGATCCGCGGACTCGAGGTCGCGTACCAGCGCCGCGGGCACGACCCCGTGCGGGCGGTCGTCGATGCGAGCCTCTCGGTCGGCCGCGGCGAGATCGTAGGGCTCGTCGGGGAGAGCGGCTGCGGCAAGTCGACGCTGGCGCGCGCCGCCGTGGGCCTGATCGAGCCGACCGCAGGGACGATCGTGTTCGAGGGGCGTGAGCTTCCGCCGCTCGACCGCGGCGCCCGGGGCCGCGAGACGGCGCGCCTGCAGATGGTCTTCCAGAACCCCTACGCGTCCCTCAACCCGAGGCGGCGGGTCGGTCGCCAGATCGCCGACGCGCTCGCGATCCTCGGGATCGCGGGCCGCGACGAGCGGCCGCACCGAACGCGCGAGCTGCTCGAGCGCGTCGGGCTACCCGCCGGGGCGGGGTCACGGTTCCCGCACGAGTTCTCGGGCGGTCAGCGGCAGCGGATCGCGATCGCGCGCGCGCTCGCCGCGGATCCTTCGGTGCTCGTGCTCGACGAGCCGCTCTCGTCCCTCGACGCGTCGGCGCAGGCGCAGATCGCGAACCTCCTCGTCGACCTCTCGCACAACCTCGGGCTCGGGCTCCTGCTCATCTCGCACGACCTCGGGATCGTCCACCAGGTCGCCGACCGGGTCTGCGTGATGTACCTCGGGGAGATCGTCGAGGAGGGGGCGACGGACGAGGTGTGGGCGCGGCCGCTCCATCCGTATACCGAGGCGCTGATCCATGCGATCCCGCATCCGGACGGCCGGCGGTTCATGCCCGAGGCGCTCCCAGGCGAGGTGCCCGACCCGGCCCGGCCGCCGGCGGGCTGCCGGTTCCACCCCCGCTGCCCGCTCGCGTTCGACCGCTGCACCGACGAGCACCCGGCGCTCGAGCCGGTCGTGGACGGACGGGCCGCCGCGTGCTGGCTCGCGGCCGAGCGCGCCGTCAGGAGCCCTGCCGGGACAGCTCCTCGAGCAGCCGAAGGCTGAACCGCACGTGGTCGAGGTAGTCCTCGACCATGCCGTGCTCGTTCGGGGCATGCAGGCCGCTGCCGAGCCTCGTCGTCCCGGCGGGTGAGACCGTGCTCGCGCCGAGGACGTCGAGCATCACCCGCGCCGGTCCGGCGCCGGGCAGCTGCGGGTAGACGACGGGCTCGCCGTAGACCGCCGCCGCGGCGGCGAGCGTCGCGTCCGCGAGCGGCGTCCCCAGCGCGCCCGGGGCGGGCCAGAGCATCGTCCCGACCTCCATCTCGACCTCGCCGAAGCCGTGCGCGTCGAGATGCGACCGGAGCGCGCGGACGATCTCCTCGGGATCCTGGTCGGGCACGAGGTGGAGGTCGACGCGCGCGCTCGCGGCCGCAGGGACGACGGTCGTCTCCGACGCGGGGTCGCCGGCCCCGAGCGCCGAGATGTTCGCCGTCGGCCCGTACGAGAGGCGTAGGGCGAGCTCCTCGGCCGTGTGACCGGGCGGCCAGCCGGAGGCGCCGCCGCGACCGAGCGTCTCACCGGGCGGCACGAGCGCGCGGGCAGCCTCCGCCGCGTCGGGGCTCGGCTCGGCGACAGCGTCGTGGAAGCCTGCGATCGCGACCTCGCCGTCCTCGTCGACGAGGCTCGCGAGCGCTCTCGTGAGCGTCCAGGCGGAGGAGCGGAGCACCGGCGAGAACGCCGCGTGCTGGTCCCGGTCGAGGAGTTGGACCCCGAGCTCGACGGAGACGAGGCCGCGACAGCCGAACGCCACCTCGGGGCGCCCGTCGTCGCGCCGCACGAAGCTCTCCCAGAGGCAGTCCGGCGCCGACAGCCAGTCCGCGTGCCGCGCGAGCACCTCGCCCAGGCCGGGGCTGCCGACCTCCTCGGCGCCCTCGCAGACCCAGAGCACCGTGACCGGGGCCCGGCCGCCGTTGTTGCCATCGAGCCAGAGGTCGATCGCCTGGAGGCGGGCCGCGATGTCCGCCTTGTCGTCACAGGTCCCGCGCGCCCAGACGGCGCCGTCGCGCAGGTCCGCGCCGAACGGATCGCTGTCCCACGCCGCGAGGTCTCCGGGCGGCTGGACGTCGTAGTGCGTGTAGACGAGGAGCCGGCCCGGGCCGGTCCCGGTCAGCTCGCCGAGGACGACGGGCACGCCGTCGGGCGTCCGCTCGACCACCACACGGTCGAAGCGCCGACGGACGCGCTCCTCGACCCACGCCGCCATCCGCTCGACGGGCTCGCGGTGTCCGGTGACGGAGGGAACTCGGCAGGCCTCGCGCCACTCGTCGACGAGGCGATCGGCGTTCGGCTCGACCGGGTCGTCGTCAGGGCGCAAGCGCGTAGGGATACGAGGTCAGCACCTCGGCGCCGTCCTCGGTCACGAGCACGAGGTCCTCGAGCCTGACGCCGCCGTACCCCTGCCGGTAGCAGCCGGGCTCCACGGCGACGACGTCACCGGCGACGAGCTCGCCGCCCGAGAGGTCGAGCGAGGGCTCCTCGTGGACGTCCAGCCCGACCCCGTGGCCGAGCCCGTGGAAGAACCCTTCGAGCAGCACCTCGCCGGGCTTCTTGGAGAGCTGGGTCGGATATCCGCCGGCCTCGACGACCTCCGAGGCGATCGTGTGCAGCTCGCGACCCGTGACGCCGGGGCGGATCGCCGGGATCACGCGCTCGTGCACCTCCAGGCAGAGGCGGTGGTAGTCGGCGAGCTCGTCCGACACGGGGCCGACGACGAACGTGCGCGTGATGTCCGTGTAGAAGCCCGACTCGACGTCGCGCGGCCAGAGGTCGACGGTGATCGGCTCGCCCACGCGGATCGAGCCCGAGCCCATGTGATGGCCGATGCAGGTCTGCTCGCCGTGGGCGACGATGAAGTCCTCCGCGATCGCGCCGTTCGCGAGGAACGCTGCCGCGACCGCCTGCTTGAGGCGCTCGGACGTGAGCGGCTCCCCGTCGAGGTGAAGGACGTCGCCGACCGGCTCGGCGGCGCGGAGAAGATCCGCGGCGGCCGCGGTGCCGGCCTCCGCCGCCGACTGCGCGCGCTGGATGCCCTCGAGCTGGCGCGGCGTCTTTGCGCGGCGACGCGCGGTGAAGAGCGCGCGGTCGACGTCGAGGGCGACGCCGTCGGCCCGCAGGCGGTCGGCGAGCTCCAGCGGGAACCCCGCAGGGACGGTCGCCCGGCCGATGCCGAGCTCCCTGCAGGCGCGGGCCGCGATCTCGAGCATCGCCGCGTCGGAGTCGAGGCCGCCGGCGACGTACTCGTCGAGCCCGAGCGACTCGAGCGGCAGCACCGTCATCTCGTCGATCTCGCTCATCCGCGCCGCCTCGAGCGACCGCACGACCGTGTAGCGGTCGCCGTTTCGCTCGACGTAGAGGAAGGGGTCGGCGACGGAGTGGGGCACCTCGACGCGGAGCTCGGGACACCGCACGGTGTCGCCGAAGATGAGGATGCTGTCCACCCGGCGAGCTTATCCAGAGGCGTCGCGCAGGACTGACGGCACCCGCTCCGAAATCGCCGACATGCCAAACGGGTGGGATCCGCTGCCGATGCGGCGCCCGTACCGCGTGATGGCGGTCGGACGCGCGACGACGGCGTTCTTCGCGGCGCCGGAAGAGGAGAAGGAGACGCAGTTCTTCCCGCGGTTCACGCAGATGCTCGCCGAGTGGGAGCAGCTGGGCGCCCGCGTGATCGCGTCGTTCTGCGACGACGTCCTCCAGGTCGGCCCGAACAGGGAGCCGTGGGCCTGGAACCTTGTCTTCGAGGTCGACGACCTCGACGTCGCCGCGGCGATGGTCCAGGCCGTCCGCGAGCCGGTCGACGGCGTGCGCCTCGACCGCTACCTCGAGTTCGAGATGCGGGTCGGCCGGCCGTTCTGGGCGCGGGAGGAATAGCGGGCCGAGGCCGACGAGCCTGCACGTTCCTCCCGAGGACCGGCATGCTCGTCGGGCATGGCGCAGGAGCCTGCGACCCGCAGCGAGCAGCCGGAGGAGGAGACGCCGGCTGCCGGTCTCACCAGCGAGGAGGCTGCGCGGCGGCTTCGCGTGAGCGGCAGACCGGAGCCTTCCGCGTCGAGCCGCTCGTACGCGAGCATCGTCCGCGCCAACGTCCTCACGGTCTTCAACCTGATCCTCGCGGTCTTCGGCGCGCTGATGCTCGCGTTCGGCTCGTGGCAGGACGCCCTCTTCCTCAGCGTGCTGGTCGCGAACTCGACGATCGGAATCGTCCAGGAGGTCCGGGCCAAGCACGCGCTCGACCGCCTGTCCGCGCTCGTCGTGCCGACGGCGACCGTCCTCCGCGACGGCGAGCCTCGGCGGCTGGCGCGCGAAGACGTCGTCGTCGAGGACGTGATCCTCCTCCAGCCCGGCGACCAGCTCGTGGCCGACGGCCGAATCGACGAGAGCGAGGGCCTGCTGCTGGACGAGTCGATCCTGACCGGCGAGTCCGAGAGCGTCGCGCGGACGGCCGGCGACGAGCTCCGCTCGGGCTCGTTCGTCGCGGAAGGCACCGGCCGCTACACGGTGCGCGCGGTCGGCAGGGAGAGCTACGCCGCACGGGTGACGGGCCAGGCGCGTGCGTTCCGGCACCCTCGCTCGCCGCTCGAGCGCGCGATGAACCGCCTCCTCTACCTCCTCGTCGGGGTGATGGTGCCGCTCGGCTCGCTGCTCGCGTACGCGTTGTGGGAGCGCGACGCGCCGGTTCGCGAGGCGGTGACGACCTCGGTCGCGGCGGTCGTGACGCTCGTGCCCGAAGGGCTGATCCTGCTGGTCAGCCTCGCGTTCGCGGTCTCCGCGATGCGGATGGCCCGGCACGGCGCGCTGACGCAGCAGCTGAACGCCCTCGAGTCACTCGCATCCGTGGACGTGGTCTGCCTCGACAAGACCGGCACCCTGACCGAGGCGGAGCTCCGGGTCGTCGAGGCGGTGCCGGCGACCGGCGTGGAGACGGAGCGGCTCGCCGACGCGCTCGCCGCGGTCGCCGCCGCCGCGAACGTCCGCAACACGACGCTCCGCGCGATCGGCGAGCGGTTCCATGCGCCGACGAGGCAGCCCGAAGGCGAGGTGCCGTTCTCGTCGCGGCGGCGCTGGAGCGCGATCCGGCTCGACGGCGTCACGTACGTGCTCGGCGCGCCAGAGCTCCTGCCACTCGGCCAGCTCGCCGAACGCGTGGCCGCGGAGGCGAGCGCGGGCCGCCGGGTGCTCGGGATCGCGCGCACGGCGACGCGTCCCACGCATGGCGGCGTCGAGCCGTCGATGCCCGCCGGCCTGCAGCTGCTCGGAGTCGTCGTGCTCGCCGAGCGGCTGCGGCCGCACGCCGCCGACACGGTCGCGTTCTTCGATGCGCAGGGCGTGACGCTGAAGATCCTCTCGGGCGATCGCCCGGAGACCGTGGCGGCGATCGCCGCCGACCTCGGCATCGACGTCGGCGACGGGCCCGTCGACGGGCGGCAGCTTCCCGCCGACGAGGGCGAGCTGCGGCGGCTCCTGCGGGAGCGGAACGTCGTGGGGCGCATCTCGCCTGAGGGCAAGCAGCGCGTGATCGAGGCGCTGCGGGACGACGGCCACTACGTCGCGATGGTCGGGGACGGCGTCAACGACGTTCCCGGCCTGAAGGCGGCCCGCCTCGCGATCGCGCAGGGGAGTGGCGTCCAGATGGCGCGGAGCGTCGCCGACCTCGTGCTCGTGCACAGCGACTTCGAGGTCGTCCCGGGGCTCGTCGGCGAAGGACGACGCATTCTGCGGAACCTCCAGCGCGTCACGAAGCTGTTCGTCGCGAAAGCCGCCTTCGCTGCGTTCCTGATCCTCTCGATCGGCATCGCGCCGATCGCCTACCCGCTGCTCCCGCGGCACCTGACGCTCGGGGCGTCGCTCGCGATCGGGATCCCGGCGTTCTTCCTCGCGCTCGCCCCGAGCAGCGGGCCCTCCTCGCTCCAGGGCTTCCTCCGCGGCGTGTTCCAGTTCGCGGTGCCCGCGGGCGCAGCCGTGGGGTTCGGCGTCGTCTCCGGCTACCTCTCCGCATACGAGGTGTTCAACCTGTCGCTCGTGGAGTCGCGCACCGTGGCGACGACCGTGACCGTGCTGGTCGGCTGGTACCTGATCCTCGCCCTCGAGGGGTCGGGGCGGCTGCGGGGCGCCGCCGTGTTCACGATGTGCGTGGCTCTCGCGGCGGTCTATCTCGCGGTGCTGATCGTGCCGGCCACGCGCGACTTCTTCGCGCTCGCCGCCCCGAGCGCGTCGATCCTCCTGATCGCGTGCTGCGCCTCGGCCGTCGCGATCGGCGGGCTTGCCGCGACCTCGGACGCCTTCATCCCGGGCCGCGAGGCGAGAGCCGGCGGGCCGGGCGCCGCATAGGATCGCGCGATGGAGCTCCACGCTGCGGTGGTCGGAGCGGGGCCGGCGGGGCTCGCGGCGGCCCTGACGTTCGGCCGCATGCGCCGGCGGGTGCTCGTCCTCGACACCGGCGAGCCGCGGAACCGCTACACGGGGCACCTCCACAACTTCCCGACCCGCGACGGCGTCTCGCCGCTCGAGTACCGGTCGCTCGCCCGTGACGAGCTCCGCCGCTATCCGACGGTCGAGCTCCGCGACGTCCGTGTCGTCGGAACCCAGGCGGGCGACGACGGCATTCGTCTTGCGCTCGAGGACGACGAGCAGGTGGAGGTGCGGCGCGTCGTCCTCGCGGGCGGGATCCGCGACACGCTGCCGCCGATCGACGGGCTCGCCGGGCTGTTCGGCACCTCGATCTTCACCTGTCCGTACTGCGACGGGTACGAGGCCGCGGGGAAGCCGGTGGGGCTGATCTGCACCGCCGCGGGCCAGGCCGCCCACGGGGCGGGCCTCCTCCGGATGCTCGCCGACGACGTGACGGTCTTCGCGAACGGGGTGGGGCTGGACGACGAGGAGCGGGCAGGCGCGGACCGGCTCGGCGTCCGGGTCGTCGAGGAGCGGATCGTCTGCGTGCGGGAGGACGGCGCGCGTGTCGTCGTCCTCCTCGAAGGCGACGGCGAAGCGCGCTGCGACAGGCTGTTCGTGCCGACCGAGGTGCACGCCTCCAACCGCCTCGCCGAGCAGCTCGGCTGCGCGACGAACGCCGACGGGTTCATCGAGGTCGACGAGCTCGGCCGGACGAGCGTCGCACGCGTCTACGCGGCCGGCGATGCGTGCTCCCCCGTGCACCAGGTGCTCGTCGCCGCCGCCTCCGGCACGCGCGCCGCTCTCGCCGCGAACCACGACGCGATCGCGTCGTTCGAGCTCGCCTAGCCGCAGCTCGCCCTCACACGGGCGTCTACGGCGGCTCACAGGGTGCTCCAAGCGCGGCGAGCGACAGTCGAGGTACGCCCCGATCCGAGGGCGCACTTCGAGAAAGGAGCACACCATGTCCACCACGACCCGCAGCACGCGTCTGCCCCGGACGCTGATGGTCGGCTCGATCGCCGTCGGCCTGGCGGCCGGGAGCTACGGGATCGCCGGCGCCGCGACCGGCGACTCGGGCTCCGGCTCGGGGCCGAGCACGTCGCAGGACGGAACGGCGACGCAGCCCGCCACGCCTGCGCCGCCGGGAAACGGCTCGGGCAACGGCCCGCCGTGCGACGGCGACCGGAACGGAGCTCCGCCGGCCAGACCGACCTGACCGGCTGAGAGGGCGAGCGTCGGACGCGGCCGACGACGCTCCCTGCGGGCCCGCCCGGACGACCCACGGGCGGGCCCGTGCCCCGTTTCCGCTGCCAAGCCGCCGCTCAGGCGGTTCTCAGCCGACTCACAGCGGCCCCAGGCACTGTTCGGGCGTGCAGGAGACCACCAACGAGACCGGAGGTCGCATCCTCGTCGTCGACGACGAGGGCTCGATCGTCGACGCGGTCGCAACCGCCCTGCGCTACGAGGGGTTCGAGGTCGAGGAGGCGTTCACCGGCCGCGAGGCGCTCGCGGCGGTGGCGCGGTTCGATCCCGACCTGATCGTGCTGGACTGGATGCTCCCGGACGTGGAGGGCATCGAGGTCGGCCGCAGGCTCCGCGAGCGCGGCCACCGGAACGCCATCCTCTTCCTCACCGCGAAGGACGCGGTCGAGAACAAGGTCGAGGCACTCCGCGCGGGTGGCGACGACTACGTGACGAAGCCGTTCAGCCTGGCGGAGGTCGTCGCGCGCGTGCAGGCGATCCTGCGGCGCACCGCGAGCGAGCTCCCCGGCGACGTCCTGCGCTACGAGGACCTCGTTCTCGACGAGGCCCGCCACGAGGTGTTCCGCGGCGAGACGGCGGTGCAGCTCACCGCCACCGAGTTCGCGCTCCTGCGGTACTTCCTGCTCAACCCGAGGCGCGTGCTCTCGAAGAGCCAGATCCTGCAGAACGTCTGGCGGTACGACTTCAACGGCAACGCGAACGTCGTCGAGACGTACGTCAGCTACCTACGGCGCAAGCTCGACGCCGCGGGCCCGCCGCTGATCAGGACGGTCCGGCAGGCCGGCTACATGCTGGAGGCGTGAGGTGCTCGCCCGCCTCTCGCTGCGTGCACGGCTCCTCCTCGCGGTGCTCGCGCTCGCGACGGTCGGGCTCCTCGCGGCGGACGTCGCGACGTACTCGTCGCTCAGCTCGTTCCTGCTCGACCGCACCGACAGCTCGCTCGACGACACCGCGCACTCGATCTCCCAGCCCGGCCGCGTCGGCGGCACGCGGATCGCCCCGCCCGGCACCGTCGTCCAGGTGCGCTCCCTCGACGGGACGACGGTGGTCGCCACCGTCGCCCGCCCCGCGCTCCCCGGCTACGCCGCACCGGCGCCGAAGCTCCCCGGCACGATCGATCCGCCCGAGGACACGGCGGGCCCCGAGGCCGTCTCGTACTTCACCGTCGACAGCGCGGACGGCGGCGGCCGCTACCGCGTGCGCGCGTCGATCGAGGACGGGGCCACCGGGATGCTCGTCGTCGCGTCCTCACTCGGAGACGTCGACTCGACGCTTCACCGACTGCTCTTGATCGAGGCGCTCGTCACGATCCTCGTGATCGGCGGGATCGCAGCGCTCGGGCTCTGGGTGGTGCGCCTCGGGCTGCGGCCCCTCGGCGAGATCGAGGACACGGCGGCCGCGATCGCCGCGGGGGATCTCTCGCGGCGGGTGGAGCGCGCCGAGGAGCGAACCGAGGTCGGGCGCCTCGGCCTGTCGCTCAACGCGATGCTGGGCCGGATCGAGACCTCGTTCCGCGCGCAGGAGGCGTCGGAGCGGAAGCTGCGGCGCTTCGTCGCCGACGCGTCGCACGAGCTGCGCACGCCGCTCGCGGCCGTACGCGCGTACGCGGAGCTCTTCGACCGCGGAGCTGCAACCCGGCCGGAGGACCTCGACCGGTCGATGAAGGGCATCAGCCGGGAGTCCGAGCGCATGAGCGTCCTCGTGGACGACCTGCTCCTCCTCGCGCGGCTCGACGACGGACGGCCGCTCGAACGCATCCCCGTCGAGCTCGACGAGGTCGTCGGCGAGGCGGTCGAGACCGCGCAGGCGGTCGACCCGGACCGCACGATCGAGCTCCACGCCGAGCCCGCCGTCGTGGTCGGCGACCGCGTGCGGCTACGGCAGATCGTCGACAACCTCCTCGCGAACGTCCGCGCCCACACGCCGGCCGACTCGGCCGTCTCGGTCACGCTCACCCGCGCGAACGGCAGCGCGGAGATCGCGGTCACCGACGCGGGCCCGGGGCTCGACGAGGAGCACCTCGCGCACGTCTTCGAGCGCTTCTACCGAGCCGACGCCTCGCGGGCCCGGGCGAGCGGCGGTGTCGGGCTCGGGCTGGCGATCGTCGCCGCCGTCGCGGAGGCGCACGGCGGCACGGTGTCCGCGAGCTCCGAGCCGGGGCGCGGCGCCACGTTCCGCATCGCCCTGCCGCTCGCCGACGCGGGCGACCCGCCCACCGCCTGAGCGTCCACAGGCGTTTCACAGCCTGCTCTCAGAAGCGGTTCAGATCCCACTGCTGCCATGGCGGTGGGAGGCACGACGAAAGGATGAGAAGCATGCGAAAGACAGTTGTCAAGCTCGCCGCAGGAGCCGGCGCCGTAGTGCTCGCCGCCGGTGCCGGCGCCGCTGGGTACGCGGCGCTCGAGGATTCGCCGAGCACCGGTGCGCAGGTCGCGGTGGACGGCAGCCCGGCGGCGGCGACCAGCGGCGGCACCGTCTCCGACGTCTACGACCGCGCGAACGACTCGGTCGTCGAGATCACGGTGACGCTCGGCTCGGGCTCCGGCTCGGCTCCGGGCGGCCAGGGCGGAGGCGGCGCGTCGCAGGCGCAGGGGTCGGGCTTCGTCTACGACAAGAACGGCCACGTGGTCACGAACGCGCACGTCGTCGAGAACGCCTCGTCGATCCAGGTGCGCTTCGCGAACGGAAAGACGTACAGCGCGACCGTGGTCGGCACCGACCCCTCGACCGACCTCGCGGTGATCGACGTCGACGCGCCGTCGTCGGCGCTCACGCCGCTGACCCTCGCCGATTCCTCGGCGCTGGAGGTCGGCCAGGAGGTCGTCGCGATTGGAAGCCCCTTCGGTCTCGAGAACACGGTCACCTCGGGGATCGTCAGCGCCCTCGATCGCTCGATGGAGGCGCCGAACGGCTACACGATCAACGGCGCCGTCCAGACCGACGCGGCGATCAACCACGGCAACTCCGGTGGCCCGCTGCTCGACCTGCAAGGCCGCGTGGTCGGGATCAACTCCCAGATCGAGAGCGACTCCGGCGGGAGCGACGGCGTCGGGTTCGCCGTGCCGTCGAACACGGTGAAGTCGATCGTCTCGCAGCTGGTCGACGGCGGCACGGTCGAGCACGCCTACCTCGGCGTGGGCCTCACGGAGCCGCAGAACGGCGATGCCGGCGCAGACGTCTCGGAGGTCCGCAGCGGGACTCCCGCCGCTGACGCAGGGCTCCAGTCGGGCGACCGGATCACCTCGGTCGACGGCCACTCGGTGGCCTCTGTGCAGGAGCTGCAGAGTGCGATCGACACCCGGAAGCCGGGCGACGCGGTCAAGCTCGGCTACGTCCGCGACGGAGCGAGCCGCACGGTGACCGTCACACTCGGTACCCGACCTTCCTGACGCGAGGAGGCGACGACCATGCAGGACCACGATCAAGAAACCACCGGCCTGACACGACGCGACTCGTTGCGGAAGCTCGGCGGAGTGGCCGCGCTCGCCCTCGGCGGCGCGGCCGGCATCGAGGTCCTGGACCCGAGAGACGCGGCCGGCGCCGGTGCCGGGCCGGCCGCGGTCTCCGCGGGGCTCGTCAGCTGCGTGCTCAGCCCCGAGATGACCGAAGGGCCGTTCTTCCTCGACGGCGACAAGGTGCGGCGCGACGTGCGCGAGGGGCGCCCGGGGGTGCCGCTGCAGCTCGACCTGACCGTCCTCGACGTCTCCGCGTGCAAGCCGATCAGGGCCGCCGCGGTCGATATCTGGCACTGCGACGCGGGCGGAACGTACTCCGGGTTCGCCCAGGAGGGCACGGAGGGCCGCATGTTCATGCGCGGCATCCAGCGGACCGACAAGAGCGGGCTCGCGCGGTTCACGACGATCTACCCGGGGTGGTACGAGGGCCGCACCGTCCACGTCCACGTGCGCGTGTACCTCGGCGGGAGCATCGTCCACACGGGACAGCTCTTCTTCCCGGACGCACTCACCGATGCCGTCTACCGCCGAGCGCCGTACAGCCGGCGTTCGGGGCGGACGACCCGCAACGCGACGGACTCGATCTTCCGGAACGGCGGCTCACGGTCGATGCTGCGGCTGGCGAAGCGCGGAAACGGCTACGTCGGTCGCATCGCCATGGGCGTCAGCCGCGCATAGACGCGCGTAGGAGACGAAATACCTGCGCGGTCCGCCTCGTTGGAACTCTTCGTAGGCCGAACGAAGGGAGGCGCGTGAGGACGAGGACGACCACGCTGGGCGTGCTGTTCGCGACGACGACCGCGGTCGTCTGGGGCGGGCAGTTCGTGGTCGGCAAGTCGGCGCTCGAGACCATCGACGCCGCGCCGCTCTCGACGATTCGCTACGCCGTCGCGGCTGGGCTCTGGCTCGTGGTGCTCGTCGTGCTCGAGGGGCCGCGCTCGCTCCGGCTCGACGGACGCGGCTGGCGGCTCTTCTGGCTCGGCTCGCTCGGTTTCGCCGGCTTCAATCTCCTCGCGTACACCGGCCTCGCCCATGCCCGGGCACAGAGCGCGTCGCTGATCGTCGCCCTCGGCCCGCTCCTCACAGCGCTCGTCCTCTGGCAGCGGACCCGCGTGCGACCGTCGCGGGCGACCTTCACGTTCCTCGGCGTCGCGCTCGTCGGCGTCGCGCTCGTCGTCAGCGAGGGGCATCCCGCGACGATCTTCGAGGGCGCGATCGGGTGGGGCGACGGGCTCGTCCTCGCCGGTGTCTTCAGCTTCGTCCTCTACAGCCTCGGCGCCGCCGAGTTCGGGCAGCTCTCGCCGCTCCGCTACACGGCGCTGACCGCGGCTCTGGGCTGGGTGACGATGGCCGCTGCGACGGCCGTCGCCGTCGGGACGGGTCTCGCGACGTGGCCCTCTGCCGACCAGCTCTGGTCGGCAACGCCGCAGATCGCCTATCTGGCGATTCCCGGCGCGTTCGTCGCGGTGCTGACGTGGAACGCGGCCATCGCGGCGATCGGCCCCCAGAACGCCGTGCTCTTCAGCAACCTCATCCCCGTGACGACGTTCGCGATCGAGATCGTCCGCGGCTACCGGCCGAACGCCGTCGAGCTGGCCGGCGCAGGGCTCACGATCGGCGCCCTGGTCGCGAACAACCTGTTCGCCCGCCGCGTGCGCCGCGGCGCGGTCCGCGAGGAGCCGGAGCTCGAGGTCGAGCTCTCCGAGGCCGCCTGAGCCCCGGGCACCGCAGGACTCTTCAGAGCAGCTGCTTCAGCATCGCGGCGTTCGTCGGCGCCTGCGCGACCTCCGCGAGGCCACCGGCCAGATCCCGCGGAACCTCGGCGCCGCCGGAGCGGCCGTTGTTGTTGAACATCGCGTAGACGGCCTCCGCCTCTCCGTCGAGCTCCCGGAGCGTCCCGGCCCATTCGCGCAGCTCCTTCGCCGTGTAGAGGTAGTCGAAGCGCTCCGCGGTGCTCCCCGTCCGCTTGAACCACGTGGCGCGGTTGCGCCCGTGGAACCGGACGTAGGCCGTGGGCGACGTGCGCGCCACGACCAGCGGGATCACCTCCGCCGGCGCGTCGACCGTGACGTAGGTCATCCCGTGCTCCTCGAGGAACGCGAGTGGCTCCGCGGGATTCTCGAACCACGCCTTGTGCCGGAACTCCACGAGCGCCTCGTATCCCTCGAGCCGCTCCCCTGCCCACTCGAGGTACTCGTACGACCGGGGCTTCGGCACGACGTAGGGCGGGAACTGCATGAGGATCCCGCCGAGCCTGCCTGCCCGCCGGAGCGGCTCGAGCGCTGCGAGGAACCGGCGGAACACCTCGCCGCGCACCTCGCGGGACGGGCGGTCGACGCGGCCGCGCTCGTCGGCCTCGACCTCCCCGTGCAGATCCTCGGGAAGGGCGTCGAGGCGGACCGGGTGGCGCGTCATCAGCCCGAAGGCCTTCACGTGCATGACGAACCCGTCGGGCAGCAGGCGGGCCCAGCGTGCGACGAGATCCTCGTCGGGCAGCCGGTAGAACGTCGAGTTCGCCTCGACGACGTCGAACCGCTCGGCGTAGTAGGCGAGCCGCTCGCCGCTCTTCACGCCCTTCGGGTACCACGCCTTCGTGAAGCTCTCGTCCGCCCACGAGCAGGTGCCGACCCGGATCACGCCTCCACGCTAGGCGATCGCGCCCCGCGGCCGGGCCGCCCGCGTCTAGTCCGGGAAGGCGATGGTGCTGTCGGCCGCGACCATCCCTGCATTCAGCTCCCGCGCTCTGACGATCCGCCGGCCGAACGGCACGAGTGCCGCGCCCGCCATCTTGAAGTCCGCGATCCCGAGCGGGATCCCGATGATCGTGAGACAGAGCGCGATCCCCGTGACGACGTGGGCCAACGCGAGCCACCAGCCGGCGAGCACGAACCAGAGGACGTTGCCGACCGCGCTCAGTCCCTTGTGGCGCGTTGGGCTCTGCACGAGCGCGCGGCCGAACGGCCACAGCGAGTATCGGGCGAGCTTCAGCGATTGCTTCGCGAACGGGAGCCCGATGATCGTGATCGCGAGCAGGATTGCGGCCAGGAGGTATGCGAGCGCGAGCCAGAGTCCCGCGAGGACGAGCCAGATCACGTTGAGGATGGTCTTCATCGGGCCAGTCTCCCACGCCGACCAGGGCCGAGCCCCCTCGGCCGGCCGAGCGGGCTCTACTGCGGCGGCCCGCTGCCCAGGGTGACCGTGACCGACTCGCCCGCGCCGGTCGTCGCGTCGACGTACGTCACCGACATGCGCGCGCCCGGCTTCGCCCGCAGGATCGCCGACCTGAGCTCGGCGGGCGAGGAGATCGCGTGGCCCCCGAGCGACGTGATGACGTCCCCGGCGGCGAGGCCGGCGGTGTCTGCAGCACTGCCGCGCACGACGCCTGCGATCACCGCCCTGGAGCTTCTCGTGTCGTCCGAGCCGACGGAGACGCCGAGGAACGCGGTGTCGCCCACGTGCACGGCCGGCGACGTCTTGCCAGCGACGATCTGCTTCGCGATCGCGGCCGCCCTGTTGATCGGAATCGCATAACCGTCGGCGCCCCGGGTCCCGCGGAACGCGTAGCCGACGGTGGCAGCCGTGTTCATCCCGATCACCCTGCGCGCTGCATCGAAGAGCGGCCCGCCCGAGTCTCCCGGCTCGAGCTCGCTGCTCGTCTCGATCAGCCCGGTCAGCCTCTGGCCCCCTCCGTCCTCGTCGCTGACGGTGATCGTGCGCGCGACCCCGGTGATCCGGCCGGTCGACGAGGTCAGCGTGCCCCTCCCACCGGCGTTGCCGGTCGCCTTCACGGCCTGACCGACCCGCACGGTCGACGAGTTGCCGAGCGAGACCGTCTTCAGGTTCGAGGCGCCGCGCGCCCGCAGCACCGCGACGTCGTTCGAGACGCTGTAGCCGAGGACGTTCGCCGTGTAGCTGCGACCGGTACCGGGCACCACGATCTTGATCGTGGTCGCGCCGCGGATCACGTGGTTGTTCGTCAGCACCCGGCCGGACGACGTCAGGACCATCCCGGTGCCTTCCGCCTGTCCTTCCCCGGCGAGGGAGGTCTCGATGACGACGACACCGGTCCCGATCGGCGCGGGACCGGTCTGGGCCCACGCGAGGCTCGCGCCGATCCCTGCGAGGACGACGATCGCCCCCACCAGCATCGCGAGCCGCGCCCGGACGATCCTGGTCCCTCCATCCCGTGCTCCGTGAACGTGATCCATCTTCAGGTCACAGCATGCCCACGGGGTGCTGTGAGACGGCTGTGAGTGCCGCCGCCCGGCGGGCCGCGACCATGCCCGCTCGCTACCGCCGAGCGGACCGAGCGATCCGCTGGCCCGCGCCGGCGATCGCGCGCGCGTACTCGTCGCGCCGGTGCTGGAACCGGTCATGCGGGGCGCACAGCGCGAGGGCGACCGTCGCCGGCCCGTCGCTCGTGCGTACCGGCGCGGCGGCGCAATCCACCCCTTCGAGGGCGCGCTGAGCCCCGAC
>DASXAW010000128.1:0-22753 GCA_036406535.1 Gaiella sp.
CGCGGTCGCGACGCCAGAGGAGCGCGATGAACGCGCCGGAGTCGGCGTAGACGACCCTCAGGCCCGCTCCTTGGGGGCGCCGTAGAGGTAGTGGTCGTGCTCCTCGGCGACGTCGTCGGGGCCCGCCTCGTCCGGAACGAGCCCGATCAGCCGCTCGAGCGGGTCGTCGTCGTGGTCGCCGCCGGAGACGAGATAGCGCTTCAGCGCCTCCCGGATCAGCGAGGCCTCGGAGCGTCCGGTACGCGCCGCGAGCCGCTTGAGCGCCCGCTCGCTCGCCTCGTCGAGGTAGATCTGTTTGCGACGCATACAGCGGAGTATACATCACCTCGCATGGAGAGGCTGTCACGGCGTCCCGCGGTGGAGACGGTCGAGCCCGCGCTCGGTGAGCGAGGGCGTCTCCGTGTCGAAGTGCCGGGCGACGGCCTCCGCGTACGGCCGCGAGACGCGGCGCGCGTACGCGCCCAACCCCTCGTCGTGCACGGGCCCGAGATCCTCGCGGTACGGGTCGAGGAGATGCTGGCGCCCGACGTGACGGGCCGAGTTGAAGAACGCGATGCCGAGTCCCACCGAGACGGCGAGGAGGCTGGTGTGCTCGCGGAGCGCAGCCACCCGGAGCGCCGCGTACACATGGGCGAGGTCGTCCGGGCCGGGCAACGACGCCGCGTCGCGGCGGATGTCCGCGAGCGACTGCCGCAGCGCGGGCAGCTCGAGCGGCGGGATGTCCACGAGCCGGGCGGTCGTGCCCGACACGCGCTCGAGCGCGCCGAGAAGCTCGTCGGCGGAGCCCGGCGACGACCCCTCGGGCAGCGCCCCGGCCCTCACGAGCTCGGTGACGTATGCGTCGAGGTAGACGCGTGAGCCGTGCGTCACGTCGGCCGCCGCGGCGAGGATCCAGAGCGGCGAGAAGCCGAACGCCGCGATCGAGCCGAGCTCGACGGCGTTGCCGACGCCCTTCCGCACGGCGAGCCGGCCCGGATCGGGCTCGAACTCGGCCTCGGTCGCGATCCGGGCCTCGACTCCGCCGACGAGCTCGATCGTGACCCGCAGCAGGTTCTTCGCAGTTGCCTCGTACAGACGCGACTGCCGAACGACCCGCGGCAGCGCGAGCGCGAACGTCTCGTGCAGGACGCCGCCGAGCAGCGCGGCGACCGAGCGGACGAGGCGCTCGGGGACGGAGAGCAGGAAGGAGCCGAGAGGCACCGTCGTTAGCATGATTGCCGATGGTCAGCGAGACGATCCGGGCCCTCCTCGAGGAGACGTTCCCCGACGCGAGCGTGGACGTCGTCGACCGCACGGGCGACGGCGACCACTTCCACGTCACCGTCGGGAGCACGACGTTCGAGGGGCTGTCGCTCGTCGAGCAGCACCGACTCGTCAACCGCGCACTCGCGGCACCACTGGCCGACGGCTCGATCCACGAGCTGCGAATCACGACGAAGGGACAGAGATGACGCTGCGTGACGAGATCCAGCAGGTGATCGACGGCGAGCCCGTCGCGATCTTCATGAAGGGAACGCCGGAGCGACCGGCGTGCGGGAACTCGCTCCGCGCGCTCCAGGCGCTGTGGGGCGCCGGCGCGCCGATCACCGCGGTCGACATCCTCCCCGATCCCCGGATCAGGCAGGAGCTCTCGGCCCTCACCGACTGGCCGACGATCCCTCAGGTCTTCGTCAGGGGGGAGCTGATCGGCGGCGCCGACATCACCGAGGAGCTGTTCGCCTCGGGCGAGCTCGGCCGCAAGCTCGACGACGCGCTCGGCGAGGACCGCGAGCAGGTCGTGAAGACCGTCGTGCTCGCCGCGACGCCCGCATAGAGCTTCGCGAGGCGGCTCCCCGGGCCGACAACGCGTTCTTAACTGCCCTGAACCCTGAGTTCACGGCAGCCCGCCTATAACGGATGGCGTGGGCAACGCCGAGACGCCGTCTCACCCCGACGCACCTTCCGGTCAGCGCCCCGGCAGAGCTGCGTCAGCCGCCAAGCCCATTGCCGCGCTGGTCGCTGCTTCCCTTCTCGGCGCCAGCGCGGCGCTCGGCGGCGCCTGGGCCCTCGGTGCGTTCGACGACACCGCGCCGACCGCGGAGGTCGCGGCGCCGATCCCGACCGATGTCAGGAGCGCCTCCACGGGCCCGACGACGATCGACGTCGCGGAGATCTACAAGCGCAGCGCGCCCGGCGTGGTCCAGATCGTCTCCACGTCGCGCGGCGCGCCCAGCACCGACCTGTTCGGCGACCCCGTTCCCGGCAACACGCAGCGCGCGCTCGGCTCGGGCTTCGTGATCGACAAGGACGGGCACGTCGTCACGAACTACCACGTCGTCCAGGGCGGCACCTCGATCGAGGTCAGCTTCTCGAACCAGGAGACGGTCTCGGCGAAGGTCGTCGGAACCGACCCCTCCACCGATCTCGCCCTCCTCAAGGTGAAGGTCGATGCGAAGGCCCTGACGCCTCTCTCGCTCGCCGACTCGGACCAGGTCCAGGTCGGCGACCCTGTCGTCGCGATCGGGAATCCGTTCGGTCTCGAGCGCACCGTCACCGCCGGCATCGTGAGCGCCTTGCAGCGCGAGGTCAGCGCGCCGAACGACTTCACGATCGATCACGTGATCCAGACGGACGCGCCGATCAACAGCGGCAACTCCGGCGGCCCGCTGATCGACGCGGAGGGCCGCGTGATCGGCGTCAACTCGCAGATCGAGACCGCGAACGGCGGCGGCGGGAACGTGGGCATCGGGTTCGCCGTCCCCTCGAACACGGTGAAGAGCGTCGTCGCGCAGCTGCTGGACGACGGCAAGGTCGACCGGGCCTTCCTGGGCGTCACGCTCGAGGACGTTCAGCCCGACGTCGCTGCGGTGCTTCGCCTTCCCGCGAAGCAGGGCGTGCTCGTCGCCGCGGTCAAGCCGGGCAGCCCCGCGGCCAAGGCCGGCATCGTCGGCGGCACGACCCAGGTCGTCGTCGCGGGCGAGAGCTACGAGCTGGGCGGGGACATGATCGTCGCAGTCGGCGGCAAGGACGTCACGTCCGTCGACCAGCTGCGCGACATGATCGCCGCGCACAAGCCCGGCGACACGGTCAGCGTCACCGTCGTGAACAAGGACGGCAAGCGATCGACGAAGAGCGTCGAGCTCGCGCGAATGCCCGAGAACCCGAACGGATAGAGGACTCGCCCCCGGTTCCCACTCTCCCCGGGGGCCGGGCACGAGACGCAGGGGGATGCCTGCCCGCCCTGCGAAGGTGGGGGAGCGACCGCTCCCCCACCTAGTTCCTCGCGCGTCCGCGCAGCGCGTCGCCGGCGAGATCGCGGCCGCGCTCGATGAGGGCGCGCTTCGTCTCCACCGGCCACTCGAGCCCGGAGCGGAAGCTCGGGTCGAGGGCGAGCTCGCCTGCGCTGCCGCGCACGATCGTCAGCGGGAGGGCGCGATCGTGCCGGAACGGGAACCGCGCCGCGGCGAAGCGCTCCTCGACGTCCCTCACCGCTCGACCCCGCCGCCACGGCGCGGCGTGGCGGCGCACCGAGCGCAGGACGTCCTCGCGGAGCGCCTCGAGCTCGCGCACCGAGGCGTCCTTCTCCTCGGCGGAGCGGACCTCGAGGGTCGTGTTCCGCGCGACGGTGACGCGCATCAGTCGACCGATCATCTCCGCGAGATGCCCCGGCTCGCCCCGCTGCTGGCGCTCCTCGGCAGCGCGGACCTCCCCGAGCAGCGCACGAACGGGCGGGACGGCGCGGAACGGCTCGAGCCGCCGGCGCAGCCGCGCGAGGTTCTCGCCTCCGCCACGCGCCGGCTGAGGGACGTACTGGAAGCCGACGATCTCCTGCACCGCGGGGTTGTCGTACGCGTGGCCGAGCGGGAAGTTGCGCACCCACCCGCCGTCGGTTCCGATCACGTCGCCGACCCGGATCGGCAGGACGAGCGCGCTGATCGCTGCGGAGGCGAGTACGGCGCGCGCGAGCTCGTCCGGCTCGGTCGTGCGGCTCGAGTACAGGCGCTCGTAGGCGCGCCGCTCGTCGATCTCGCCGTCCGAGACGTCCGTCACGCACACGACGAGCTCGATCGCGGCGTCGACGACGTCACGCGCGAGCTCGTCGACCGGCCCGAGCCGCTCGGCGATCGTGTCGGGGAGCGCGTAGTCGTGGAGCCCCGTCAGCGGGAGCTGCCAGAGGCGGTTCGGGCGAAAGGTCTCGTCCGGGGCGAGCTCCAGCACGAACCGCTCCAGCGCGTCGAGCCGGTCGACCACCGCCATCACGCCGGTGAGCGCACCGGCGGACGTGCCGTAGATCCAGCCCACGGATTCCCAGAGAGGGTCCGCGCGCAGCCGGCGCAGGAACCCGAGCTCGAGGAGGAGGCCGTTCATCCCCCCGCCTGACAGGACGATCGCGAGGGTGCGCTCGCTCATCGCATCTATTGTGCTGGCGTGGAATGGGAGGAAACGCGGCCGGGCTCGGTCGTCCTCACCGAGGACGAGCTCGACACGGACGAGGCGCTCTGGCGGGACGAGGGCGACGACGACCACACCGGCTGGTGGTGCGTTAGCACCGACCCGTTCCCCTGCCCCGCCAACGGCTGCTCCTTCGTCGCCGAGTTCATGACCGCCGCGCACCTCGTGCTCGTGTGGCAGGAGCGCGACGACCCCAACCTCCTCTGGCATGCGCAACGTGCGAAGGAGGTCGGGAGGAACCCGCGGGTCGTCTCGTATGCCGCGTCCTTCGGCCCGAGCGCGTCGTACTACGCGTGGGAGGCGGCCGGACGGCCGGTGCACGGCGTCAAGGGCCGCCAACCCTCGTCACGCTGACGCCGGGCACGGAGTCACCTCCGTTTCCGCTTGACCGGTTACGAGGCCGCCGGTACCGTCGCGCCGTGACCGACCACTTCCAGCCGGGCGGTCGCGCGCCGGCGCCGCAGCCGCTCCGACTCGTCCAGGACTTCGTCAACACGGAGATCCCGGACTTCGACCAGGACGACGTCGCCACACCCGAGGAGGTGGCCGCATGGCTGGCCGGCCGGGGCCTCGCGAGCCCCACCGACGCCGTCGACACGGCGCTCTTCGTCGAGGCGCGTGCGCTGCGCTCGGCGCTGCGGGAGCTCGCGCTCGCCAACACGCTCGGGACCCCGCCCGCTCCGGCACGGAGAAAGGCGATCGACGCGGCGCTGCGCGGGTTCCCGCTGGCGCTCCGACTCGTCGCCGGGCGGCCGCGCCTCGTGCCGTCGGCGGAGGGCGCCCGCGGCGGCCTCGCGGCGATCGTCGCGGTGCTCGCCGAGGCCCAGGCCGCCGGCACCTGGGAGCGTCTCAAGGCCTGTCGGCAGGAGACCTGCGGCTGGGTGTTCTACGACGGGTCGCGTAACCGCTCCTCGAGCTGGTGCTCGATGCAGGTCTGTGGGGGCCGGGCGAAGGCGTCCAGCTACCGGCGGCGCAGCGCGACCCGACGGAGTCGTCGATGAGGAGCGCCGGCTACGTCCTCGGGCTCGCGGGCAGGCGCCTTCGGCGGCGGGAGGGCGGCGCCCTCGTCGCGGCGCTCGGAATCACCGCGGCCGCTGCCGTCCTCGCGCTGATCCTCGCCGGCACGACCGTCGCCAAGGACCGCGCACTCGCACAGGACGTCGACCGGCTGCCCTCCGCCGCGCGTGCGGCGCGTGCCGTGTGGTTCGGCGTCCCCGCAGGCCCGGAGGACGACTGGCGGGGACTCGACCGCGCAGCACGGGGCGCGCTCGCACCGCTCCCGCTCGGAGAGCCGACCTCGATCGCACTGGTCCGCGAAGGCACCGTCGGCGGGGCGTTCGTGGGACTCGCCGCGGTGGACGGCTTGGCGCCGTACGTCCTGCTTCGCAGCGGCCGGCTGCCGCACGCCTGTCGCCCCGAGCGCTGTGAGGTGCTCCGCCTGCGCGGCGTCGGACGGCTTCCGGACGTGCCCGGTCTGCGCGTCGTCCAGGTCGGCACCGCGGTGCTTCGCTCGCGGCAGCTCTTCGGCGACTTCCTCACGCCCAGCGACAACGCGCTCGCCGACGCCCAGATCGCTCCCGCGCTGCAACGCTCCTCCAGGTACCACCGCCCGGCGCCGGCCCCGCTCGTCGTCGCCGAGGGCGTCGCCGGCCTCGTCTCGTCGCCGGTGCTCGCCCAGACGTACCGGAGCTACGCCTGGGTGCAGCCGCTCTCCGCAGGGACGCCGCGGCTCTGGCAGGTCGACGACCTCCTCTCGGATGCCGACCGCGCCCGCGCCGAGCTGCAGGCGAGCTCGCCCTCCTGGTCGCTGACCCTCCCCACGCAGGAGCTCGAGGCGTCGCAGCGGGCCACGACGGTCGCGGGCCGCCGCCTGCTGCTCGTCGGCGGGGAGGCCGCGGCGCTGCTCGTCGCGTTCGCCGTTCTCGCGGCGGGCGCCATGCGACGCGACCTCGCGGCGGCACGCCGACGCCTGACCTGGCACGGCGCGCAGGCGTGGCAACGCGTCCTGCTGACCGCCACCGAGAGCGCCGCCGTCGGCTTCGGCGGGGCGGTCGTCGGGTGGATCGTCGGCATCGTCGCCGGCGGCATCGCAGCGGCCGCGTCCGGTGCGCCGGTCGGCGCGGTCCTCGCGGAGAGCCTTCTCTCACCCACGGGGCTCCTCCTCGGTCTCGCCGTCGCCGTCGTCGCGGCCTGCGTGATCGCGATCGCCGTCTCGGTCGGGGGCGACGCCGACCGGAGGGTCTCCGCGGTCGACGTCGCGGCGGTGGTCGCCTCCGTGGCGGCGATCGGGATCCTCGCGAGCGGGTCGGTCGATCCCGACGAGCTCGCCTCGGGTGGCACGGCCGCAGTCTCGCTGCTCGTCCTGCCCGGACTCGTCGCGTTCGCGGCGGCGGTCGCCGCGGCACGTCTGCTCCCTGCGCTCGGCCGGACGCTCGCGCGCGGTGGAAGTAGCCGCGGCGCGCGGCTCGCCGGCGTCTCGCTCGCCCGCTCCCCGGGCGCGGCCGGTACCGCCGCCGCCTTCCTCGCGCTCGCGCTGGCGCTCGCCTGCCTCGCCGAGGCCTACCGCTCGACCCTCGCCTCCGGCGAGCGCGACCAGGCGGCGTTCGCGGTGCCCGCGGACGTCGTCGTGAGCGAGAACCTCAGCTCCCTCGTCCCCGTCCTCCAGGCAGCGCCGCTCACCCGCTTCGAGGCGATTCCCGGCGTCGAGTCCGTCCGTCCCGTCGTGCGGTTGACCGCCAGCGCCGGCCCGTCCGCCGCCGTGTCCGGGGTGACCGTGCTCGGCCTCGCGCCCGCGGCGCTCGCGGCGATGCCGCTCTGGCGCTCCGACTGGGGCGTCAGCCGCACGACGCTCGTGCGAACGGTCGAGCCCTCGGGCCCGACGGCGCTGCGCGGCCGGCTCCTCGGACGGACGGTGGCTCTCTCCGTCGACCCAGGGCTTGTCTCGTTCCGAGCAGTGATCGAGGGGCGCGACGGCGTCTTCCGCAGCGTCGATCTCGGCGACTCCGACGCGCACCGGGCGGAGGTGCTGCGGACGACGCTTCCCGCGAGCGCCCGAGGCGGGAAGCTCGTCGAGCTGGTGCTCGTCCCGCCGCGCATCCTCGAGCGTGGCTCCGACGAGGGCACCGCACTCCGCGGCTCGACGACGCTCCGCATGAAGGGCGTCTCGCTCGACGGCTGGATCGGGCAGGGCGGCGTGACCTCGGCCGACGGCGCGGACGGAACGATCCGGGTGAGCTACACGATCACACCCGAGCGCCAGGCGCTCGTCCGCCCGCGCCAGCCGAACGACGGCGATCCGCCTCCGGCCGTCGTCACGCGGGCGCTCGGCTCGCTCGCGGGCGGGGTCGGCGGCACGCTGCCGCTACGCATCGGCGGCGAGCCCGTCGAGGTGCGCATCGGCGCGGTCGTCGACCGGATCCCCGGCACGACCGGCGACGCGGTTGTCGCGGACCTCGACGCGCTGACCACCGCGGTGAATACGAGCGCGCCCGGCGCCGCACCCGTCTCCGAGCTCTGGCTCGACGTCGCCGACGGAGAGCAGCATCGAGTCGACGCCGCGCTGGCGCAGCGGCCGTTCGCCGCTCTCGAGAAGCGCTCTCGCGCGGCGCTCGAGGCGGACGCACGGCGTGATCCGCTCGGCCACGGGACGCTGCTCGCGCTCGCCGCCGCGGCGCTCACCGCGCTCGCGCTCGCGGTCTGGGGCCTCGTCCTCGCGATCCGCGCCGACCTGCGGGACGATCGGGGCGACCTCGTCGACCTCGAGGCGCAGGGAGCGACACCGAGTCTGCTCCGTCGGGTCGTCGCCACGCGTGCGGCGCTCGTCGCGGGCATGGGCGTGCTCGCGGGCGTCGTCGCCGGCGCCCTGCTCGCGGTGCTCGTCACCCGGGTCGTCTCCGTGACCGCACGGGCGGACCAGCCCGAGCCGCCTCTCGCGACGACCGTCGACCCGCTCGTGCTCGTCCTCGGTGGCGCCGCGTTCGCGGCGGCCGTGGTCGCCTTCGTCGCCCTCACGACGCGGCACGCGTTCTCGGACCCGCGCGGGCCGGGGCGGATCGGGACGGAAGCATGAGTCTCGTCGACCTCCGCGACGTCTTCGTCGTCCATCCGTCCGAGGACGGAGGCGTCGCAGCGCTGCGGGGAATGACCCTCGCGGTCGAGCAGGGCGAGGTCTGCGTGGTGCTCGGGCCGAGCGGCGCGGGGAAGTCGACGCTCGTCCGGGTCGTCGCTGGCCTCCAGCGACCGTCGGCCGGGCTGGCGCTGGTCGACGGCGTCGACCTCGGGGCGGCGCGCACGTCGATCGTCGCGCGCCACCGCTCGCGCGTCGTCGGCTACGCCGACCAGCACTACTGGCGTGCGCTGTCGGCGGATCTCACGGCGGAGGAGCTCGTCGCGCTGCCGCTGGGCCTGCGCGGCGTCCCACACGAAGAGCGAAGCCGCCGTGCGGACGAGCTGCTCGAGCGTGTGGGGTTGCTCGACCGGAGGAGCTCCCGCCCGGGCGAGCTGTCCGGCGGTGAGCAGCAGCGCATCGCGCTGTGTGCCGCGCTCGCGCACCGGCCGGCGCTCCTGGTCGCGGACGAGCCGACCGGCGAGCTCGACGAGACGACGGCACGCGGCGTGCTCGACCTGCTCCGGGAGCTCGCGCGCGACGCGGGCGCCGCCGCGCTCGTCGTGAGCCACGACCCGGCCTCGGGCGACATCGCGGATCGCGTCGTCCAGGTGCGGGACGGCCGGGTCGGCGAGGAGCGGCTGGCCGACCGGCAGACGATCGTGATCGGGCGCGGAGGCTGGCTGCACGTCCCGGAGGAGTCGCTGCGGGAGGCCGGGATCGGCGATCGCGCCGTCGTCCGTGTCCGCCGCGGCGTGGTCGAGCTGCGTCCGACGGAGAGCGACGCCCCCGCCGCTCCGGTCGACTACGAGGCGCCGGTCACCGCCGCCGGCATGGTCGTCGAGGCCCGCGGGGTGAGCCGCAGGTTCGGAACGGAGATCGCCCTCGAACGACTCGACGCCGTGTTCCGGCCCGGCATGCTCACGGCGGTGACCGGGCCGTCGGGCTCCGGCAAGTCGACGCTCCTCGCCCTTCTCGCCGGTCTCGACACCCCCGACGAGGGCGAGATCGTCGTCGGCGACGTCGTGCTCTCCGCGCTCGACCGCGACGCCCGGGCCGCGTTCCGTCGCGAGTCGATTGGCGTGGTCGGCCAGGTGCCGGGGCTCTCGAGCGCGCTGACCGCCCGGGAGAACGTCGAGCTGTCGCTGGCGCTCCGAGGTGTCGAGGGCGTCGAGGTGCACGAGCGGACGATCGACGCGCTCGCGATCGTCGGCCTCGCCGACCACGCGGAGCGCTCCGTCGCCCGGTTGTCGGCGGGCGAGCGCGAGCGGGTGGCGCTCGCGCGGGCGATCGCGGCCGGCCCGTCCCTCCTCATCGCGGACGAGCCGACTGCGCGTCTCGACAGCGTCACGACGCTCGCGATCGGTGGCCTGCTCGCCGACCTCGCCCGCGAGCACGGGACGACGGTCGTCTGCGCGACCCACGACCCGCTCGTGATCGCGCTCGCCGGAGCGGAGCTCCGGCTCGGAGGCGCCACGGCGGTACGATCGGCCTGATGGCGACGGTCACCGACACGCTCCTCGTCACCGGCATCCGCTGCGAGCGCTGCGTCCTCAGGCTCGCGACGGCACTCGAGGACCAGCCGGGGCTTGCCGCCGCGCAGGCGAACCTCTTGGGCGAGGTGACCCTCACGTGGGACGACGACGTGACCACTCGGGAGGCGCTCGCCGGGGCACTCTCGGGCTCGGGCTTTCACGAGCGTCTGGCCGTCTGAGCCGCGCCGGGAATAGGCGCGACCGGCGGGCCGTTCATGCTTCCGTACGCTGCTACGGTAGCCCGGTGGGTGAGGCGGAGACGGCCGAGCCAGACGGGGCGCGCCGGGTCGCGAGCGAAGCCCGCGACCGGGTGCGGTTCGAGGAAGAGGCCCTCGCGCTCGCGGATCAGGTCTACCGAGTCGCACGACGTTTCGTCTCCACCCGCGAGGAAGCAGAGGATCTTGTCCAGGACACGTATGCAAGGGCGTTTCGGAGCTGGCAGTCCTACACGCCCGGCACGAACCTCCGGGCCTGGCTCCTCCGGATCCTCACGAACCTCAACGTCGACCGGGGGCGCCGGCTCCAGCGCCGGCCGGACGAGACTCCCCTCGAGGAGAGCGACTACTTCCTCGCCAACAAGATGGTCGAGTCCGCCGGCGAGCAGGTGCTCGACCAGGACCGCGTCGTGGAGCGTCTCTCCCAGGACTCGATCGTGAACGCCCTCGCCGACGTCCCCCACGACTTTCGCGACGTCGTCGTCCTCGTCGACATCGGCGACTTCAGCTACGCCGACGCCGCGCAGATCCTCGACATCCCGATGGGCACCGTCATGTCCAGGCTGCATCGTGGACGCCGGCTCTTGAAGGCACGGCTCGCCGAAGAGGCAGTCAATGAGTGATTGCGGCAAATGCGAACGCTTGCTCCAGGGCTACCTCGACCGTGAGTTGACGGCCGTGGAGGTCGTCGAGGCGGAGGAGCACCTGAACGGCTGCGACTACTGCCGCCGGCGCTACCGCTTCGAGGAGACCCTGCGTGTCTACGTGCGCACGACCGCGGCCGAGCGGATGCCGCCGGGCTTGATGGAGAAGCTCGCCCAGCTCCGCTCGACCGACCCCGGCGCCGCTCCGCTCTAGACCCTGCGCGTCCAGCCCTTGCGTGCGACCGCCAGCTCGAGGTCGGCGGTCGTGAACGGGCCGGTCGGACCGGCGCCTGCCGCGTAGCGATACAGCGCGACCGCGAAGACCGAGCGGGCCGCACTGCCGAGGACGCCGGCGGCCACCGCGCCGAGGATCCCGACGACGACGCATGCCACCGCGACCGGCGTCGACCCCGACGCGAGCCCCAGGAACACCAGCAGGATGGCGGGCACCGTCCCGAACAGCGCGAACAGGAGCCCGATCGAGGCGGTGCCGACGAGCTGCTCGCCCCACTTCGCGCGAAAGAGCGCGGACGAGCGGTCGAGCGCCTGGAGCGGGCCGAGACCCTCGAGCGCGAGGATCGGCACGACGAGGAACGTTGCCAGGCTCCACGCAACACTCGCTGCGCCGAGCAGCAGGCTGCCGAGGATCCCGGCGCGCTCGCGCAAGAGCTGGAGCACCAGGTTGACGGTCGTGAGCACGAGCGCCCACCCCGCGATCGGGCCCGTCACGCGCGACGCGACGGCCATCCCGCCCCGCACCGTGGCGTCGCGCCCGTCCAGTACCTCGGCCGCCGCAGCGGCGAGCGCCACGGCGAAGTACGTCGCCACGAGCGTCGCGAGGTAGACGCCGATCGCGGTGATGATCGCCGCGAGCACCTTCTCCTCGATCTCGTACGCGACGGCCGCGGGCACGAGGAACGCCAGCGCGACGGCGCCCGAGGCGATCCCGCCGAGCACGACGAGCGCACTCAACGAGCCGTCGCTCCAGACGACGCGCAGGCTCAGCTTCGCGAGATGCCAGCCCGCCGCGATCCGCCCCACGGCGCGAACGTATCAGGGTGTTCAGTCGTCTTCGAGGGCCGCGAGATCGTCCGGCGTATCGACGTCGCCCGGATCTCCCAGGTCGTCGCAGGGGACGAGCCGGGGTGTGACGACGCGCAAGCCCTCGTCCGGAACGCCGGCCCAGCGGGAGCGGGCGAGGAGAAGGGGATGGCCGCGCACCCCGCGGTACGACGCGGCCACGACGTCGCCGCCGCATTGCTCCCAGCTCCGGATCACGCGTGCCATGGACTCGGCGGCGAGCCGCGGCCCGTCGGCGAGCACGACGACCGCAGCCTCGACCTCGTCGGAGAGGACCGCGAGCCCGCAGCGCAGCGACGCTCCCGGCCCGCGCTCCCAATCGGGGCAGTGCACGAGGCGGGCGCGACTCTGCGACACGGTGCTCCGAAGACGGTACGCACCCTCGACCACGACCACTTCGTCGACGGGGCTCTCCGCGACGCGACGGAGGACGTCCGGGAGAAGCTGCTCCTGCTTCGGGGCGCCGAAGCGCGTTGCCGCGCCCGCCGCGAGCACGACCGCGCCGACCCGGCTCACGATCCGGAGCCGACCGTCACCGAGTCGATCACGACGGGCTGCGTGGGCTGCTCGGTCGCCGGGTCGCCGAGCTTCCCGATCCGCTCGACCACGTCGAGCCCGCTCGTGACCGTGCCGACGACTGCGTATTCGGGCGGCAGGCCCGCGTCGGCGCCCGTCACGACGAAGAACTGGCTGCCTGCGGTGCCCGGCGGCTCGGTCGCGGTCTTGGCCATCGCCACGACTCCCTTCGTGTACGCCGCGTCGGGGGCAGGAGCGTCACGTGTCGAGTATCCGGGCCCGCCGTTGCCCGACTGGGTCGGGTCGCCGCCCTGGATCACGAAGCCCGGCACGATCCGGTGGAACTCCGTGTCGTCGAAGTAGCCGTCGCGGGCGAGTGACACGAGCGAGGCCGCGGTGTTCGGCGCCGAGTCGAGGTCGAGCGTCACGACGAACGTCCCGCACGACGTGTCGAACGACAGCGTCCAGGTCTTCGAGGCGTCGAGTGGCGCTGCGGGAGCTGTCCGGCCACCGTCGTCCCGCGGCGCGGGCGCGTCGACGTCGTCGCAGCCCGGTGTCGTCTGGGAGTCGTCGCCTCCCCCGCCACAGCCCCCTATCGCAAGTGCGAGGGCGCCGACGAGAAGGGCGCAGGTTACAGACCGAAGCTTGGAGCGACCCGCGCCCGCCATCCGCCCGAGGGTAGTCGACGGCCGCTCGATTGGGTCTGGTACTGCTTGCGGGATGCCGGTCATGCTCGACGTCAACGGGGAGACGCACGCTCTCGACGTGCCGCCCGCCCGGCGCCTGCTCACGGTGCTGCGTGAGGATCTCGCACTCACGGGGGCGAAGCTCGGCTGCGGGGAGGGAGCCTGCGGCGCGTGCGCGGTGCTGCTCGACGGAAAGCCCGTCGTCTCGTGTCTCCTCCCGGTCGGCGCGGCGGAAGGCCGAGCGGTGACGACGATCGAGGGGCTCGCCCGCGAGGCCACGCAACTGCGCGACGCCTTCGTCGCCGAGGACGCACTGCAGTGCGGCTTCTGCACGCCGGGCCAGATGATCTCGGCGAGCGCGCTCCTCTCGATGACGCCGACGCCGACACGCGAGGAGATCCGCGGCGCGCTCGCGGGGAACCTCTGCCGCTGCGGCGCGTATCCGAAGATCGAGCGGGCGGTGCTCCGCGCCTCGGGCCAGGCTCTGGCATGAGACCCCGCTTCGTCAAGTCACAGCGCGAGATGGAAGGGCGGTTCGAGGACGTCTGGGTGCTCGTCGACGAGGACGACGACCTCGAGACGTGGCCGGACGACGCGGAGCTGGCCGTCGTGGGACAGCCGGCGACCCGGCATGACGGCCCGCTTCGCGCGAGCGGCGGCGCGCGCTACACGGTCGACGTCGCGCTCCCGGGGATGCTCCACGCACGCGTGCTCCGCGCGCCGGTCTCCCGCTGCCGGGTGACGCGGGTCGATCTCGACGCCGCGCGGCGCACGCCCGGCGTGCGCGCGGTCCTCGGGCCGGACGGGCCGTTCACGATGAGCGGCGACCCGCCCCTGACGGCGGAGCCGGCCTGGGCAGGCGAGCCGATCGCGGTCGTCGCCGCGGACACGCCCGACGCCGCCGAGGCGGGGCTGCTCGCGCTCGCCCTCGAGCTCGAGGAGCGCGCGCCGCTCCTCCTCGACGAGGGCCTGACCGAGCAGCGCTTCACGGAGGAGCCTCGCGAGGTCGTCCGCGGCGACCCAGACGCCGCGCTCGCGTCCGCCGACGCCCGGATCGAGCTCACGTGCGAGACGCCGGCGCATGTCCAGAGCCCGCTCGAGCCGCACGCGGCCGTCGTCCACTGGCAGGACGACGGGCTGACCGCCTGGATCTCGACGCAGGGCATGTTCGACGCGCGCCGCGAGCTCGCCCGTCGCTTCGAGCTCGTGCCGGAGCGTGTCCGCGTGATCTCCGAGTTCATCGGCGGCGGATTCGGCGGGAAGCAGGGCGCGGGGGTCGAGGCGCTCCTCGCCGCGGAGCTCGCCCGCGCCACCGGACGGCCCGTCCGGCTCGCGCTGTCGCGGCACGAGGACCAGGTCGTCGGCGGGCGCCGCGCACGGACGCGCCAGACCGTGACCCTCGGAGCGCGGCGCGACGGGACGCTCCTGGGCATCGAGCTTGCTGCCGTGGTCGAGATGGGCGCCGCGGGCTGGATCTTCTCCGTTTCCGAGCCGGCGCTCTCGCTCTACGCCTGCGAGAACGTCCGTGCGATGACGTTCCCCGTCCGTACGAGCCTCCGCGCGCAGAACGCCTTCCGTGCGCCCGGGGTCACGGAGGGCGTCACCGTTTTCGAGCAGGCGATGGACGAGCTGGCCGCCGCGCTCGACCTCGATCCGCTCGAGTTGCGCCGCCTGAACCACGTCGAGCGGGACCAGGGCTCGGGGCTCCCGTACTCGAGCAAGCGCCTGCTCGCCTGCTACGACCGGGCGGCCGAGCTCGCCCGCTGGTCTGAGCGTGACGCGCTGCGCGCCTCGCAGCCCGACGGGCTTCTTCGCGGAATGGGGTGCGCCACGCAGATCTGGTGGGGCGGCGGCGGCCCGCCCGCGCACGCGACGGTCAGGCTCGACGCCGACGGGCGGGCGCTCGTCACGACGGGGATCCAGGACATCGGCACCGGGACGCTCACCTCGGCGCGAATGGTCGCCGCGGAGGAGCTCGGACTCGCGCTCGAGAACGTCGTCGCGCGCGGCGGCGACACCGGCCCCAACGTCTACGCCCCGGTCTCCGGCGGCTCGATGACGACCCCGGCGGTCATGCCGGCCGTGCGGAGCGCTGCCGGGAAAGTGCGTCGCACGCTCCTCTCCCTCGCCGCGGACGTGCTCGAGATCGCCGCCGCGGATCTCACGGTGCGCGATGGACGGATCCGCTCCCGCGACGGCGCGCTCGACGTGGACGTCGTCGAGGTCACCGGGAAGCTCGGGAACGCGACGATCGACGGGTCGGGCGCGCGCGGGCCGAACCCCGAGGGATTCAGGGTCAACACGTTCGGCTGCCAGATCGCGCAGGTCGCGGTCGACCCGGGCACGGGCGTCGTACGGGTCGAGCTGGTCGTCGCGGTGCACGACGTCGGGCGGATCGTGAACCCGCTCGCCGCGTCCAGCCAACTCGAGGGCGGCGTGATCCAGGGGGTCGGCTATGCGTTGACCGAGGATCTGATCGTCGACCCCACGACCGGCGTCCCGGTCAACGGCCATCTCGACGACTACAAGCTGCCGACGATCGCGGACGTTCCCGAGATCGTCTGGGACTTCGTCAACGTGCCCGACGAGAACCTGCCCAACCTCGGCTCGAAAGGCCTCGGCGAGCCGCCGATCGTCCCCACCGCCGCCGCGATCGCCAACGCGTTCGCCCACGCGACCGGCCGCCGCGCGGCCGGTCTGCCGCTGACGCCCGCCCGCGTCCTGGAGGCCCTCGCATGAGCACGTATGCGCGGCCCGCAAGCCTCGACGAGGCGCTCGCGCTGCTCTCGGAGGACGGCGGCGCGCCGTTCGGCGGCGGCACCGACCTGGCGGGCCAGGTCGACCGCGGGATCCGTTCGCCGACCGTCCTCGTCGACCTTCGGGGCGCCGGCCTCGGGACGATCGAGGAGGTCGACGACGGGCTCCGGGTCGGCGCGACCGTGACGCTCGCCGAGCTCGCTGCCTCGCCGCTCGTCGCGGCGTACACCGCCGTCGGGCGCGCAGCCTCGCTCGCGGCGTCGCCGCTGCTCCGGAACGTCGGGACGGTCGGAGGCAACCTCTGCCAGCACACCCGCTGCTGGTACTACCGCGGCGCGGAGTGGCACTGCTGGCTGGGCGGCGGCGAGACGTGCTACGCGCAGATCGGCGACCATCGCCGTCACAACCTCGAGCCCGGCGACTGCATCTCCGCCCATCCGTCCGACCTCGCGCCCGCCTTCGCAGCGAGCGGCGCGGTCGTCGAGATCCGCTCTGCGTCGGGCGCGCGTGAGCATCCGCTCCTGGAGCTCTACCGCACGCCGACCGCGGACAACCGCTCGCTCCTGACACTCGAGCCCGGCGAGGTGGTCGTCGCCGTGCGGCTTCCCGACCCGCCCGACGCGGCGGCGTACGAGCGGCTCGGCGAGCGCGCGGCGTTCTCGTTCCCCCTCGTCTCCGTTGCGGCCGCGCGACGCGGCTCGGAGACGCGGCTCGTCGCGGCCGGCGTCGCGAACGTCCCGCGCGAGCTCGACCCGGACGAGCCGCTCGCCGGACTGCCGGGCAACCCGCAGACGGGCTGGAAACTGCGCGCGCTCGAAGCGCTCGTTCAGCGGGCGCTCGCCGCGCTGGGCTGACCGTGGAGCCGACGGCCGAGTCGTTCGTGCTCGCGGCGACCGGTCGGCAGCGGACGCGCGCCGAGACGATGCTCGAGGCGCGTCCCGAGATCGCCGACGACCCATGGGTCGCATTGGCGCTCGGTCGCGTCTGGCGCGACGATCCCAACGCGCCAGGCGGGCCGCGCGGCTGGGCGCCGCTGCTCTACGTCTGCCACTCGTCCTTCCCGTCCGCGACGCTCGCCCAGGAGCTCCTCGAACGCGGCGCCGACCCGAACGCGAGCTTCGAGAACGAGTACGGCTCGATGTCCGCGCTCTACGGCGCCGCCGGCGTCGTGCACGATCCCGACCTCACCCGGGTGCTGCTCGAGGCCGGCGCCGATCCGGACGACGGCGAGTCCCTCTACCACTCGACCGAGTCGGCGAGCACGGCGTGCCTGGAGCTGCTCCTTGCCCACGGCGCGGCGACGCGCGGGACGAACGCGCTCGCCCACGCACTCGACGACGACCGCCTCGAGCACGTCCGACTCCTCCTCGAGGCCGGCGCCGACCCGAACGAGCACGCCCACGTCGCGCACGCCGTCCGCCGTGGCCGCGGGCCGGAGTTCATCCGGCTGCTCGCCGCCTACGGCGCCGACCTCGACCGGCCCGGCGGCGAGACGTGGCGGGGGAATGTCCCGCTGCGCACGCCCTACCAGCACGCCCGCCTCCGCGGACGCGACGACGTCGCCGAAACGCTCGCGGAGCTCGGCGCCTCCACCGCGGTGGACGAAGCGGACGCCGCGGTCGAGTCCCTCGCCCGAGGTGAGCGGCCGACGACGCCGCTCCCGGCGACCTTCGACGTGGACCAGCAGGAGATCATCGTCCTCGCAGCGCTCCGCGGGCACCTCGACGCGGTCGTGGACGCGGTCGGCCCCGGGTTCCGTGGCGTCGTGGGCGGGTCGCCGGAGGGCTCGCTCGTCGAGCACGCCGCCTGGGTCGGCGACGCGGCGCTCGTCGAGCGGCTCCTCGAGCTCCGGGCGACGCCCGGTGTCGCGCTCGGCTGGGCGGCGCACGGCTCGCGGAACCACGGTGCGCCGGGAGACTACGTCGCGGTCGCGGAGCTCCTCGTCGCCGCGGGCAGCGCGGTCGAGCCGGGCCTCCTCGACGACGCGGAGGGCCCGCTCTACGCGTGGCTCGAGGAGCGGCTCGGCTAGGCCGCGTTCGTCACCGAGAGGACGCTCGCGAGGTGCACGAGCCGGAGGGCGCCGCGCTGTGCGCGCCGCTGCCCGCTCTCGTCCTCGATCTGCGACGCGAGATCCCAGAGGTCCCGCGTGACGAGCAGGACCTCGCGCAGCTGGTCGGTCGCCGAGCGATACCCGTTCGAGCGCTCGTCGCAGGCGTTGAGCGCGAGCCCGATCACGCCGTACGTGTCCGCCGTGTGCCGGAGCCAGAGCATCGCCGAGGCCATCGTGAGGTACTGGTTGATGCGCAGGAACGTGACGGGATGTGAGAGCTGCGTGGCTCCGCGCGGCGTGGTGGGCTCGACCGGATCGAGCCCGTCCGCGATCCGGGTGGCCGTGTCGCGGAACAGCGCCCGCAGCTCGCGCTCGTCCAGCCCGGAGGCGCGCGCCGTTCGCACGGCCATCAGCAGGGAGTTCGGCTGGCGGCCGTAGGGGTAGTCGGACGCGTAGACCACCTGCTCGGGCGGGACGAGGCGATAGAGGTCGAGCAGGTCGAGCGGGCTCCAGACCGACGTGTCGAAGAAGACCCCGGCGCGCCCGGCGAAGTTCCGGGCCATGGCGGCGAGGTCGACGATCCCCGCGTGCGCGATGATCAGCGCAGGCGGGCAATGGCGGTCGAGGAGGCGGGCGAGCGAGTCGGCGATCGGCGGCAGGCCGCGCCCGCCGTGGATGAGGATCGGCACCCGGCGGTCGGCGGCGAGCTCGAAGACCGGCTCGAGCCGTGGGTCGTCGGGAAGGAAGCGCTGCGCGCGCGGGTGGAGCTTGATCCCGCGGGCACCGAGGTCGAGGCACCGCGTCGCCTCCTCGACGGGCCGGTCGTCGAGGTCGAGCCGGACGAACGGGAGCAGCTCCTCCGGGGCCGCAGCGGCGTGCGCGAGCGTGCGGTCGTTGGCGGCAGTGAACGCGGGCTTGCGGTCGGGCTCGTCCAGGCAGAAGACGAACGAGCGCGCGATCCCGTACGCGCGCTGGATCTGGAGCAGCTCGTCGCGGTCGCCGACCATCCCGTCGATGTCGTTGCCCAGATGGGTATGCGCGTCGAAGATCGCCGCGTCGCGGGGCAGCTCGGCGAGCGCGAGGTTCGCGTACCGCTCGAGCAGCTCGTTCGCGCGGTCGATCGCTTCCACGGGTTTGAGTGTATGGAGGTCAGTCGCCGAGGGCGGCGAGGACGCGGTCGACGAACGCGGGCTCTGGGATCGAGCCCGCCCAGGCGTAGCGGTCGTCGACCACGATCGCAGGCACGGCGTGGACGCCGTGCCGATCGGCGTCGACCGCGAACTCCGACGCCTCGATGCCCCTCGCGTGGATGCGGGGCGAGGCGAGCGCGAGCTTGTACGCCAGCAGCACGGCCGGCGGGCAATGCGGTCAGGTCGGCGTGACGTAGACGTCGATCGCGACGTCGCGCTCGAGCCCGGCGAGTCGCTCGCGCGACGCCTCGGTGAGCGACGGCTCGAGACGGCCCGCCTCGACGATGCCGTGGACGAGCGTCGTGAGCTCGTAGCCGAGCGGCATTCCGAGGTAGCGGAGGCCGGGGCCGATCGTGGTGCGGGGCCAGGGGCCGGGCTCGTCGTGCTCGACGACCTCGAGCGTCACCCGCTCGGACAGCGAGCACACGTCCTCGAGCACCGCGAGCGCCTGCGCGCCGGTGTCGAGCTCCCGACCCCCCGGCGCGAGGAGGGTCACCGGCGAGGCCGTGGGGCCGAGCTCGAGCGTCACGACGACGTCCTGCTCGAGCGACGAGAAGACCGACGCGACCGCGTCGCGCTCCCGCTCGCCGAGGACGTTCACGGCGTCGAGGCGTCGACCTTCGCGCGCAGGTAGTCGAGGTACGGCGCGGGGTCGATCTCGGGCGAACCGGTGAGCCGCTCGATCGTCTCCTTCGGGGTCAGCTTCCGGCCGAGCGAGTAGAGGTTGTCGCGCAACCAGTCGGAGAGCGGCCGGAGGTCGCCGGCCGCGAGCTGCGCGTCGAGGTCCGGCAGCGCCCGCCGCACGACTGCCCAGATCTGCAGGGAGATCACGTTGCCCAGGGCGTACGTCGGGAAGTACCCGAACCCTCCGCCCGACCAGTGGACGTCCTGCAGCACCCCGCGCGCGTCGTCGGGCACGTCCACGCCGAGGAACTCCTTCATCCGCGCTTTCCAGACCTCGGGCAGGTCGTCGAGCGAGACCTTCTCCTCGAGCAGCTCCTGCTCGAGCTCGAAGCGCAGGATGATGTGGAGGCTGTAGGTGGTCTCGTCCGCGTCGACGCGGATCAACCCTGGCTCGGCGCGGTTGATCGCGCGGACGAACGAGTCGATGTCGACGCCACCGAGCGACGGGAACGTCTCCTGGAGCGCGCCGAACCAGTGCTCCCAGAACGGCCGGCTGCGCCCGACGAGGTTCTCCCAGGTGCGCGACTGCGACTCGTTGAGCCCGAGCGAGGGGGCGCCGCCGAGCGGCGACCGGAGCAGCGAGTCGGCGATCCCGTGTGCGTAGAGCCCGTGCCCCGCCTCGTGCATCGTCGACCAGACCGACTCCAGGTTGTCAGGGTGGTACCGGGTCGTCAGCCGGACGTCGCGGTTCGAGAACGACGTGCAGAACGGATGCGCGGTCGGGTCGAGTCGCCAGGCGCCGTCCTCGAAGCCGAGCGCGCCGAGCACGCGCTCGGCGAACGCACGCTGGTCGCCCGCCGGGAACTCGCCCCGCAGGAAGGACGCGTCGATCTCCGGCGCGTCCGCGACGAGGTCGGTGAGCGCCGGCCGGAGCACCGAGAACACCTCGCGAACCTCGGTCGTCAGCATCCCGGGCTCGTAGTCGTCCAGGAGCGGCGTGTACGGGCTGTCCGACCACTCGAAGCAATCGACGTAGCGGCGCTTCAGCTCGAGGTTGCGCTCGAGGTAGGGGCGGAACGACGCGTAGTCGCTGTCTCGTCGAGCCTCGACCCAGGCGTGGTGCCCACGCGCGCCCTCGCGGGTCATCTCCTCGCGCAGGTCGGCCGGGACCCGGCGGGCCTTCTCCCAGTCCCGCCGGGTGACGCGTACGAGGCTCGTGTCGTCCGAGTCGTAGGGCTGCGACGAGACGTCGGGCTCGGCCTCGTCGAGGAGTCGCCCGACCTCGTCGTCGGTGAACCGCTCGTGTGCGATGCGGCCGAGCGTGGCGAGCTGATCGGCGCGCGCCTCGGTCCCCAGCGGCGGCATGGTCACGCGCTGGTCCCAGCCGAGGACGCCCGCCGCCCGCGAGAGGTCGGAGACCTCCGCGAGCCGTCGCCTGAGCTCGACGAGCGCGGTCGTCACGCGGTTCACCCTACCCACGCGTCCGCGGTCGACCCGCCGATAGGCTCGTGCGGATGGACCTCCTGATCGTCGGAGACACCGAGCGGTGTCCCGAGCTGCGCCACGAGCTTCCGCTGCGGATCGGCGACCCGTTCCTCTACGCCGAGATCGGCGAGCGGAGGATCGCGGTCGTCTGGAGCATCGAAGGCGACCGGATCGCCGTCGTCGACGACACCGTGGAGATCGTCCCCGTCGAGACCATCTCCGTCGACGACCTCGTCGCCTCGGGGATCGACTACTACGAGCTCGGACCGGCGCAGATGGTGCGCTCGGTCGAGTCGCTCGGCGTCACCCGGGCGCGCGTGCCCCGTGCGTTTCCGCTCCAGATCGGCGACGCGCTCCGCGCCGCGGGTGTCGAGCTCGTCCCTGACCAGCGCTTCTTCGACGAGCGGCGCAGGCGGAAGTCGGCGCCCGAGCTCGACGGCATCCGGCGCGCCTCGCGAGCAGCCGAGGCGGGCCAGGCGGCGATCGCGTCGCTGCTCGCGCGCTCCGAGCCCGGTGAAGGCGGCCGGTTCGTCGACGGCGAGCCGCTCACCTCGGAGCTCCTGCGCGCCGCGGCCGAGCAGGCGTACGCGGCGCACGGATGCCGCAGCGACGACTCGATCGTCGCCCACGGCCCGCAGGCGGCGGACGGACATCACATCGGCGCAGGGCGCGTCGCGAACGACGACGTGCTCGTCTGCGACCTCTTCCCGCTCGATCTCGAGAGCGGCTGCTACTCGGACATGACGCGGACCTTCTCGGTCGGGACACCCGATCCCGAGCTCGTCACATGGCACGGGCACACGCGCGAGGCTCTCGAGGTCGTGCGCGGGCTCGTCGCGCCGGGCGCGGACGGGGCGGAGCTCTACCGCACCGTCTGCCGCTTCTACGAGGACCTCGGCTACCCGACCCGACTGTCCGCCGAGGAGGGCGCCGTGCTCCGCGAGGGCTTCAACCACGGGCTCGGACACGGAGTCGGCCTCGAGGTGCACGAGGCGCCCGGCCTCTCGAGGACGGGCCATGAGCTCCTCGCGGGCGACGTCATCACGCTCGAGCCGGGCCTCTACCGGCACGGCTTCGGCGGCGTTCGGCTCGAGGATCTCGTGCTCGTCACCGACGACGGCTGCGAGACGATCACGACCTTCCCGTACGACCTCGACCCGGCGCGGAGCGTGGTAGAAACGGCCCGATGAGCGATCGGGCGATCGAGACCCTGCTCGACGAGGAGCGGCGCTTCCCGCCCGACCCGTCGTTCGCGGCCGAGGCGAACGCGCGGCCGGACATCTACGACCTCGAGCCGGACGCGTTCTGGGAGCGCGAGGGTCGTGAGCGCGTGAGCTGGTTCCAGCCCTTCGAGACGCTCTCCGAGTGGGACCTGCCGTACGCCAGGTGGTATCTCGGCGGCAAGCTGAACGTCTGTTTCAACTGTGTCGACCGC
>DASXAW010000129.1:0-15298 GCA_036406535.1 Gaiella sp.
GACATCGTCTCGATGTGGACGGGCATCCCGGTCTTCAAGCTCACCGAGGCCGAGTCCCAGAAGCTCGTCCGCATGGAGGAGGAGCTCCACAAGCGCGTGATCGGGCAGGAGGCCGCGATCGTCGCCGTCTCGAAGGCGATCCGCCGCGCCCGCGCGGGGATCAAGGACCCGAAGCGGCCGACCGGCTCGTTCATCTTCCTCGGCCCGTCCGGCGTGGGGAAGACCGAGCTCGCGCGGACGCTCGCGGAGTTCCTGTTCGGCGACGAGGACGCGATGATCCAGGTCGACATGTCGGAGTACATGGAGAAGCACTCCGTGTCCCGGCTCGTCGGCTCCCCTCCGGGCTACGTCGGCTACGACGAGGGCGGCCAGCTCACCGAGGCCGTGCGCCGCAAGCCGTACTCCGTGCTGCTCCTCGACGAGATCGAGAAGGCGCACCCGGACGTGTTCAACATCCTCCTGCAGATCCTGGAGGACGGGAAGCTGACCGACGCCCAGGGGCGCAAGGTCGACTTCCGGAACACGATCGTGATCATGACCTCCAACATCGGGGCGGCCCAGATCTCGAAGAACCAGACGCTCGGCTTCAACGTCGGCGACGAGCAGGGCCTCACGTACGAGGACATGAAGTCCCGCGTGATGGGCGAGCTGAAGAAGGTCTTCCGGCCGGAGCTGCTCAACCGGATCGACGAGATCATCGTGTTCCACAAGCTCGAGAAGCACGAGATCCTGCAGATCGTCGACCTGATGATGAAGCGCCTTCGCGACCAGATGGCGGTGCACGGCTCGACCGTCGAGCTGACGCCGGCCGCGAAGGAGCTGCTCGTCGAGGAGGGCTACGACCCCGCCATGGGCGCGCGGCCGCTCCGCAGGGCGATCCAGCGGCTGATCGAGGACCCGCTCGCCGACTTCGTGCTCGGCCGCGAGCTGACGGAGGGCTCGACGATCGTCGTCGACCGGCGCGAGGACGCGGGGCCCGACGAGCCGAAGGTCGAGATGCGCGTGATCGAGGGCGAGGTGCAGCCCGAGCCGGTCACCGTGCCGCCCGAGCCGCCGGCCTCCGAGGACGACGAGACACCGGCGTAGCCGGCGCGCCCGGCGTCCGACGTCGGTCGGACACCTGCGAAGTACGGAAAACCGGCCGCCCGAGCGGCGTGTGCCCTTCTACCCTGTTCCGCGATGAGCGCAACAGGGCGACGCGCGCGCTATCGCGACGGGCTTCCGCAACTCGACGGCACGCCGTTCCTCACGGACGGCGGCCTCGAGACGACCCTCATCTTCCACGACGGCCACGACCTGCCGCACTTCGCGGCGTACGACCTCCTCACGCGCGACGGCGGCGAGGAGGCGCTGCGGCGGTACTTCGAGCCGTACGCGAGGATCGCGCGCGACCGGAAGGTCGGCATCGTGCTGGAGACCGCGACGTGGCGCGCCAACCCGGATTGGGCGGAGCGACTCGGCCACGCGCCCGACCGCCTCGCCGACCTCAACCGGCGTGCGGTCGAGCTGCTCGAGGAGCTGCGGGACGAGTACGGGACGGACGCCACGCCCATCGTGATCTCGGGGTGCATCGGGCCGCGCGGCGACGGCTACGTCGTCGGCGAGACGATGACCGCGGAGGAGGCCGAGTCCTACCACGCCCCGCAGATCGGGACGTTCGCCGAGACCGCCGCCGATCTCGTCACGGCGATCACGATGACCTACGCCGACGAGGCGATCGGTGTCGTCCGCGCCGCGCGCGCCGCCGGGATGCCGGTCGTGATCTCGTTCACCGTCGAGACCGACGGGCGGCTGCCCAGCGGCCAATCGCTCCGCGAGGCGATCGAGGAGCTCGACTCGCGTACCGAAGCGTATCCGGCGTACTTCATGGTCAACTGCGCCCATCCCTCGCACTTCGACGCGGTGCTCGAGCCCGGCACGGCGTGGACGGACCGCGTGATGGGGCTGCGCGCGAACGCCTCGCGGCTGAGCCATGCGGAGCTCGACGAGGCGGAGGAGCTCGACATGGGGAACCCCGAGGAGCTCGCCCTCGAATACGTCGCGCTCCGGGACAGCCTGCCGCGGCTCTCGGTCCTCGGCGGCTGCTGCGGCACCGACCACCGCCACGTCGAGGCGGTGTGCGACGCGTGGCTCTCGGCCTCGGTGTCCGACTGAAGCCCGAGACCGCGGGTCGGCGGCAACACTAGTCTCTCCGCCGTGGAGATCCGCCATGCCCAGCCGGCCGACTACGGCCGGGTCATCGCGCGCGTCAACGCATGGTGGGGCGGGCGCGAGATGGCGCCGATGCTGCCGCGGCTCTTCTTCGTGCACTTCGAGGGGACGAGCTACGTCGTGGACGGCGAGGACGGGCAGCTGGCGGCCTTCCTCATCGGCTTCCACTCGCAATCCGAGCCCGACGAGGCGTACATCCACTTCGTCGGGATCGCGCCGGAGCGCCGCGGCGAGGGCCTCGGCCGGCGCCTCTACGAGCGCTTCTTCGAGGACGCTCTGGCCGGCGGCCGCACGGTCGTGCGCTGCGTCACCTCCCCGGCCAACGAGGCGTCGGTGGCATTCCACAAGGCGCTCGGCTTCGAGGTCGAGAAGCTCGCGGAGGACTATGACGGCCCGGGGGAGGACCGCGTCCTGTTCGTGAAGCGCCTGGGCTGAGGCTCCGGGCTAGCCCTGCCGCGTCGCTGACGGGCGCTGCAGCTCGATCAGCGTGTCGGCGGCGTCGTGGTCGACCTGGAGCGTCGTGTGCGTGATGTCGAACCGGTCGCGGAGAACGTCTTCGATCTCGCGGCGCAGGCCGTGACAGTCCTCTCGGCGACCGACGAGCACGTGGGCCGCGAGTGCGTCGAAGCCGGACGTGATCCGCCAGACGTGGAGATCGTGCACGCTGGTCACACCGGGCACGGCGACGATCGCGTCGGCGACGGCGTTCGCGTCGATCTCGGAAGGCGTCGCCTCCATCAGGATCGAGGTCGAGTCCCGCAGGACGCTCCAGGCGCTCACCACGATCAGCACCGCGATGCCGATCGAGACCAACGGGTCGACGAGCGTCCAGCCGGTCGTCACGATCACGACGGCTGCGACGAGGACCGCGCCCGAGCCGAGCAGATCCGCGAAGACGTGCCGAAGTGCAGCCTCGACGTTGAGGCTCTCGCGGCCCGACCGGATCAGGATCGCGGCGGCGGCCGCGTTCACGAGTAGCCCGATCAGTGCGACGACGAGCATCCAGCCGCCGAGGATCTCCGGCGTGTCGCCGAACCGCTGGATCGCCTCCCAGACGATCCACCCGCTGACGAGGACGAGGGTCAGCCCGTTGACGAACGCTGCGAGGATCTCGGCACGCTGCATGCCGAAGCTCCGCGCGGGAGTGGAGGGGCGCCGCGCCAGGGTGACGGCCACGAGCGCGATCACGATCGCGATGTTGTCGGAGAGCATGTGACCGGCATCCGCGAGGAGCGCGAGGCTGTCCGTCCAGATCCCTCCGGCGACCTCGACGACCGTGAAAACGAGCGTCAGCCCGAGCACCCACAGGAGCGCGCGGCGCGATCCGCTCCGGTGGTCGTGTGCGTGGTGCCCCTGGTGCCCGTGTGCGTGGTTCGACATCGCACAGGGAGGATAGGGCAGCCTCCGGGCGCCGCGTCCCTCGCTCTGTTGTCTTGCTGGACGACAGACGTCCGACGCGTGGTCTACGCTGTGTGCATGGCGAAGGTGGTGGTGCAGTTCACCTGCAGCGAGTGCGGGGCGACCGCGGGGAGGTGGCTCGGGCGCTGCCCCGGGTGCGGTGCGTTCGGGACACTCGTAGAGGAGCTGCACGGCGCCGACGGCCGGCCGGCGTCCGGCGCGGCGCGGACGCCGGAGCGCCTGGGGGACGTCCGGGTCGCGGAGGCCGCCCGCCTCCAGACGGGCGTCCCCGAGCTCGACCGCGTCCTCGGCGGTGGTCTCGTCCCGGCCTCGCTCGTCCTCGTCGGCGGCGAGCCGGGGGTGGGCAAGTCCACGCTCCTGCTCTCCGCGCTCGGCGCGATCGCGCGCTCCGGCCGGGCTGCCTTGCTCGTCACCGGAGAGGAGTCGGTCGCCCAGGTCCGCCTGCGGGCGGACCGGCTCGGCGGCGCCGACGACGTCTCCATTCTCGCCGAGACCGAGCTCGAGTCGGTGTGCGCCACGCTCGAGCGCGACCGGCCTGCCGTCTGCGTGATCGACTCCGTGCAGACGCTTTACGCCGGCGAGCTCGGCTCGGCGCCCGGCTCGGTCGCACAGGTCCGCGAAGCCGCATCGCGGCTCCTGCGCGTCGCCAAGGCGAGCGGCGTCGCGACCGTGCTCGTCGGCCATGTGACCAAGGACGGTGCGGTCGCAGGCCCACGCGTCCTCGAGCACCTCGTCGACTGCGTCCTCCAGTTCGAGGGCGACCGCTACCACGCTCATCGGGTGCTCCGGGCGGTGAAGAACAGGTTCGGCTCGACGAACGAGCTCGGGGTGTTCGAGATGACCTCGGAGGGCCTCGTCGGCGTGCCCGACCCCTCGGCGCTCTTCGGCGCGACGCGCGGCGGGGAGGTGGGCGCCGCGGTCGCCGTGGCGCTCGAGGGCACGCGCCCGATCCTGCTCGAGATCCAGGCGCTCGTCTCCCGCACGGACCTCGCCATGCCCCGCAGGGTCGGCACCGGCGTCGACCCGAAGCGGCTCGCGATGATCGTCGCCGTCCTCGCCCGACACGCGGGCGTCCCGCTCGGGACAGCCGACGTCTTCGTCAACGTCGCCGGCGGCGTCCGGATCGACGAGCCGGGCGCCGACCTCGCCGTCGCGCTCGCGATCGCGTCGGCGGCGCGCGGCGCGCCAGTGAAGGACGGGGTGGCGGCGTTCGGCGAGCTCGGGCTCACGGGCCGCCTGCGCGCGGCGGCACAGGCGGAGCGTCGTCTCGAGGAGTGCGCCAAGCTGGGCATCTCGGCCGCCGTCGTCCCCGAGGGCACCGCGAGCCGCAAGCCGACGCCGCGGCTCGTTCCGGCAGGGACACTGCGGGAGGCTCTCCACGCCGCGCTCGGGACCGTTCCACGGAGTGCGGAGGAAGGAGAGAGCAAGCGGCCGATCGCAGCCTGAGAGCCGTGCGGAACGCGCCGGAAAGCCCGGGATTCCCGCCCTGAACGCAGGGATTCTTTCGGCTACAATGGGTCAGACCCGCCGGCACATCGAAGCCGGCGCTTTTCGTGAGTCAGGCGCACACAAGACCGGACAACGGGAGGGCTCCAGGCGTGTTCGATGTCGGCGACAAGGTCGTGTATCCCCACCACGGCGCGGGAACGGTCGTTTCCAAGGACGTCAAGCTCGTGCTCGGAGAAGAGCGCGAGTATCTGACGATCAAGATCCTGCACAACGAGATGACCGTCAACGTCCCGGTGGACAACGCCGAGAAGGTCGGGCTCCGCTGGGTGATCGACCAGGAGATGGTCGAGGTCGTCGTCAAGGTGCTGCTCGGTGGGTCGACGGAGATGCCGAAGAACTGGAACCGCCGCTTCAAGCACAACCGCGACAAGATGAAGACGGGCGACATCCTGGAGCTCGCCGAGGTCGTCCGGAACCTCGCGCTGCGCGACCACGAGAAGGGCCTCTCGACGGGCGAGAAGCAGATGTACGTGAAGGCGAAGAAGATCCTCGCCTCCGAGCTCATGTACGCGAAGGATCTCACCGAGGACGACGCGCACGCGTGGCTCGAGGAGGTTCTCGCCAACCCCGCCAAGGGCAAGCGCGCCAAGGCCAAGCCGAAGACCGCAGCCGCAGCAACCGCCTAGCCTCTCCGGCTCCGCAACGGCAGCGACACGACGGACGTCGGGCGGGCTCCGCGCCCGCAGCGCGGTACGGTCTTGCCCATGGACGAAGGCTCCGCGCAGGCGACGTGGGCGATCCTCGTCGCCGCGGGCACCGGTGAGCGGCTGGGTAGCGACCGTCCGAAGGCATTCGCGGCCCTTGCCGGCCGCCCACTGCTCGCCGAGAGCCTCGAACGGCTCGACGCATCGGACTGGGTCGACGCGATCGTGATCGCCGCGCCGCCCGAGTGGGAAGAGCCGGCGATCCTCCTCGCCGAAGAGCTCGTCGCGTCGAAGGTGACGGCGGTGGTGGCAGGCGGCGCGACACGTGCCGAGTCGGTCCGCAACGCTCTGACAGAGGTCTCGGAAGAGGCGCTGGTCGTTCTCGTCCACGACGCCGCAAGACCGCTCGTGGACGACTCGACGATCGAGCGCTTGCTCGGCAGGCTCGACGGCTCGGTCGACGGCGTCGTGCCGGGGCTCGCCGTCCGGGACACGGTGAAGCGCGTCGAGCGGGACGTCGTCGTCGAGACCGTCGACCGCGACGGCCTCGTCGCCGTGCAGACGCCACAGGCGTTCCTCGCCGACCGGCTTCGAGCGGCGTACGCGGGTGATCTCGCAGGCGCGACGGACTGCGCGTCGCTCGTCGAGCGACGGGGTGGACGGGTCGCCGTCGTCGAAGGCGACCCTCGGCTCGCCAAGGTGACGACGCCGGACGACCTCGAGCGCGTCTCGCAGCTGCTCGAAACGGGGGAGTCATGACCGTCCGCGCCGTGTTCTTCGACGTCGGGGAGACGCTCGTCGACGAGGAGCGCTACTGGCGCGCACATGCTGCGGTCGTCGGCATTCCACCGCACGTCGTCTGGGCGGCCCTCGGAGTGACGATCGCCCGGGGTGAGGAGCACACCGAGGTGTGGCGTCGTCTCGGCGTGGAACGGCCTTCGCCCTCGATCCCGTATGTGCTCGACGACCTCTACCCCGATGCGCTCGAAAGCCTCGCTCGCCTGCGAGCGGCCGGTCTCTTCGTGGGAATCGCGGGCAACCAGAGCGCGGCGATGGAGGAGTGGGGGCGCGAGTCGCTTCCTGCCGACATGGTCGCGAGCTCCGCGAGCCTCGGCGTCCGGAAACCCGATCCTCGGTTCTTCGAGCGCCTCGTCGACCTTGCCGGAACTCCGGCGGAGGAGGTCGCGTACGTCGGCGACCGCGCCGACAACGACGCCGCCCCCGCGGTCGAGGCGGGCCTCGTCGCGTTCCATCTCCGACGGGGGCCGTGGGGTCGACTCCAGGAGACACCGGACGGCGCGATCGCGGTCGACTCCCTCACGGAGGTCTCCGCAGTGCTCACCCGCGCACCGGTGGCGGACGCGTGACCGATTTCCGGATCGGACTAGGTGTCGACGCCCACGCCTTCGCGGAGGGCATCCCGCTCGTCCTCGGCGGCGTGACGATCGAGCACCCACAAGGACTCGCAGGTCACTCGGACGGCGACGTGATCTCACACGCGCTGACGGACGCGCTGCTCGGCGCGGCCGGCCTGGCGGACATCGGCGCGCTGTTTCCGTCGGAGGACGAGCGCTACCGAGACGCCGACTCGCTTGAGCTCCTCGCCGAGGCGTATCGCCAGGTGCGTGAAGTCGGATTCGAGCTCGTCAGCGCGGACTGCGTGCTGATCGGCGAGGAGCCACGCGTGGGACCCCACCGTGAGCCGATGCGCGATCGCCTCGCCGGCTCGCTCGGCGTCGCACGCGACCAGGTCAACGTGCGTGCGACGACGACCGACCGGCTCGGATTCACGGGTCGCTGCGAGGGTCTCGCGGCTCAGGCGGTCGCGCTGCTTCGCCGGCGCTGAGCCCCGCACGCGTGACAGACCCGAGCCATGCGTCGACTTCCCGCTGTGAGCAGAGACGGACGACGTGGAATCGAGCGAGCTCGGCCGGATACGTAGCGCGACGCGGCTCGTAATTGCGCCACGCGAATCGGAACAGCCCGTCTCGCCGAAGGAACGCGTTGCGGAGCGTCTCGCGGTTCCCGCCCCAGAGCTCTTCTCGCCGGATGACGCGACGGGTCGTCCGCCGGACCAGGCGCGGCACCCATTCCCTCCGCGGGAGGTCGAGCCAGACCACCGTGTCGGCGGCGTCGAGCACGAGGTCTCCGAGCTTGCCCCTGTACGCGCCGTCGATCACCCAGGCCTCTCCCGTCACCAGCGGCGCGACGCGGGCACGGAGCTCCTCCGCCGTGGCCTCCGTCCAACCAGGCCCGTGGTTCAGTGCATCGAGCTCGACGAACGGCACGTCGAGGTGCTCCGCGAGCGCGCGGCCGACGGTCGTCTTCCCGCAACCGCTGGCGGAGGCGATCACTGCGACTTTCCTCATGCGGTCCACCGCCGGGCAGGGTTCAGAGCAGGCGAGCGTCGAGCGGCTCCTCGCCCGTGGGGCCCACCCGGTAGGCCCGCGCCACCGCTTCGCGCGCCACGATCTCCACGAGCTCGGTCCCCTCGTACAGCGCGGCCGCCGCGTCGTCGCAAGCGATGCCGGGCGGGAAGCCGTCCTGCACGAGGCTCGTGTAGACGGGACGTCGTCGCGCTTCGCCGTCGTAGTGTGGACATGCGCTGCCCGGGAGAAAGCCGAGGCCGTCCCGCATCCCCGACAGTGCGGGGCCGAACGAGTCGGTGACGCCCGCCTCGAACCAGCAGATCATCCCGGCGCTCCAGCCGCAGAGCACCTTGCCGCGCTCCCACGCCTCGCGGAGGATCGCGTCGAAGCCGTGCACGCGCCAGATCGCGAGGGCGTTCGCCGTGTTCCCGCCCGAGACGTAGACGGCGTCGTGGGAGAGGACCAGCTCCCTGAGGTCCTCGGGCGGCCATGGGTTGAACGACAGGTGCGCGGGTTCAGCCCGCCGTCCGAACGACTCGTAGAAGGCGATCAGCATCCGTTGAGGGTCCCCTGCGGCCGTCGGGACGAACAGGACGCGAGGGCCGTCCGCGAGCTCGAGAACGAGGTCGTCGAACAGGCTTCCGATGGAGAAGCCACCGACCGCGAGGATGCGCCCCGGCACGCCAGCGAGTATCGCATCGGATCGCGAGGCTTCGCCCGAGCACCCCGTCCACGCGCTATGGTCGACGTGACCCTCCCTTTCACGAGGGCGAAAGGGGTTGACGTTGGAGTTGATTCCACCGGACTAGGACATGAGCGCACCATCCGTCGCAGACGGAGCGTGCGCAGGCCGCGGCGCCCGCTCCGCGGCCGACACCGAGACACCGGAGCGCTCCGGGATCGCGGCGCACGGCGCGCGACACGGACGCTCCACCGGCCCGAGCGCGCCGGCGGGCATCGACGGCGCGCTCGGGCCGTCTCCTCACAGCCTTCGAAGGGATTTCCCATGCGGATCGAGCGAGAGCATCGATTCGACGTTCCGCTCGCGGCGGGCTTCGAGTACGTGACGGACACCGCGAACTGGCCCTCGTACTGGCCGAGTCTGGTCCGGGTCGAGCCGGGCTCCCGCTGGTCGGCGCCCGGTGACGAGGCCCGGATCGTGATCGAGCTGCTCGGCCGCAACGTCGAGCTGCGGATGAACCTTCGCCGATTCGAGCCACCCCGCCTCGTCGAGTACGACAGCACGCAGGAGGGGCTCCCGGACGCGCGTCACGAGCGCCATTTCGACGCCGACGGGAACGGCTTCCGCTACCGCCTCGTCGTCGAGTACCAGCCGAGAGGGGGGCTCAAGGGCGTGTACGACCGGGTGCTCGTCCGCCGCGGCGTCGACCGCGCGCTACAGCGCACCATCTCGAACCTCGAGCAGGCGCTGCCCCGTTAGCTCCGCCCCTCGCGCGTACTCACGTCGCCGCTGGCAGCGTGAACGACACACGCGCTCCGCCCTCCGGCCGCTCCTCCGCCCAGATGCGGCCTCCGTGCGCCTCGACGAGCCCGCGCGCGATCGCGAGCCCGAGTCCGGACCCGGGCGCCGAGCGTGCCGGGTCGCCGCGCCAGAATCGGTCGAACATGCGGGCACGCGCGTCCGTTCCGAGACCATCGCCCGTGTCCTCGACGCTGACGCAGACTTCCGAGTCGACCTGCTCCACTCGCACGGCGACCGAGCCGTCGCTCGGCGTGTGCCGGAGCGCGTTCGCGAGAAGATTGAAGAGCACGCGCTCGACCTTCTCGGGTGCGCACTGCGCGGTGATGGTGCGTGGCACGGTCGACACGAGGCCGATGCCTCGGCGCCGGGCGTCGGCCTCGACGCCCCGTAGGCAGCTTTCCACCACCGGCTCGAGCGGAGCCGCACGAAGCTCGAGTGTCAGGGCGCCCGCGTCGATGCGCGCGAGCTCGAACAGGTCGTCGACCAGCGAGGAGAGCACCGCCACCTGCTCGCGCAGCACGGGGAGGGTCGCCTCCGAGGCGACGAGACCGTCCTCGAGCGCCTCGAGCATCGCCTGCATGTTCGCGAGCGGCGTTCGCAGGTCGTGGCTCGCCCACGCGACGAGCTCTCGCCTGGCGTCGAACAGCTGCTCCAGACTCGAGGCCATCTCGTTGAACGACGTCGCCAGGTCGACCACCTCGGCGGGGCCCGCCTCGGGCGCTCGCACCGAGAGGTCGCCCGCGGCGAGCTTCGCGGAGGCGTCGCGGACACGTTCGACGGAGCGCGCGATCGACCGGGCCATGAGGAGCGCGGCGACGACCGCGACCGTCGCCGACGCGGCGGAGACGGCGAGGATCTTCACGTCGTCTCCCATGTGGAACGCGACCCAGCCCGAGAGCAGCACCGACGCGAGCGGCAGGCAAACGGCCAGCGCCGCCAGGCCGGCCAGCTGGAGGCGGAGGCTCGGGAGCAGCCGTAGGACGGCGACGGCAGCGAGGCCGACGCCGAGAGTCAGAACGCCTACGCCGAGCGCTGTCCAGATCATCGCGACGGGCATCACGGAACGAGGCGGTAGCCGACGCCCCACACCGTCTGCAGGTACATCGGGTGCGAAGGGTCGTCCTCGATCTTCTCCCGCAGGCGGCGCATGTGGACGGTGACCGTCCCGGTGTCGAGCGCCGCCTCGTAGCCCCAGACGCGGCTCATCAGCTGGTCGCGCCCGAACACCCGGCGTGGATGGCTCGCGAGGAACCACAGCAGGTCGAACTCCCTCGCCGTGAGGCGCACCTCGACACCCGCCTTTCGCACCTCGCGGGTCGCCGCGTCCAGACCGACGTCGCCGAATGCGAGCCGTTCCGACGACGGAGCGCCGACCCGCGCTCGGCGGAGGACCGTCCGCACACGCGCGGCGAGCTCCCGCGGCGAGAACGGCTTCGTCACGTAGTCGTCCGCGCCGAGCTCGAGGCCGACGATGCGGTCGGCCTCCTCGCCGCGGGCGGTGAGCAGGATCACCGGGAGCTCCGAGCTCGAGCGAATCCGGCGGCACAGCTCCAGTCCGTCGGTGCCGGGCAGCATCACGTCGAGAACGACGAGGTCCGGCGATTCTCGCTCGAGGTGCTCGCGCGCACGATCGCCGTCGGCTGCCTCGAGCGTCGCGAAGCCCTCACGCTCGAGGTACCTCACGACGACCTCGCGGACGATCGGCTCGTCGTCGACGACGAGGATGGTGGCCATGGGCTCGATGGTGCCTGCCTCCTCCTTACGCACGCGTGAACTCCGTTCGCGAAGTGTTCAGAAATGTGTCACGGGAGCGAAAGGGACGGCCACTAGCGTCGGAGCGACAAGCGAACGAGGAGGCACCATGAGACGGTTCGCGCTCTTGGCAGCGATCGCGGGAGCGCTGCTCGCAGCCGCCCCCGCCGTGGGGGCCGACGGCCCCGTCAAGCAGTATCCGCAAACGGTGACGCTCGGGTTCTACCGAGGTCACGTGATCTCGTACCTCGACTTCGGGCCCGTGAAGCTCGCGAAGGGGAACAGGGTTGCGCCGATCTGGGTCGTGACGAACGGGGTCGAGGCGCAGCGCAACATCGTCGACACGGTTCCGGGACGAGGCGACTACACGCCACTCTGGGCCGTCAGGATGGTGACCTGGAAATCGGCCGCGACGCCTCACGTGCTGCGCTCGAGGAACGCCGTTCTGTCGGCGATGCGAGCGGGTCAGGTCACCGTCGCGTCGGCACCCGTCGTGGTGAACTGCCCGGTGCTGTGAGCGTGACACTCGCGGGGTGACGTGCGCCCCACGAGTACGATCGGGACGATGGCGGCAGCGCTCACGGGCAGATGCGGTTGCGGGGCGGTCAGGTTCGAGGTCGACCGTCCGTTTCTCTCGGCGGCGTACTGCCATTGCACGCGCTGTCAGCACCGCACGGGGTCCGGGGCGGCGGCGACGGCCCGCGCCGAGTCGGGCTCCGTGCGCATCGTCGAAGGCGCCGACGCGCTCCGCGGTTGGGCGCCGGAAGGCGGTCGCGAGAAGGTTTTCTGCGTGCAGTGCGGGTCGGCGCTCTTCAGCTGCGAGCCGGGCTCGCAGGACTACACGGGCGTCCGGCTCGGCGCGATCGACGGCGACCCCGGGGTGCGCCCCGAGACCCACCAGTTCGTCGCGTATGCGGCGTGCTGGGAGGAGATCCCGGACGACGGGCTCCCCCGTTACCCGGAGTCACGCACGGGCTACGACGTCGGCCGCTGACCCGTCCCGCGGTTACGAGGGCAGCGCCACTCGGCCGTCGGCCACCACCACGAGGCCGTCACCGGCGAGTGACGCGACCGCGTCCGGGTCGAGCTCGTGCTCGGGCCGGGCGGCTTCGGCGACGAGCCGGAGCACGGCGGCGCGACGCTGGCGAAACGAGCCTTCGAACGGCGATTGCCGGCGGAGCGGCTCGTCCCGCGTCCCGCGCGAAGGGCAAGCCGGCGCGAGCGGGCAGCCTCCGCAGCGGGGGATGCGCGCGAGACAGGTCGTCGCGCCGAGGTCCATCAGCGCCTGGGCGGCACGAGCGGTGAACGCGTGTCCGGTGCGCCGCTCGACGCGCTCGACGTTGACGTCGCGCGGCAGCACGTTCTCGCCGAAGGCGAAGTTGCCGATCGCGGCGGCCGTGTACGGGCCGACGCCGGGCAACCGCGTCAGATCCTCCGGCCACCCGTGGTCGCGGACGTGCTGCGCGGATCGGTGCAGCGAGAGCGCGCGCCGGTTGTAGCCGAGGCCCTGCCACTCGACGATGACCTCGGCCGGGCTCGCCTCGGCGAGCGCCGACGCGGTCGGCCAGCGGCGAAGCCACCGCTCGTACCGTGGCACGACGCGATCGACCTGCGTCTGCTGGAGCATGACCTCGCTGACGAGCACGCTGTAGGGGTCGGTCGTATGCCTCCAGGGCAGATCTCGCCCTTCGCGGCGGAACCACGCGAGGAGGAGGTCTTCCATCAGCAGGATCGTAGGGCCGGCGGGGCAGGATGACGCGCACAACGCAGACGCTCCCGACGCCGTGGAGAGCAGCGCCTCGATCGAGTGAGGTGTCCTCCCGCACCCGGGTGATGCGGACGCAGATTGGTCGCCGCACGATGTGTCCGCAAGTATCGAAGAGGGGGCACCTGCGTGCGGCGGAACAGAGGCACCACCGTTGGCTCGAGCGCGGCCGGCGGTCTCGCGGAGGACCGGGTCTGGCAGGCGTGGCCGAGGGTCGCAACGGCGATCCGTCTGCTCGCCTTGTGCGGCCCTGTGGCGATCTCCGTGGCCGTCGTCTACCTCGCGGGCCGGGTGGTCTCGCCGCCGGACGGATCACGCGCGTCCTACGTCGCCTGGTGGGTTGCGCTCTCGGGGGCCGCGACCGTCTCCCTCGTCGCGGCCGGACGGCTCTCGCGGAGGCTCCTGCCTCTCGCGGCTCTCATGCGGTTGTCTCTGGTGTTCCCCGACGGCGCGCCGTCGCGCTTCCGGACGGCGCTGCGGACGGGCACCGTGGCGACGCTCGAGGAGAGGCTGGCGGCAGCGCGCCGGGGCGAGACGGACGGCACGCCGGTCGCGGCCGCTCAGGTGCTCTTGGAGCTCGCCGCACACCTCGACGAGCACGATCCGCTGACGCGGGGTCATTCCGAGCGGGTTCGAGGGTACGCGCAGAGCATCGGGCGCGAGCTCGGCCTCGACGCGGGAGACCTCGACCTTCTCAACTGGGCGGCCCTGCTGCACGACGTCGGCAAGCTCGAGGTCCCGCACGAGATCCTCGTGAAGCCCGACTCGCCGACCGAGGACGAATGGGAGATCCTTCGCGCGCACCCGACGTTCGGCGTCGAGCTCGCGGCGCCGCTGTCGGAGTGGCTGGGCGGGTGGGGCGAGGCGATCGGCCAGCACCACGAGCGCTGGGACGGAAAGGGATACCCGCACGGTCTAAAGGGCGACGAGATCTCGCTGGCGGGCCGGATCGTCGCCGTCGCGGACGTGTTCGACGTGATCACCTCCGCCCGCTCCTACAAGCGCCAGTCCTCGATCGTCGATGCGAGGAAGGAGCTTCTGCGGTGCGCCGGGACACAGTTCGATCCGGAGGTAGTCCGCGCCTTCCTTGCCATCTCCGTGCGTCAGAGTCGTCTTGCTGCGCCGCTTGCCTGGGTCGCGCACGGCGGGATGCTCGCGCGACTGCCCGTTGCGCCGGCGAGTGGCCTGTCCGCCGGGGCGGCGGCTGCTGCCGCGGTCGCCGTCGGCGTCGGCGGTGGGGCGTCGGCTCACCCTCAGATGACGATCGCGAAGCCCGTGTCTTCGATCCACGAGGCGGCGGCCACACCCCTGGCGGCACGGCGCGCGCCCACCGTCACGCATCGGCCGGCGGCCCCACGTCACGAGCAGCCAACGGCGAAGCGAAAGACCCCGCCGCCGAAGCCCCGCCCGGCAGCGAGGCCGGAGCCGAACACGACGCGGGCGGCGTCCCCGCTCGGTACGGCGACGGCAGTCTCCGCTCCTTCGCCCAAGCCGCCGCACGCTTCCAACGTCCCGGGGGCGAAACCGTCGGCTGCCGCCGCGACGACCGGGCCCGCACACCACGCGTCGGCCCGCGCCAAGTCTGCGGCCCGCACATCGGGTGCCATGTCCGCACCTGCCAAGCCTCCGCCCAGTGGTCACTCACCCGCCATCCCCGGCGTGACCCCGACGGTCGACGAGGTGACGGACCAGGCGACATCCGTCGTGAAGGGCGTGACCACCATTCTCGTCACCGCCCCGCCCGCAGCTCCCCCCAGTCAGACCCAGCCGCCGCCCGTTCCGCCTCCGGCTCCGCCGACGCCTCCTCCTCCTTCTCCTCCTCCTCCTGCGCCTCCGTCCGCGTCGACTCCGCCTGCTTCGCCGACTCCGCCTGCTTCGCCGACGCCGCCGGCGGCCCCGGCGCCCGCGCCCCCGCCTCCCGAGTCGGAGGGCTCCGGCGGAAACAGCGGCCCCGGCGGCGGGGGCGGCGGGAACAGCGGCCCCGGCGGCGGCGGGAACAGCGGCCCCGGCGGCGGCGGAAGCGGCGGAGGCCTGCTCGACGGAGTGCTTTCGCTCCTCGACGGACTTCTAGGGCCGCACTGAGCGGGCAACGCCGGCAGGAGCTTCGTTCGACGCGGCCTCCGCGGGCGCAGGTCGGTCTCGCACG
>DASXAW010000130.1:0-25983 GCA_036406535.1 Gaiella sp.
CCGTGCCGGGGAGCCGCAGATCGTCGCTCGTGTTCGACCCGTACCGTCCGACGAGCAGCACGAGCGCCGCGACGACGACCGCCCAGCCGGCGAGCACGACCCACGGGCGCCGCGCTGCGAACGCTCCGATTCGATGGAGAAGAGCGGCCACCCCGAGCGCCCGAGTCTATGGGGACTCGGCGCGGGCGGCCAAGCCCGCCCTGGCAGGGCACCACGGCTTGCGTCGGCCCCACACGAATGTGAGCGAGGGCTAACGGCGGCCGAGGAAGTACTTCAGCCGATCGAGCCAGCTGACGTGACCGCGGCGCTGATTCGGTGTCAGCGGCTCGGCCTCGACCTGCTGTTCGGTGGCCCGGATGCTCGCCTCCAACCCTTCGCGCTCCTCCTCCGGCGTTCCATCCCACTCGAGCAACGCGCGAGCCTGTTCGGGTGCGAGCCTGCCACCCGGCAGCTGCCAGCAATGCAGATACTCCTGCAGCTCTGCCTGCGTGTGCGTCTTGGACTCCGGGATCATCTGCCGAGCGGCCTCGAGTGTCCCCTACGCTGCGAGGAGACGGTCGAAGAACGACCGATACCGTGTCAGCGCGACGCGCAGATCCTCGGTGGAGACGTCGTCACCGCGATCCCACTGGCCTTCGAGCCGCTGACGTTCGTCCGAGAAGCCGGCGGCGAGCCGTTGCATGAGGTCGGCGACGAGGGCGTCGGCCTGCTCGACCGACGTGCGCGGCTCGTCGACAAAGCTCGCCTGGATCTCCTGCCAGCGCCCCGTAAAGCGCTCTGTCTCGTTGCCGGGCAACAGCGACGAGGCCGTGTCGTCCGTGCGCTCGGCGTCACCGGCGGCGGCGTTGGTGTCGAACCCTTCCGCGATGTCCCGCGTCGTCATGCTCTCGCTGCTCTCCGTCGTCTCCTGATCGGTCATCTCCGTCAGTTCTCCTTCCCTGCGCTGACGCGCGGCGGATCGGTTGTGGTGTCGCCGCCGTCTCCGCTCGAGCCGACGAGCTCCTCGAACAGCGCGCGATAGTGCTGCATCGCGTGCCTCAGGTCTTCTGTCGAGTCGTCGTCGCGCGCGCCACCGGTCGCGAGTCTGTGGCCCTCGCGGTAGTGCTCGACCACGTGCGCGTGGTCGACCGATAGATCCGACGCGCGCTGGTCGAAGTCCTCGACCGGATAACCGCGCTCGCGCATGACCGACTGGATCAGGCTGTCCGCGGACGCGGCTGCGCCGCGCGGATCGTCGACGAACCGAGCCTGGACGACGCGCCAGTCTGCGAGGTAGCGGTCGCGCGCCGGGGCCGAAAGCGGCCGAAGCTCGAACTGCCCGTGCCGCTCCTCACGTGCGACAAGCTCGGCCTCCGCCTGACGGCGACCGTCCGCGCTCTGGACCGCGCGGTCGTATTCCGGCCCGAACCGCCCGCGCAGATGCTCGGTGCGTCTTCGAGCAGTCCACAGCCAGGCGGCGGCTGCGAGCAGCACGACCACGGCGACAGCGATCAGAACCCAGACCCACGTCGGCATGACCCACTTCCTTTTCCGAACTCGACGGTGGTGGACGCACGAGTAGTTCCCCACCACTCGAACCCCAAACCGGAGCGGAAAGCGCGTGGGTCAGCGCAGCTCCTTGTTCGCCTCCTGGGTCCATAACCGCCGTTCTGTCACGGTCGTCGAGTGACGTCTTGTGCCGTCTGGTCGCGTTCAAGGCTGCTCGGCCGTGACGGCGTGTCCGGCTGGTGACTCTCCTTCCGCCTGGTTCGTTTGCACCGTGTTTGCATGGCGCCGCCCGAGAAGCGACGTTCATTGGTGCTCCCCGGCGGACCGAGCCCTGCGCGACTACTTCTTCTGCGCGGGTGACCAGGCGAACACGGTGTCATGCCCACCAGCGTTCCGTGTCAGGTTGCGCCGTCCACTGCCGTCGGCGTTCATGACGTAGACCTCGGCGTTGCCGTTGCGCTCGCTGACGAAGGCGATCTGGTTCCCGTCCGGCGACCAGCGAGGCTGTGCGCCGATCGCGCCCTCGTGGACCTGCCCGGCGTTTCGCGTCAGCCTTCGCGGTCCGCTGCCGTCGGCGTTCATCACGTGTACCTCGAAGATCGTCGCTCCACCGCACCCGGGGCAAGCACCGTACTGTCGTCGTGCGAGCCGGCGCTCGAAGACGATCTGCTCCCCGTCGGGTGACCAGGCAGGGGCGAAGTCGTGCGCAGGGTTGCGGGTTAGGTTCGTTTGCCCGGTGCCGTCGGCGTTCATCACGTAGATCTCGAAGTTGCGCACGAAGGTGATCTTCCGTCCGTCCGGCGACCAGGCGGGGTCGCTGTTGGAGGCGGGGTTGCGGGTCAGGTTCCGCTGCCCGCTGCCGTCGACGTTCACGACGTGGATCTCCGGGGTGTAGACCGAAACGAAGCCGTCGCGGTCGCTGACGAAGGCGAGCTTCCGCCCGTCCGGTGACCAGGTAGGAGCGGAGAAAGACGTCGTGGCGTGGCGGGCCAGCCGTCGCTGCCCGCTGCCGTCCGCGTTCATCACGTAGACCTCCCGCTCCCACCAGTTGGGGCCGCGGGGGGGGTGGCGCAAGCGCAAGAAGGCGATCCTCCGACCGTCGGGCGACCAGACAGGATCGCTGTCCGCCCCCGGCTCGGGGGTCAGGTTCAGCGGCTCACTGCCGTCAGCGTTCATGACCCAGACGTTGTTTCCGTCTCCGAACGCGATCCTGCGCCCGTCGGGCGACCAGGCAGGAGTGGAATACTTCGCGGACGTCAGCCGCTGCTTGCCGCTCCCGTCGGCGTTGACGACGTACAGCCCGCCGTTGCCTTGACGACCACCCCGCAGGGGTTCGCTGATGAAGGCGATCCTCGGAGTCGCCGCTGCGGCGGAAAGGCTCGACTGTGCGGCGAACGCGCTCGACGTGGGCTGCGATGCCGCGCCACCGTCGAGGAGGATGAGGACAAACACGCCGACGAAAGTCGCGAACGCCGCGAGCGCCCAGTATCTGCGATGGCGACGGCGCCGCTCTCGCCGCGCCTCCTCGAACAGCGCCTCGACGAGGGCCTCGATCTCCGCGCGTTCCAGCGGCTTGCTGTCGCGAGCCTCCGGCGCTTGGGAGGGCGGACGAGGCGGGGCGGCAACAGTCATGCCTGCCTCCACTCCAACATTGAGCTAGTATTCCTAGTACATTGATTGATGTCAAGGTGAACAAGGAGGACGGCAGCGACCTTCTCTATCTCCAGGTCGCCGCCCAGATACGTCGTGCGATCGCAGACGGAGAGGCAAAGCCCGGCGAGCGACTCCCACCGGCACGAGACCTCGCGACCGTGCTCGGCGTCAACACCAACACCGTCCTGCGCTCGCTGCGGCTGCTTCAGGACGAAGGGCTGCTCGAGCTCCGCCGCCGTCGCGGAATCACGGTCGCCGGGACACCCGAACGCGGCGCGGTCATTCAGAAAGTGCGGGAGCTGGTCGAGTTCGCTCGCACCCAGGGATATGCCGCCGAGGAACTCGTCGAGATGATCGAAGACGTGGCCTGACAGGCCCCGTCAACGAAGCTCCTTGTTCGCCTCCTGGTCGAACCACATGGCGAAGAGGGTGAACTGGGTGCCCGAGACGAGCAGGAGGGCCACCAGGACGACCGTCGCGGTCGTGATCTCGTTCCCCCAGAAGATCCGCGAGCAGGCGACGATGATGCCGAGCAGCAGCCCGACCACGGTCATCAGGCCGCCGAGGGCGTAGAAGAAGACCAGCGGGTGGAAGTCGCGGATCACGTACTTCTGCGTCATCCGCCACCAGAACCCCTTGAACAGGAGCCACGCGATCCGCGGCGCGACGTTGTGGATTCGGATGCCGGACTGCTCGCCCACGCCGTAGACCGGGCGCGAGGGGACGTCCCGCACCCGCGCGTTCTGGACGTTCAGGTGGACGAGCATGTCGTTCGGGAACCCGTAGCGGCGGTAGAGGCGGTCGAGGTCGAGGCGGCGGAGGGCGCCGATCGAGAGCGCGGTGTAGCCCGCCTGCGAGTCGGCGACGTGCCAGTAGCCAGACGCGATCTTCGTGAGCAGCGACAGCACCGCGTTGCCGAGGTAGCGCGACCTCGGAATCAGGTTCCATGCCTCGCCGCTGACGAGCCGGTTCGCCTTCGCGTACTCCACCTCGCCGCGGGCGACCGGCCCGGCGAGGGACGAGAGCTCGTCCGGGTCCATCTGGTTGTCCGCCGCCATCACGCAGGTCACGTCGACGCCGAGCTCTCTGCAGTGGGCATAGCCCGTCACGATCGCCGCGCCGACGCCTCGGTTCTCGTCGTGGCGGATCACCTCGAGTCGCTGGTCGCCCGTCGCGCGGGCGCGGTCCGCCGTGTCGTCGTCGGAGCAGTCGTCCACGACGACGACCAGGTCGACGAAGTCGGGGATCCCACGGATCGTCTCCGCGACGAGCTGCGCTTCCTCGTAGGCGGGGACGACGACGGCGACGCGCTTGCCCTCGACCACAGCCTAGTGTCCCTTCAGGTGATGCGGCCACGTTCCTCGCGTTCGAGGAGCAAGCCAGGCTAGGACGCAGGGAGCTCCGATACCGGCAGGTATCGGAGCTACCGAGGACGACGCGTGGCGCCGCTCATCGCACGCGAGGGACCTGGAGGGCATTGCCTGAAGGGACACTTAGCCGGAGGCCGCGCTCCTGCGCTGGAGCCACGGATCGGCGAGCACCGCGGCGAGCGCGCCGAGGAGGAGGCCGATCAGGGCGCCGACCGCCGCGGCGTTGCGACGGCTCGTCGCCGACGCCTTTTGCGCGACCGCGGGCTGGACGACGCGGCTCTTCTCGACGTTCTCCGCCAGAGAGAGGAGCTGCTTCGCGCTGTTCAGATCGCCGAGGACGCTCCCCCGCCGCACCTCGGCGTTGTTGATCGTCGCGTTCGAGTTCGTCGAGACGAGCAGCTTCTCCGCAAGGGAGAGGTTCGGGTCGCGAAGCGCGAGCCGCTGCTGCTCGGTCGCGGTCGAGATCCGCGCGGCGATGTCCTCGATCTGCGACTCGTCGTTCTCGACCTGCGCCTGCAAGAGCTCGACTTTGTGCTCGACGTAGGGGGAGATCTGCGAAATCACGCTCGCCGCGAGCGAGTCGGCGGCCTTCTCCGCCTTCGCCCGCGTCGGCGCGTGCACCTCGATCGTGACGAGCGGCGAGAGGTTCTTCGGCTGGCCGGCGCTGGTGACGGTGGTCGACGTGACGTTTCCGCGGAGCTGCCCGATGCGCATGTCGGCGGCTCGAGCGGCCTTCTGGAGGGCCGCCTCCGAGCGGATCGTCTCGCTGACGGTCTTCGGGTTCGTCGCGAGGCTCTGGATCTGCTGGCCGGCGCCCGGGGCGAAGGGCTGGCCGAGGTAGAGCAGCGTCTCGCCCTTGTAGACCTGCGAGCTGCCGACCGAGACGAGCACGCCGAGGATCGCACCGACGACGAGACCGCCGATCGGAAGCCACCACCGGGACGCGAGCCGCGACCATGCCGACCGGAGGTCGACCTCGCGCTCGCCGTCGGGGTCGACGACGTCTGTCCGCCGCTGGCTCACGGGGCCGCGACCCTACCAGCGACCCAGGCCCACTGGGCTCGCAGCCCGTCCTCGAGCCCGATCGCCGGTCGCCAGCCGAACTCGCGCTCCGCCTTCCCGACGTCGGCCCTGGTTCGGCGGACGTCACCTGTCGCGGTGCCGTGCCGCTCGACCACGAGGCGCACGCCGGCGATCTGCTCGGCGAGCGCGATCGCCTCCGCCATCGTCGCCTCCTCACCGCCGCCGACGTTGTAGAGCTCGCCCGCACGCCCGCGCTCCATCGCGGCGATCGTCGCGTCCACGGCGTCGCCGACGAACGTGAAGCTGCGCGAGGCCGACCCGTCGCCGAACAGGCGGAACGTCCCGCCGTCGGCGAGCGCCTCGAGCAGCGGCGTGAACGCCATGTCCGGCCGCTGCCGCGGGCCGTAGACGGTGAAGTAGCGCACGCCGACGGCCTCCAGCCCGGAGCTCCGCCCGAGCGCGTACGCGAGGTGCTCCGTGCAGAGCTTCGTCACGCCGTACGGCGAGATCGGGCGGGGCAGCGCGCCCTCGGGAGTCGGGTAGCTCTCCGCGTCGCCGTAGATCGACGACGAGGACGCGTAGACGACCCGGACGCTCCGCCGTGCCGCCGCCTCGAAGACGCGCCCGCTCGCGTGGACGTTCCGCTCGACGTAGTGCTCGAACCCCGGCCCGAAGCTCGCGCGGACGCCGGGTTGGCCGGCGAGGTGAAACACGCCGTCGGCGCCGTCGAGCAGCGGATCGAGCTCGACCGACACGAGATCGGCCTCGAGCACGTCGAGCTCCCTGGCGTTCTCGCGCTTCCGCTCGGGCTCGTAGTAGTCCGTGAACGAGTCCACGCCCAGGACCTCGTGCCCCGCGGCGAGCAGCGTCTCTGCGAGATGCGAGCCGATGAAGCCCGCCGCGCCGGTGACGACGTAGCGCACGGCCTAGTCCGCTGCGCCGGGCTCGGCCGCGACGGGGTGCGGAAGCTCCTCCGCGAACGGGACGAGCTCGCCGTTCCCGTCCTCGACGAGGCACAGGTCGGAGAAGAAGCGCGTCATCACGACGCCCGCGCGGAACTCGCCGAGCCGCGGCTCCGGACGCTCGCCGCGTGCGAGCGCGAGCGCCAGCTCGGGATACCGGCTGCCTGCGGCGAGCGGCAGCGGGAACGCGCCGCCGAAGCGCGGGTTCACGTCGGTCACGGGAAGGCTGCCGTCGGGCTCGCGGAAGCACTGCACGTTCGCCGGGCCGACGATCCCGACGGTCTCCGCCACGCGCGCGCCGTGCTCGACCAGCTCGCGGTCGGCGAGCGAGCGGCCCTTGATCGACTCGCCGCCCTTCGACTGGATCATCGAGCGCGGGATCGCGTTGAGGCAGCGGCCGTCGACGTCGCAGAAGACGTCGACCGAGAACTCCTCGCCGAGGCACCGCTCCTGCACCATCGAGTCGACTGGGGTGAGACGGAGGTGGAAGGCGAGCTGCTCGGGGTCGTCGGCGCGGTAGATGTGCCGGGAGCCGAACCCCTCGCGCACCTTGACGAGGACCGGGTAGCGGACGTCGTCCGGCATTTCCCCGGGCAGCCACGTCCGCGGGCTCGGGATCCCGTTCGCGTCGAAGAAGACGTGCGCGAGGTACTTGTCGCCCATCGACCGGCACACGTCGGGCGGAGGCGCGAGCACGAGCGCCGGAGCGAGAGCGTCGCGCGCGGCCGAGACGATCTCCTGGTCGAGGTCGGTGAGCGGCACGACGAGCCGGACGTCGTGCTCGGCGACGAGTGCCGCTAGAGCGTCGATGTAGCCCGGGTCGCGCACCGTGGGCACGAGCGCATGGTGGTCGGCGTGGTACAACGCCGGCGCCAGCGCGTCCAGGTCGGCGGCGACGGTGGTCGCGCCGGACCGTCCGAAGGCGCTCACGATGTCGACGCGCTGTCCCGCGCAGGTGAAGAGGACGGCCGTCACGACGGGAGAGCGTAGCGGCGCATTCCGTCACAACACGAGGAACGGGAGCTGCACCGCGACGAGGATCGCGAGCCCCACGCCGAGGGCGATCACCCACCCGCGGCCCTGCGGTCGGGCCGTCTCGACGACGAAGGCGGCGCCGACCGCGGCGCACGGCAGCATCGCGAGCAGGTACGTCGCCTTGATCGTGTCCCCGTCGGTCGACGGGTACCTCACCGCGAACAGGAGATACGCCGCCGCGAGCGCAAGTGCGGAGAGCGGCAGAAGCGCGAGTGCGAGGCTCCGGCGCGCGACCGCAAGGAGCCCGAGGGCCACGAGACCGGCGAGGGCGAGGAGCGTCGGCACCACGCCGACGAGGTCCTGCCGGACGCGCGCCCCGACGACGCCTTCCTCGAGCAGTTGGCCGGGCGCGGGCGGCGGAGGCGTGTCCCACGTCAGCGCCCAGTCGCCCCACCAGTCGGCGTAGAGGTGCGGGACGAATTCGTTGCGGAAGCGCGGCGTCACGGGATGATCGAAGACGTCGAGCGCCCGGAGGCCGACGTAGAACGACGCCGGACGACGGTGAAGGAGCGAAACGGCGGGTGCCGGCCGGTTGAACGCGAGCGCGCTCCCGTGCGCGACCTGCTGGTTCACGAGCCACGGCCCGACGAGCACCGCGGGCACGACGGCGAGCGCGAGCACCGGCCCCCAGGAACGACGCTGCGCCGCGTCGACCGTGAGGACGAGGAGCGCCGCACAGAGGACGGGCAGCGCCCACGCGCGCGTCAGCGCAGCGAGCCCGAGCAACGCGCCGGCGACGGCGCCGGTCGCGAATGTCGGCTTCGTCCGGAGCCCGCGGACGCAGACGAGCAGGCCGCCGCCCGTCAGCGCCGCGGCCAGCGTCTCCGGGTGGTACATCGCCGACGCACGCACGAGCGCCGGCGTCGCGGCGGTGAGCACGAGCGCGACCACGTGCACCCCACGGCGCTCGGGCCAGAGCGCGCGGGCGAGGAGGAAGGCCACGACGCACACGGCGAGTCCGCCCGCCGCCGCGAGCAGCTGGCCCGGCCGCTGGAGCGGACCCCAGCCGATCGCCTCGACGATACGGCGCAGCGCGCCGGCGAGCGCGAACCAGAGCGGCGGCGTGTGCCAGACGCCCGTCTCGCTCGCGCTCGGGAGCCGCAGGTCGGTCGCGACCACGGTCGCGTAGAGGTCGTTCGCGAACGCGTCGTAGCCTCGGAGCCAGTCGAAGCGCCACGCGTTCCAGGTGAGGAGCGCGGCCTCGGCGGCGAGCACCGCCCCGACGACCGCGACATACGTGCGCCTGGACATGCTCAGTACTCGCAGTCGTCGGCCGTCTGCCGTTGGGACGACGTCGGAACGCGATGCCAGAGCCGGACGTACCGGCCGCGAACCTCGAGCCGCGCCTCGACGTCGCCGCCGAGCGCGAGGTACGCGCCGCGGAGCCTCTCGGCCTCGCTCACGTGCGTGACGACGGCGACGGAGAGGAGGTTTCCCTCGACCACCGTGCTGAGCGTCCCGCCGCTCGCCGAGCGCGCGATCGAGTCGCCGACGGTCGGCTCGACCTGGAGCAGCTTCTCGCGGGTGAAGCAGCGCGACGTGAGCTCGAGCTCGGTGGGGTCGTCGTGGGAGAGCGACCAGGCCGCGCCCACGACCGCCTGTGCGCCGACGACGACCACCGCGACGGCAAGGCCGAGCCGCGCGGTCCGGGCGTCGGTCAACGGTCGGGGCGCCAACCCCCGCTCGGCCCCCGGTACGTGCCGCCGAACAGCGCGAGCGGTGTGCGTAGGAGGATCTTCAGGTCGACGAGCGGTGAGCGGTGCTCGACGTACCAGACGTCCAGCTCGATCCGGTCGGCCCAGGCGAGCGTCGCCCGGCCGTTGACCTGAGCCCAGCCGGTCAGCCCGGGCCGCACGTCGAGGCGCCGCCGCTGTCGGTCGGTGTAGCGATCGACCTGGTAGCGCAGGGTCGGTCGCGGGCCGATCACCGACATGTCGCCGCGCAGCACGTTCCAGAGCTGAGGCAGCTCGTCGAGCGACGTGCGACGGAGGAATCGGCCGACACGCGTGATCCGCGCGTCACCCTCGTCGACGGCGAAGCCTGCGCCGAGGTGCTCGGCACCGACTCTCATCGAACGGAGCTTGAGGAGCTCGAAGTCCTTCCCGTCCTTGCCGACCCGGGTCTGACGGAACAGCACGGGGCCGCCGTCCTCGACCTTGACCGCGAGCGCCGCGGCCGCGAGGAACGGGCTCGTGAGTGCGAGTCCGAGCCCCGCGAGCGCGACGTCGGTCGCACGGTTCACCGTGTCGCTGCCGGATCCCAGGCGGCGGGCACGCCGCGGCGGAGGTAGTTCCAGAGCGCCTCGACGGTCGCCCACGTGACGTAGACGTAGTACCGGGCGAGCGGGACGCCGGCGGCGAACGCCGCAAGCACGGCGAGCTGCCCGAGGAGCGCGAGCGCGTACGGCCAGCCTTCGGGCGCGAGCATGACGCTCGTCGCGAGCAGAACGACGTGGAGGAGCCCGCTCGAGTAGCGGAGGACGCGGTGGGACAGCACCGAGGCGAGGTACCCGAGGGGCAGGCGCCGCAGCATCGAGCCTCGAAGCGTGATCTCCCAGCAGTGCTCGAACATCCGCACCTTGCGGGCGTGCTCGGCCTCGTTCGTCGACGTCGGGCTCTCGAACGCGAGCGCTGCGGGCTCGTACACGGCGCGTCGGCCCGCCTGCACCATCCGGTAGGGAAGCGCGAGGTCGTGCCCCCACCGCGGGTCGACCTCGACGTAGTCCGCGCGGCTCAACGCGTAGATCGCGCCGTTCCCGCCCGTGACCGAGCCGAGGCGCGACTCCCGCTCGCGGAGCCAGAGCTCGTAGCGCCAGTAGAGGCCCTCGCGGTTCGAGCCCTCCGCCTCGCCGAGCCGCAGCCGGCCGCAGACGTAGGCGACCTCTGGATCGGCCAGGTTGGCGACGAGCCGGCGAAGCGCGTCCGGCGCCCAGGTGGCGTTCGCGTCGGAGAACGCGACGACGTCGCTGTCCGTCTCGCGCACCGCGCGATCCTGAGCCGCGACCTTGCCTCCGCGCGGGCAGTCGAGGAGGCTGACACGCGGCTCACGCGCGGCGACGGCCTGCACGAGCTCGTTCGTGCGGTCGCTCGACGCGTCCGAGGCGACGACGATCTCGAGACGGTCGGCCGGGTAGTCGAGCGCGAGGAGGTTCTCGAGACGCCGCTCGATCATCGCTTCCTCGTTGTAGGCGGCCACGACGACCGCCACCGTCGGCTCCGCGGCCGGATCCTTCGCGACCCGCCGCTCGCGTACACGGGCGAGCGCGCCGGCGGCCAGCGGATACCCGACGTGCGTCCACGCGAGCGCGCCGAGCGCACCCCAGAAGAGCGTCTTCGCCGCGGACACCGCGCGAGTCTAGCCCCGCGTAGCGGGTACCCTCGCCCGCGCCATGAGCCAGCGCGCCGACGCCCGACCGATCCGCGTCCTGCGTGTGATCGCACGGCTCAACATGGGTGGGCCGGCCCTCCACGTGACCTACCTCGCCCGCGGCCTCGCGACGCTCGGCTACGAGACGACGCTCGTGGCGGGCGACGTCGCGCGTGGCGAGGAGTCGATGGCCTTCGTCGCCGACCGGGCCGGAGTCGAGATCGTCCGTCTTCCCGGGCTCTCGCGCGAGCTCTCGCCCGTCCGGGACGCCCTGGCGGCGTGGCACGTCGCCCGGATCATCCGCCGCGTCCGGCCCGACATCGTCCACACGCACACGGCGAAGGCCGGGGCGGTCGGGCGGATCGCGGCGCTGCTCGCCGGCACGCGGCGACCGGTGGTCGTGCACACGTTCCACGGTCACGTGCTGCGCGGATACTTCGGCCGTGCGGGGACGCTCCTCTTCCGCGCGATAGAGACGCTGCTCGCGCGCGTGACCGATCGGCTGATCGCGGTCAGCCCCGAGGTGCGGGACGAGCTCGTCGGCATGAAGGTCGCTCCGCTGCGCAAGTTCTCGGTCGTCCGCCTCGGCATCGAGCTCGAGCCGCGCGTGCGCTTCGACGGCGACCCGGCGGAAGTGCGTCGCAGGCACGGGATCGCCGCGGACGCGTTCGTCGTCGGGTGGTTCGGGCGGATGACCGCGGTGAAGCGCACGGACGACCTGTTGACGATGCTCGCCGCGCTCCGGGTCGGGGGAACCGACGCGACGCTCCTCCTCGTCGGCGACGGCGACGACCGCGAACGGCTCGAGGAGCGAGCGCACGACCTCGGTCTCGCCCGCTCCTGCCTCTTCGTCGGGTACCAGGAGGAGGTGGCGCCGTGGTACGCGATCTGCGACGCGGTCGTGCTCACCTCCGCGAGCGAGGGCACGCCGGTCACGATCATCGAGGCGCTTGCCGCGGGGCGACCCGTGGTTGCGACGGACGTCGGCGGCGTGCGGGACGTCGTCGACGACGGTGAGACGGGATTCCTCGTCCCGCCGCGGAACACGCAGGCGCTCGCCGAGAGGCTGCGGGCGCTCGCCGCGGACCCGGCGCTGCGCACCGCGATGGGCGAGGCCGGCCGCGCGCGGGTGCTCGAGCGATACGCGGTCGACCGGCTCGTCCGCGACGTGGACGCGCTCTACCGCGAGCTGCTCGCGACGACGTCCGCCACGACGCGCCGGTAGCGGCCGAACGCGACCTCGCGGTCGGCCTCGCTCTCGACCCACTCCCTCGCGCGGTCGCCCATCCCGTCGAGGCTCAGCCGGCCCTCGACGACGTCCCGGATCACGCCGGCGACGAGCTCCGGGCGGCCCGGCGGCACCACGACGCCGCAGCCGACGTCCTCCACGAGCCGCGCCGTCTCGCTGTCCGCGTCCGCCGAGGCGAGCACCGGGCGGCCGGCGGCGAGGATCCCGTAGACCCGGCTCGGGACGACGAACCCCGACAGCCCGCGAGCAAGGCCGACGTAGTGGAGGTCGGCGGAGGCGAGCGAGAGAGGGAGCAGCTCGCGCGGCTGGTAGCCGAGGAAGCGCACCGCACCGGTCACTTCGAGCCGCTCCGCCAGCCGGGTCACCTCGCTGTGCCGTGCGCCGAACCCGATGACCACGATCCGGAGCGAGTCGAGATCGCGCAGGAACGTCGCCGCGCGCACGAGTGTGTCGAGATCCTGGGCGTGGCCGATGTTGCCCGAATGCATCACGACGAACGCGTCGTCGAGCCCGTTCGCCTCCGACCACGAGTTCCGCCGCGGTCGCGGCGTCAGCTCCGACGTGTCGACCCAGTTCGGGATCACGGTGACGCGCTCCGCGGGCGCGCCCTTCTGCTCGAGCCGCTGCTTCATGGTCTCGCCGATCGCGACGACGCGGTCGGCGCGCTTGAGGTAGAGCGCGACGAGCCGCCGAAGGGCACCCAGGACGATCGGCTGCTGGAGGCGCTTGACGCGCTCGGCGATCTCCGGGAACACGTCCTGGCTGATCACGAGCAGCGGCACGCCGAAGCGCCTCGCGACGACGAGGGCGATGTCGCCGATGATCGGCGGGTCGGTCATGCAGAGAACGAGGTCGGGCCGCTCGCCGCGGAGTGCGGTCAAGGCCGTGTCGCCGAGGTAGCTGCCGTAGTTCGCGGCGCGCAGGTGGAGCTGCGCGCGGTCGTAGGTCGTCGAACGGACGCGGACGATCCGCACGCCGTTCCGGATCTCCTCTGCGGGCAGCTCGTGCCCGCGGAGCTGTCCCGTGACGACCGTGACGTCGTAGTCGCGCGCGAGCTCCTCGCAGAGCTGCGCGAGCAGCTGCGCGGTCGCCTCGATCCCCGGCCAGTAGTACTGGTTGAGCACGAGAATGCGAGGTCGCGGGCCGGTCAAGGGACGCAAGTTACAACCTGCGACTCGCCGGGCTGCGCGGCGCCCTTTGCCGTCGAGCCGGTGAAACTAGGGTCTGGGCGGTGGAGCGGCCGCTGCGCATCCTCTTCGCGAGCCCCGCGTACTGGCCGGCGCACGCATTCGGCGGCCCGGTCGTGGTCGCGCGGGAGCTCGTGTCGCGGCTCGTCGCCCGGGGACACGAGGTCGAGGTGCTCACCACCACGCTGCGCGACGTCGGCGAGCGCCCGTCCGCGAGGACGGCGACGGAGACGGTCGACGGGGCGAGGGTGACCTACCTCGGAACGCCGCTCCGCTACCGCTGGATGGGCATCACGCCGACGCTCCCGCTCGCGCTGCGGCGTCTGCCACGCCCGTCGGTCGCGCACGTGATGGGGTTCCGTGACCCGGTCTCGACGGTCGTGGCCTCGTGGGCCCGCGTGCGGCGAGTGCCGTACGTGTTCGAGCCGGTCGGGATGTTCCGGCCGCGCCTGCGCAAGGTCCGGCTCAAGCGCGCGTTCGACGCGACGTTGGCGCGCGGCGTCGCCTCGGGTGCCCGGCTGGTGATCGTCTCCTCGCCGCAGGAGCGCGACGACGTGGTGGCGGCCGGCGTCGATCCGGGCCGTGTCCGACTGCGGGGCAACGCCTTTCCGGAGCCTCCCGCGGCGGACGGCACGGACCCGCTCGAGGGGGTCGTCCCGGACGGGGCTCGGGTCGTCCTGTTCGTCGGCCGCATCGCGGCCGAGAAGGGCGTCGAGCACCTCGTCGAGGCGGCGCGGCGACTGCCCGGGACGCACGTGGTGCTCGTCGGGCCGGACGACCGGCACGGGACGATGGCCGCGGTGCACGCCGCAGAAGGCGATCCGGCGACGGCGGGCAGGATCCACCGCCTGCCGCCGACCGCGGGGCCGCCGTTCGAGCTCTACCGGCGCGCCGACGTCTTCGTGCTCGCCTCCGGCGGCGAGAACTTCGGGCTCGTCGCCGCCGAGGCGGCCTCGGTCGGGACGCCGGTCATCGTCTCGGACAGGACAGGCGTTGCCGCCTCGTTCGAGGAGGGCGAGGCCCTCGTCGTGCCGTACGACGAAGAGGCCACGGTCGCCGCGATCGCTCGCGTTCTGGGAGATCCGGCGCTACGGACGTCGCTCGCGGAGGGAGCGCTCCGGGCCGCGCGGCGCACGACGTGGGACGCAGTCGTGGACGAGCAGCTCGTGATCTACGAGGAGGCGCTCCGGCTCTGACGTCCCGCCACGCGGCGCGCGGCCGCGACGAGGTTCTCGATGCTGGGCTCGTAGCCCCACTGGCGCATCACCTCGCGCGATGCCGTCCCGGCGGCATGGCGCCACTCGGGGTCGTCGACGAGCTTCTGGAGCGCGTCGGCCGTGGCGTGCGCGTCGTCGGCCGCGACCAGCGCGCCGTTCCTGCCGTCCACGAGGAGATCGAACGCCGCCCCGACCCGGTCGGAGAGGAGGAGCGGCAGGCCGCAGGCGGCCGCCTCGTTCACGGCGACGCCCCAGGGCTCGTGGCGCGAGAGCAGCGCGAAGACGTCGGCGATCGCGTAGCGCTCGGCGATCCGCTCCCACGGAAGCTCCGGCAGCACGACGAGCCGCGTCCCGAGCTCGGCGGCGAGGGCCTCCAGCCGCTCGCGCTCCGGCCCGGCGCCCGCGAGGAGCACCGCGACCTGCGGGTCGGCGAGGAGGGCTGCCGCGGCGATCAGTGTGTCCTGTCCCTTCTCGGGCGAGAGCCGCGCGACGCAGAGCACCGCGACGTCCTCGGGCGCGAGGCCGGCCTCGGCGCGCAGCTCGTCACGGCGAGGACGCAAGCGGTCGGCCTCCGAGCCGAACCACGCGGGGTCGATCGTGTCGGCGAAGACGGAGATGCGGTCGGGCTCGACGCCGCGCGCGAGCATCGACTCGCGTGCGAGCGCTCCCACGACGAACACCTCCGCGGCGTTCCGCGCGGTTCGCGGGACGACCGCGCCCTTGACCGCGCGCCGCCATCCCGCGCGGGCGTCCCGTTCGTTCGACTCGACGAGGAGGATGTACGGGACGTGGCGTCGCCCGCACCATGCGACGGCCGCCTGCGAGGCGAAGGTGCTCCAGCCCGAGATGACGACGACCTCGGGGTCGGAGTCGCCGAGCGCTTCGAAGACGTCGAGCGAGACGGGGTAGTCGTGGCGGAGGAGTCGGTACGCGCCGGGGACGCGCCAGCCGTCGAGGACGACCGCGCGATGTCGCGTGTCCGTCGCCCACGCGCGGCGCTGGACGCTGCTGCCGGCGTAGATCGCGGTGAGCTCGAGCTCGGGACGGTCGGCGGCGCGGTCGAGCAGCGCCGTCCTGTACGGCGCGGGCTCCGGGAGGACGAACGTGACGCGAACCGGCGCGTCCCGCGCGGCCCCGTGCCAGGCCCTCGCCGCGACCCGCTCGGCGCGCGTGTCGTCTCGTGCACGGAGTCGCTCCAGGCCGTGAAGGGGCAGCGTCGGCTCGAGCCGAAGCGCCCGTGTCAGGAGCCTGGCCCGATCGCCACCCGGGGCGCGGGAGCGTGCAAGAGCCCAGGCAGCCGCCCGGCGCCCCTCGTCGCCCCCGTGACGGCGCTCGAACGCCTCGAGAAGCTCCTGCAAGGCGTCGGCGGCCGCCATTGCGGCGCCGCCGGGAAGGGGCAGCCCCGCCCCGAGGCGCCACGCGAGCTCGGCCTGCGCCTCGTCGAGCTCGGGGGCGACCGCCGCGATCTGCCGCAGCGCGACCCTGCGCTGGCACTCCCGCTGGAGCGACGCCCGGCGCGTCGACGCCTGGGTCTCGTGCTTGCGGTAGAGCACGAGCGCCTCGGGTACGTTGTCCCCGTCGGCGACGGCGAGAAGGCGGGCCCAGAGGTCGTAGTCCTCGCTCTCCTCGAACGAAGTGTCGTAGCGGAGCCCGTGCTCCTCGAGCAGGGTGCGATCGAGGACGACGGTCGAGTGGAAGAACGGGGACGAGAAGAGCGCCGCCCAGCGCACGGCGCGCGGGCCGATCGGCATGCGGTGCACGGCGCCGAGCCCCCCGTCGTCGTCGAGGTCGACCATCCCGGTGCCGACGACCGCGCTCCCGCCCTCCCGCAGCCGCGCGAGCGTCGTCGCGAGCCAGTCCGGCAGCGCGACATCGTCGGCGTCCATGCGGGCGAGATACGTCCCCGACGCCGCGTCGAAGCCGACGTTCAGCGCGCCCGCGAGGCCCAGCGGCTCGTCGTTCCGGACGACACGGACACGCGGGTCTCCGAAGCCCCTGACCAGCTCGCCGGTGGCGTCCACGGAGCCGTCGTCGACGGCGACGAGCTCGAGGTCGCGCTCGGTCTGGCCGAGCACGCTCGCGACCGCCTCTTCGATCGTGCGCTCCGCGTCGCGGGCTGCCAGGACGACGGAGACGAGCGGGGAGGCCACGGCCGGCTGAGGGTAGCCTGCGCCCGTGGCCGAAGCCGCTTCCGACCTGCGCTTCGACCTCGTCGTCGCGACGGTCGACCGGACGGACGACCTCGATGCGCTCCTCACCTCACTCGACGCACAGACCCACCGCGCCTTCCGCGTGCTGGTCGTCGACCAGAACGCCGACGACCGCGTCCAGCGGGCCCTTGCCGGCCATCCCGGGCTGGAGACGCTCCGGCTGCGGTCGCCCCGCGGCCTCTCGCGCGCACGCAACGCCGCCCTCCCGTCGCTGACGGCCGACGTGGTCGCCTTTCCCGACGACGACTGCCTCTACGTTCCCGACCTGCTGGAGCGCGTCGCCCGCCGGTTCGCCGCCGATCCGGGCCTCGACGGGCTCTGCGGCAGGCCGCTCGGGCCCGACGGCCGCTCCTCCGGGCGCTGGCCTTCGGCGGCGCAGGCGGTCACCGGTGCGTCCGTGCTCCGCACGGCGATCTCGCACACGATCTTCCTCCGCCGCCGTGTCGTCGACCTCGTCGGCGGGTTCGACGAGCAGCTCGGCCTCGGCGCGGGCACGCCCTGGGCCTCCGGCGAGGAGATCGACTACCTCGTCCGCGCCGTGGACGGCGGCGCGCGGGTCGAGTACGACCCCTTCGTCGTGATCACGCATCCCGTGAAACGGGTCGATGCCGACGAGCTCGTCGCGCTCGGGCGACGGGACGGCGGCTCCGTCGGCTACCTGCTGGCCGCCAACCGCTATCCGCCGACGACGATCCTCCCACTCCTGCTCCGGCCGCTCGTCGCGACCGTCGCCTTCGCCGTCCTGCTCGACACTGCCCGCGCGCGCTTCCACCTCGCCACGCTCGTGGGACGACTCAGCGGGCTCGCCGCCGGCCGCCGCCGGCCGCGCTAGCGGCGCTCCTCGACGAGCGACGCGAACAGCTCGGCGTGGCGGTCGAGCCAGTCGGAGAGCGCGAAGCGCTCGACGGCGCGCGACCGCGCGCCCGCCGCGTAGCGGTCACGGTCGGCGAGGACCGTCGAGACGGCCGCGGCGAGCTCCTCCGGCGCAGGCGGGTCGTCGCGCTCGAACCCGTCCGGGTGGGGAACGCCGACGCCGCCCTCGTCGCCGACGAGCTCGACCGTCCCGCCGCTCGCCGGGTAGACGACCGGGACGCCGCAGGCCATCGCCTCGATCACCGCCGTCGGGCACGGGTCGTTCACCTTCGTGTGCAGCAGGACATGGGCCCGCCGGTAGACGTCGGGGGCGTCGCTCTGCGAATACCGCCCGGTCAGCTCGACCGAGGGCTCCAACGCGAGCCGCGCGAGCGTCGGCCCCGGGTCGGCGACGAGGCGACCGCTGACCACGAGCCGCGCCCCGGGGTGCGCAGCGAGCACGTGCCTGAACGTCTCGAGCGCGAGCTCGAGGCGGTACGCCTGCGTCTGGTCGCCGCCGAGCAGCACTACGGGGCCGTCGGAGGACGGCGTCCCGGGCGCGAACCGGTCGACGTCGACCGCGTTGGGCAGGATCTCCCACGGGCAGGCGGGCTCGCCGAGGAACTCGTCGGAGGAACGCCTGCTGAAGAGGCTCTGGTACACGACGTGGTCGGCGCCCTGCAGCGCACGACGGAGCGGGACGTTGAGCTCGTCGGTCCTGTCCCCCGCCCACCCCGGATACGCCACGCCGTCCTGGTTGACGACGACCTTCGCACCGCGCCGGTGCGCGAGCCAGAGGAGGGGTCGAAGGTCGCGGGGCAGGTACGTCGTCCCGAGGTAGAGGACCGAGAAGCCGAGCGGGTCGTTCGGCCAGCGTTCCGCGAGCTTCTGCAGCTTGGCGGTGCCGCCGGCGACGGCCTCGCCCACGCCGGGGATCCGGTCCCAGCCGTAGAAGACCCGCAGGCCCGGCTTCGCCCGACCACCCGCCAGCAGCCGCGCCCACCGCGCGGAGGCGCGGCCGTACCTGCCCGCCCGCGCGAGGCTCGCGTCCATCACGCCTCCGGGAGCGCGACGAACCCGTCGAGGAGCGCCCGCCAGCGCGGCCGCAGAGCGGCATAGGAGTTCTCCTCCGCCGTCGCACGACCCGCGTCGAGGACCGGGTCGAGCTCACCCGTGCCCGCGGACGCGACGTGCAGCACGCCTGCGACGAGCCCGTCGACGTCCTCGGGCTCGACGATCCAGCCGTTCTCGCCGTGGCGGACGAGATCCGCGGCCTGACCGACCTTCGTCGTGACCAGCGGGACGCGCGTCGCCATCGACTCGAGCACCGCCCGCGGCCCTCCTTCGTCCCGCGAGGTGACGAGGCAGAGGTCGACGGCGGGATACACGTCGGCGAGGGAGTCGACATCGGGGAGAAAGACGTGGCGATGCGGAATCCCCAGCCGTCCGAGGCCCGCCCGGACGTAGCCGCGCGCAGGTCCGGTGAGGAGGAAGTGCAGCTCCTCCACCTGGGCGGCGAGGCGCTCCGCGACGGCGAGCAGGACGTCCGGTCCCTTGATCAGCTTCGGCTGGAGCCCCTCCCCCCACCCGACGCCGTCCTTCTGGAACGACCCGACGACGAACGCCGAGCGGGGCAGGTCGAGGCGCGCCCGCGCAGCCTCGCGCGACGCGGCGTCCCCGGGCCGGAAGACGTCGACGTCGATCCCGATCGGGATGCGGTGCACCTTCTCCCTCGCGATCCCGGTCGACAGCACGAGCGCCTCCATCTCCGCGTTCGTCACCTGGATGCGGTCGATCTCGGCGTGGCGACTGCGCATCGTCTCGAAGCACGCGTCGAACTCCGGCATCCCCGGCGTTCCCGGGCGTCCGTGGAAGTACGAGAAGCCGAGGTTGTTCCCCGCGCGGTCGAAGTCGTGCAGGAGGAGCGTGAACTGGCTCAGGTGGAAGATCGACTGGTTCTCGACGCCGCGCCCCCACGCCCGCGGCCCGAGCTCCACGCCGAGCGCCGTCGCGGTCCGGCCGAGCTGCCGCGCCTCGTACGAGAGCACCCACTCCGCAGCCTCCTGCTCGAGGAACAGGTGTGAGTGCGGCGCCCAACCGCGCGTCCGCATGCCGACGGCGGCACGCCGGATCGGCCTGGCCACGGGCGCGACGAGGCGCCGAGCCTGCGACGTGACGCTCATCGGCCGGAAACGTACTTGCGGATGCGTCCACTACCATCGCGCGAGCGTGGCGACGGACCTCGAGACGGTGCCGCACCTCGACGCGGTGTCGGCAGAGCGGGACCATCCGCGTGGAACGAGTCGCCTCAGGCCGGCGCTCGTCGTGGGCCTCGTCGCGGTCGCCGCGTTCGTCCTCTACACGGTGCTCTCGCTGCCCGTCGGCGGGCCGCGCGTCCATCCGGACGAGGTGCGGTACGTGATCGCCGCGTCGTCGCTCGTCGAGGGCGAGGGCCTCACGCTCCGCGGCGAGGAGTACGGCTTCGGGCCCCTGCTCGCGCTCGCGCTGGCCGGGATCCTGCGGGTCGCGGGCAGCGTCGACGCGGCCTACGACTGGTTCAAGGCCGCGAACGCGCTCTTCTTCGCGCTGACCGCGGTCCCCGTCTACCTGCTCGCGCGACGCCTCGTCTCGGGCTGGTGGGCCGTGCTCGCGGCGACGCTGTCCATCGCGATCCCGTCGTCGATCTCGGTGGCGACGGTGATGACGGAGAGCCTTTCGTACGCCGCGACCGCGTGGGCGCTCTACGCGATCATGCTCGCGCTGGAGCGGCCGACCGTCCTGCGGCAATTCGCGCTCCTTGCGGCGATCGCGGTCGCGTTCCTCACGCGTCCGCAGTTCGGGATCCTCTACGTCACCTGGGTGGGCGGTCTCGCCGTCCTCTGGTTGATCGCGCCCTCGACCAGGCCCCGCGGACGGGCCGATCTCGTCCGCTTCTGGCCGACGGCCCTGCCCGTCCTCTTCGCCGCCCTCGCGCTGGTCGCGCGCCTGGCGTCCGGGGAGTCGGCGTCCGAGTCGCTCGGCGCGTACTGGGAGCTCTGGCGCGGCTACGACCCGCTCCAGGTCGGCAAGTGGTTCGTGTACCACCTCGGCGACTTCGCCGTGTACCTCGCGATCGTCCCCGTCGCGGTCGCCCCGATCGTCCTCTGGCAGCTCGGGCGTGCGGGCCGAGCCGGCTCGCGGCCGGCCGCCGCCTTCGTCGCGCTCTTCACCGCGGCGAACGTCTCGGGGCTCCTCGTGGTCGCAGCGTTCACGAGCACGCCCTGGGGCTACGACCGGCTCCACGATCGCTACGGCTTCTACCTCGTCCCGCTGTGGCTCATCGGGCTCGTCGTCTGGCTGGCAGCCGGCCTCCCGCGCCCGCTCGTCGCCGCGGCGATCGGCGTGGTGGCGGCGGTCTCCCTCCCGTTGATCCTGCCCTTCGGCCAGCTCGCCAACGAGGCGGGCATCGACACCGTGCCGGGCGCGCTCTGGGTCCGCATCGAGGCGGAGCTGGCGGGGCCGGGGCCCGCCTCCGGCCGCCTCGCTCTCGCGCTCTTCGTGGTCGGCCTCGTCGCGGCGACGTTCCTGCTGCCGCGGAGGATCGCCCTGGTCGCGCTGCCCGTCGCCATCGCGGCGACGTTCGCCGCCACGTCGTACTTCGCGTGGCAGCGGATGCTCGAGGCGCCCGAGGACGAGGTGTTCGCGGGCGGTCTCGAGCGCACGTGGATCGACGACCGGCTCCCGGCAGACGCGCCGGTGACGAAGCTCTATGCGGACACACGGTGCGAGTCCGCCCTCGAGCGGCACGCGCTCTTCCTGACCGAGTTCTTCAACTCGACCGTCGACCGCGCGGCCTACATCGGCGGCTCGGTGCCGGACGGGCTGCCCGTCGAGCGCGTCGACGTGACGCCGTCCGGCGAGCTCCGGTCGTCGCCGGGGGACCCGCTCGTCGCGGACTACGTCTTCACGCAGCCGGGCATCCGCCTCGCCGGCCGGCGTGTGGCCGAGGGCACCAACGCAGGCCTCGTGCTCTGGCGCGTCGGCGGGCCGGTGCGCGTTCTCGGCGCCGCCTCGAACGCCGAGCTACGCCGGAACGCCTGCGCCTAGCGAACCCGGCGGAGGTAGCCGCTCGGGTTGAACGTGATCAGGAACTTCTCGCGCTCCCGGTCGATCTCGAAGGCGTCCGTCCCGGAGAGGAAGACCTCGATCGCCTCGAGCGGGCCGGGCAGCAGATCCTTGCGGATCTGCCCGATGTTCGAGTCCTCGACGACGAGGTAGCAGCCGACCGGCACGAGATCGGCGTACGCGGCGAGCTCGGCCTCGACGTGCGCCTGCGAGTGGTCGGAGTCGAGGACGACGAGCGTCCGCTTCCCCGCCGCCCGCGCGCGGACCTCCGCGACGACGGCGGGATCGGTCGACGACCGGCCGCCGAAATAGGTGATGCGCGGGTGCGACGGATAGTCGTCGCGGATCGGCTCGACGTCGATCGAGAGGATCTCGCCCATCCCGAGCAGATCGCAGATCGAGGCGAGGAAGAACGCACTGCCCCCGCGATAGGTCCCGGTCTCGACGATCACCTCGGGTCTCGTCTCGACCATGATCTCCTGGTAGACCCAGAGGTCGAGCGGGTTCTTGAGCGCCTGGGCGCCCAGCCAGCGGGCCTCCGTCCAGGCGTCCGACAGGTAGAGGGCGTCGTGGGCACGGGAGACCGCGGCATGGTCCAGCCGCCTGCCGACCCGGTGGCGGGCCCCGCGCACGCCGCGTCGCAGGTAGTTCTCCACGGTCGCGGGATTCTAGGTGCCGCCGTCGAGACCCAGGACCTCCAGGTACCGGTCCGCGACCCAGGCGATCGAGTGCGTGGAGATCGACGCGCGCCGCTCGTCGAGCTCGGCGACGAGCCTGTCGAGGACGTCGCCCAGCTCTGCGTCGTCCTCGAACGGCAGGCCGCCCTCGCCGACGAGCTCCGGATGCCCGCCGCTGTCCCGGTAGGCCGCCGGGAGGCCGCAGGCGAGCGCCTCGAGGAGCGCGTTCGAGCACGGGTCGTCGCGGCTCGGGGCGATGTAGAGGTCCTGCACACGGAGGAGGTCGGCCAGCGCGTTCGAGTCGAGCGGGCCCACCGCCCGGATGTGCGCGAAGCGCGTCGGCGCGCGCCCGGCGAACGTGACCTCGTACCGCGCATGGTCGAGGTTGCGGTCGAGCCACGCGAGCGCGTCGCCGCCTTTCCGCGGGTTGTCGGACCAGCTCGTCGCGACCACCCGGACGCGTCGTCCCGCGAGCGGCTCGCGGCCGGTGGGCGGATGGAAGATCGCCGGGTCGACGGCGTTCGGGACGACCACGGGGTCGCGGAGGTCGAGGCCGAGCTCGCGATGCTTCTCCAGCGAGAACCTGGATTGGAGGATCGTCGCGGTCGCCAGCTCGGCGTTGATCCGGCGGATCCGCTCGTCGGTGCCGTCGTCGAACCCGCGGTAGACCCCGATCGGCCCGTCCACCCGGTGCACCATCCGCGCGCCGCGGCCCGAGAAGCGACGCAACCGGGCGAAGTCGAAGTTGAACGAGTTGAACAGGCACGCAGGCGTCCCCTCGGAGATGCGCTGCTGCTCGACGACGAGCCCACGGCCCTCGAGCTCCCGGGCCAGGGCGCGCATGAACTGGTGCCCTCCGCCCGACGGCGGCGGAGCGAACTCGTGAAAGACGGCGAGATCGGCCCGTCCGTGCCGCGAGCGCAGCCAGTCGCGCTCCGTCTCGACTCTCCGGTCGACGGAACGAGCCGCCCGCCGCGCCGCGCGCACGATGCTCCTCGCTTGCACGGCGACACGCTAACCTCGCGCGGCCTCGATGCCCCCGCTCAGCCGTCTTGCCCGTGCCCTACGCCATCGCGGGCTCCCGCTGAGCACACGCGCCGGCCTTCTCCGCCTGGAGGCGGCGCGCCGGGTGCGGCCGCGAGCCGCGTATCCGCTCCGGCTCGGCGGAACGACGGTGTACCTCTCGCAGGACGACTTCGAGATCGACTGGGCGTCGCTCGCCTTCGTCGCGGTCGACGAGGCGTACGCCGGCGACTACCGCGGCGCCGTGGTCGTCGACATCGGGGCGCACAAGGGCTACTACGGCGCGTACGCGCTCGCACGCGGCGCCAGCGCCGTGGTCTCGTACGAGCCGGAGACCGCGAACTTCGCGCTGCTCGAGCGCGCCGCCCGGAGGCTCCCCGCTGGCGAATGGCAGACGAGGCGGGGCGCGATCGGCGCCCAGGCAGGCGAGGCCGAGCTCCACGTCATGCGCGCGTCGTGGGGGCACGCGCTCCATCCACCCGAGGCGTTCACGCAGTACGAGACGGGCGTCGAGCGCGTACGGGTCGAGGGGCTCGCCGAGGCTCTCTCGGCCGCGGCCGACGTCGCGCGCGGGGCGCGGGTGATCGTGAAGGTCAACATCGAAGGCGAGGAGTGCCCGACGATCCTCGGGACGGACGCCTCCGCCTGGGCGCGGGTAGACGACGTCTACGTCGAGACGCATCCGTGGGCGTCGTGCGGGGCGGACGAGCTCGCGGCGTACCTCGCGGTCGCGGGCCTCGCCCGCACGGAGAGCGCGCACTCGGCCGTCCTGCGGCTGACGCGCGGGTGAGGCCGTCAGCGGGCGGCGCTCGCGAGCAGCCCGACCAGCCGGTCCACGTACCGCTCCCAGGCGAGCTCTGACTCCGCGGTCGCGCGCGCGCGCGCGCCGAGCGCCGCTGCCCGAGCGTCGTCACGGAGGACGTCCCTGATCGCATTCCCGAAGGACGCGGCGTCTCCGGGAGCCACGAGCCGCACGTTGGCGCCGTCCTCGAGCCCGTAGCCCGTGGCGATCGCGGCGGTCCGGGTGACGACGACCGGCCGCGCCAGGGCCATCGCCTGGAGGAGCACGGTCGTCGCCCCCGAGTAGCTGTTCTCGTGCACGGGGAGCGCGACGACCCGCGCACGCTCGAGGCGGCGGCGCATCTCTTCGAACGGAAGGTCGGTCTCGACTGCGACGTTCTCCGGCCGGCCGACGAGGGAGCGAGCGCGATCCGCGGTCGTGACGGCGAGGAAGCTCGTCTCGGGCGACGCGCGGGCCACGGTCAACAGGAGCTCGAAGTCGCGATGCGGGTCCGCGCCGATCGACACGACGTCGACGTCGTGCGGGGCGCCGGTCGGCCGGAACGCCTCGACGTCGACGCCGAAGGGGACGAACTCGACGCGCGCGTCCACGCCCCGCTCCCGCGTCCACCGCCGCAGCACGTCCGTCTCGTGCTCGCTGTACGCGACGACGGCGGACGCTCCGCCCAGCGCCCGCGCGTAGAGCCCCTGCATCCGCGCCGAGCGCAGCTGCGCAAGGCGCTCGGGCAACCCGATCGCGACGTAGACGAACGGCGGTCGCACGACTCGCGCTCGAGCGAGCAGCATCAGCGGGATCCCGACGGTGTCGACGGTCGAGAGCACGACGTCGGCGCGGTTGAGCTCCCCGAGCGACGCGAGCACCGTCCCGAAGTCGCCCCCGTAGCCTCCCACGAGCTCGAGGCAACGCTTGAGCACGCCTCCCGCAGACCGCGCACCGCGAGACGGCGACGCTCGCTCGAGGTTGTGTCGCACCGCGTACCCGCGCCCGGTGAGGTCGTCCATCCCGTAGAGCGAGTAGCGGGCCGGAGTGCCCCGCTCGAGCGCGAGCGCCGCACGGCGGTGCGGTGCGTCGCGGAAGAGGTAGAAGACGGAGGTCACCGGTCGCCGCGGGTAACGTAGGCGACTCTCGCCCCCCGGCCAAGAAGGACCATGCACCGGCAGCACACGAAGTTCTCAGCCCGCATGAACCGCGTGTTCACGCACCGCGCCGACGGCGTCGCGAAGGCGATCGAGCGGCAGGGCATCCGCGCGACGTACGAGCTGCACGACCGCTTCCTCTCGAACCGGGCGAGCCGCAGCCGCTTCGGCGAGGCGCCCCCGCAGCTCGACGAGCTCCAGCAGGGCATCCTCGCCGACGTCCGCGAGCACGGCTACTCGCTGCGTTCGTTCCAGGAGGTCTTCTCCGACGACGCGCTCTGGCACGATCTCGTCGAGCAGCGCGACCGCTTCATCGCCTCGACCGAGGCCGACCTCGCCTCCGGCGGCGAGCATGTCCGCGTCCGGCCGGGGAAGGAGTTCGTGGTGCGGCTGCAGAGCTACGGCGTCGAGCTCGGGCCCACCGACCCGTGGTTCCGCGCCGTGTCCTCGGAGCGGCTCCTCGACGTCGCGAACGCGTATCTCGAGCTCTGGTCGAAGCTCGAGTACGTCGACGTCTGGTACTCCGTCCCGCAGCCCGCGGAAGGCGTGCGCATCTCTTCGCAGCGCTGGCACCGCGACTACAACGACAAGCATCTGCTGAAGGTGTTCCTCTACCTCGTCGACGTGGA
>DASXAW010000131.1:0-1784 GCA_036406535.1 Gaiella sp.
GCGGGCGTCGGGCTCGTGGTCGTGCCCGAGCTCGAGGCGGAAATCGAGGAGATCTCGCGAACGGTGGCGAAGCGCCTCCGGCGTCCGTACGCCGACTTCGCTGCCGGCGTCACGAAACAGGCGACCTTGCCAGAGGGAGCCGTCTCGATCGGACTCGTCGGAACCGCCCCGGGCTTCGTGATGGCCGCGGACGGGACCGCGCCGGTTGTTGTCCTGCCCGGTCCGCCGGCAGAGCTGCGGCGGCTCTGGCCCCGCGCGCTCGAGACGGAAGCCGTGCGCGCCGTGCTCGCCCGGGCCCGCACGCCCACCCGCCGCGTGCTCCGCTTCTACGGAGCGAGCGAGTCGGCCGTCGCCCAGGCGCTGTTCGAGGCCGGCGGCGACGGGGACGGCGTGGAGGCGACGATCTGCGCCCGCGACTTCGAGATCCACGTCGATCTCGTCGTCGAGCCCGGCGCGGAGGCCCGCGGCGAGGCGTTGACCGACGCGCTGCGGGACCCGCTCGAGCGCTACCTCTTCGCCGAGGACGAACGGTCGGTCGCCGAGCTCGTGCTCGACCTCTGCCGGGAGCGCGGCTTCCGGCTCGCGACGGCCGAGTCGTGCACCGGGGGGCTCGTCGCGGCGCGCCTCTCCGACGTGCCCGGTGCGAGCGACGTCCTCGCCGGTGGGATCGTGTCATACGCGAACGACGTCAAGACCGCGGAGCTCGGCGTGCCGGCCGGGCTGATCGCGGAGCACGGCGCCGTCTCCGCGGAGGTGGCCGAGGCGATGGCGGACGGCGTCCGCGGCCGCCTGGGCGTCGACGTCGGGATCGCCGTCACGGGTGTCGCCGGGCCGGGCGGGGGGACGCCGGAGAAGCCGGTCGGCCTCGTCTTCTTCCACGTCGGCACGCCGGACGGCGGGGAGGCGCGCAGCTTCTCGCTCCCCGGCGACCGCGCGACGATCCGCTCGCGCGCCACCGTCTCGGCGCTCCATCTCGCACGACAGGTCCTGACACGGAGCCGGCACGAAGTCGGGTGAGCTCCGCCGCTACCGTCGAGGGAGATGAACGGCTGCGGCTCTTCCTCGCGCTCCAGCTCCCCGAGGCGACCCTCGACGTCCTCGAGCGCTGGCGGGACGAGCACCTCACCGCGGGCCGTTCGGTCGCGCGCGACGCGCTGCACGTCACGCTCGCATTCCTCGGCTCCCGTCCCGCGAACGAGCTGGCACCGATCGTCGACGCGCTCCGCGACGCCGCCGCAGGCGGCGGGCCCCTCCCGCTCGAGCCGGCGGCCTGGCGCGAGACCCGTAGCGTCGGCATGGTCGTCCTCCGCGACCTCGCCGGTGAGGCCACCGCTCTCGCCGGACGGCTCCACGAGGGGCTCTCGCGCGTGGACGTCTACCGGCCGGAAGCGCGTCCATGGCTCCCGCACGTCACCGTGCTCCGCTTCAGGCAGCGGCCGCACCTCGCGCCGCCCCTGCCCGAGACGGGAACATTCGTTCCGTCCGGTGCCGCTGCTTACCTATCCCGACTGCACCCGTCCGGCGCGCGGTACGAGGTGCTCGAACGTGTCTCGCTGAACGCAGGAGGATGAATCGATGAACCGCGAGGAAGCGCTCGACGTCGCGCTCGGCCAGATCGAGCGGCAGTTCGGCAAGGGCTCGGTCATGCGGATGACCGACGCCGCCCAAGTCTCCGTGGGGGCGGTGTCGACGGGCTCCCTCTCGCTCGACCTCGCGCTCGGCATCGGCGGCCTCCCGCGCGGCCGCATCGTCGAGGTCTTCGGCCCGGAGTCGTCGGGGAAGAC
>DASXAW010000132.1:0-2343 GCA_036406535.1 Gaiella sp.
CGGCGAGCTTCGACGTGCCGTAGGGCGACACGGGGAGGCGGGCGTCCTCCTCCCGGGCCGGCTCCTCGCACTCGCCGTAGATCGCGCCGCCGGTCGAGGTGAAGAGCACCTGGGCGTCGTGCGCCCGCGCGGCCTCGAGCACGTTCACGGTGCCGATCACGTTCGTGCGCGCGTCGGCGGCCGGGTCGGCGACGGAGCGCCGGACGTCCACCTGGGCGGCGAGGTGGAACACGGCGTCGGGACGGGCTTGCGCGAACGGCTCGTCGAGCGGCTCCCGGATGTCGCGGACGTGGAGCGTGGCGCCCTCGGCCACCTGTTCGCGCCGTCCGGAGCTGAGGTCGTCGACGACGTGCACCTCGTCGCCGCGCGCGAGCAGCGTGTCGACCAACGTCGACCCGATGAAGCCCGCGCCCCCCGTGACCACTGCCCGCACGGCCGTATCCTACGGCCGCATGTTCGTCTCCTTCGAGGGTCTCGACGGGTGCGGCAAGACGACCCAGGCGCGGCTCCTCGCGGAGGCGCTCGCCGCAGACGGCGTCGAGGTCGTGCTCACCCGCGAGCCCGGCGGGACGCCCCTCGGCGAGCAGGTGCGCGACCTCGTCCTCCACGGCGACCACGTCGCGCCCTGGGCTGAGGTCGCCCTCTACGCGGCGTCCCGCGCACAGCACGTCGTCGACGTGATCCGACCCGCGCTGGAGCGCGGGGCGACCGTTGTCTGCGATCGCTACCTCGACACGTCCGTCGCCTATCAGGGCGCGGGCCGCGGGCTCGGCGTCGACGTCGTGCTCGAGCTGAACCTCCGGGTGGTGGAGGGGCTGCTTCCCGACCTGACCGTGCTCGTCGAGCTGGACGTCGAGACGGCGCTTGCGCGCGTCGGCGGCAAGCGCGACCGGATCGAGCGCGCCGACGCGGCCTTCTGGCCGGTCGTCGCCGACGCGTACCGCGAGCTTGCGGCGCGGTTCCCGGATCGGTACGTCGTCGTCGACGGGCGGCTGCCGGTGGACGAGCTCGCGGCGGAGGTCCGTGACCGCGTTCGCTGACGTCCCGGAGCAGGTCGAGGCGAAGCGCCTGCTCGAGGCGTCGCTCGCGGACGGCCAGGCGCACGCGTTTCTCTTCCACGGGCCGCGCGGGGTCGGCAAGCGGACCGCCGCGCGGGCGTTCGCCGGCGTGCTGCTCGGCGACCCGAGGCGCGTCGACGTGGGGACGCATCCCGACCTCCGGGTGATCGAGGCGCTCGGGGAGATGATCCGGATCGACGAGATCCGCGCCCTCCACCACGACCTGCACATGCGGCCGTTCGAGGCCGACCGGAGGGTCTACCTGGTGCTCGACGCGCACCTGCTGAACGACGAGGCCGCGGCGGCGCTGCTCAAGGATCTCGAGGAGCCCCCCGACTACGCGACGCTCGTGCTCGTCGCCGACGAGCTCGGCCCGCTTCCGGACACGATCCGCTCGCGCTGCCAGCTCATCCCGTTCCGCCGGCTCTCGCGGGCGGCGGTCGAGGGCTGGGTCGGCGAGCGCGCTCCCGAGCTCGACGGCGCCGAGGCGGCGCTCGTCGCGCGGGTGGCGGGCGGGAGGCTCGATCGCGCGGCTCGGCTGCTCGACCCGGAAGCCCGAGAGCGGCGAGACGAGCTACTGCGCGTCGCGCGCGAGGCCTATCTCGAGCCCGAGTTCGACGCCGCGAGGGCTGCGGCGGTCGTCTCCGCGTCGGCGCAGGCGCGCGGCGTCGAGGCGCGCACACACGAGCTCGAGCTCGTCGACGGGCTCGATCTTCCGGCCCGCGAGGCGGAGCAGCGCGTCAAGCGGGTCGAGTTCGGCGCCGAGAGGGAAGAGCTGCTGGCCTCGCTCGAGGACCTGGGCGCCTGGTACCGCGATCTCCTCGTGATCTCCGCCGGTGCCGACACTCCGGTCTTCCATGCCGACCGGCTCGCGGAGCTGCGCGAGGACGCGCCGGGGCGCGAGGCGGGAGCCGAGGACGCCGCCGCGGTGGTCCGGCAGGCGTGGCGCGAGGCGGAGGAGTTCAACCTCAACGCGTCGCTCCTCCTCGAAGCGCTGTTCGTGCGCGTGCACCGGGCGTTCGCCTGACGCGCCGATGCCGCGCCGCCCCGACTACGAGGTCGCGCACCTCTCCGAGATCCCGCACACCCCGACGGGCGAGGAACACGGACTCGCGATACCCGGTGAGTGGAAGCAGGTCCGCCACCACTTCGGCGTCAGGGAGTTCGCGGCGAACGCGTTCGTCGCGACCGAGGCCGGGCAGGAGATCGTCCACGAGCACTCGGAGCGCGCGAACGACGATCCGTCGAAGCCCGGGGACGAGGAGCTGTACTTCGTCGCCACCGG
>DASXAW010000133.1:0-12920 GCA_036406535.1 Gaiella sp.
AGAGGAGCGCGGTGAGGGAACCCGGTGCGAATCCGGGACGGTCCCGCCGCTGTGAGGGGAGATGCTCTCCCGCCACCGACGCCACTGGCCGCGAGGCCGGGAAGGCGGCGGGAGGGGGCGCCCCGAGTCAGAAGACCTGCCGCCCTCCGACGCCTCGACCCCCTCGCGGAAGGGAGAAGGAGAAGCAGCCATGTCAGGTCGTTTCGCCCTCGCGACGGCGCTCGCCGTCCTCTCGCTGGTGCTCGCTGCGCCGTCGATCGCGGCGCCGAAGCAGGCGCTCGCAGCGCCGTACCCCGTCACGGTCACCGCCGACAACGGAAAGGTGACGATCCGCAAGCGCCCTGCGCGCATCGTCTCGCTGTCGGCCACCGCGACCGAGACGCTCTTCGCCGTCGGCGCAGGCGAGCAGGTCGTCGCGGTGGACGACCAGTCCGACTACCCCAAGCAGGCACCGCACACGTCCCTCTCGGGCTACACGCCCAATGTCGAGGCGATCGCCTCGTACAAGCCCGATCTCGTGCTCGCCGCGTCCGATCCGAAGGATCTCGTCTCCGCGCTCCGAGCGCTCGGGATCCCGGTGATCCTCCAGGACGCGCCGTCTTCGATCGCGGGGGCGTACCAGCAGATCCGCCAGCTGGGGGCGGTCACCGGGCACACGGCTCGGGCGACGTCCCTCGTGAAGCGGATGAAGTCGCAGATCGCCCGCATCGTCGGGAAGCGCAAGCCGGCGGCGGCGGGCGAGACCGTGTACCACGAGCTCGACCCGACGTTCTTCTCGGCCTCGTCGAAGACGTTCGTCGGGCGCGTCTACGCGCTGTTCGGCCTCGAGAACATCGCGGACGCGGCGCCGGGCGGGCCGTACCCGCAGCTCTCGGCCGAGTACATCGTCGCCTCGAGCCCCGACCTGATCGTGCTCGCCGACTCCGTCTGCTGCGGACAGACAGCGTCGACGGTCGGAGGCCGGCCCGGCTGGTCGGGCATCGAGGCGGTGCGAACGGGGTCGATCCTCCGGATCGACGACTCGATCGCCTCGCGCTGGGGGCCGCGGCTCGTGAACTTCGTGCGGGCCGTCGGCTCGGCGCTCCGCCGGCTCGAGGGCTGAGAGGGAGCGTGCCCGAGACGGCGATCGACGTGCAGACGGCAGTCGCGTCGGCCGAGACGATCCGCGCCCGGGGTGTCTCGCCCGCGTGGGCCGTGGCGGCCGTCGCCTTCCTCGTCGTCTCGCTCGCGGTCGGGCTGCTCGCCGGCCCCGTGGACATCGGTGCCGGCGATGCGCTCCGCTCGCTGCTCTCCCACCTCGGGCTGAGCACCACGAACCCGCTCGACGCGACCTCGGACACGGTGCTCTGGGACCTCCGTGCGCCGCGCGTCGTCCTCGCCGCGCTCGTCGGAGGAATGCTCGCGATCGCGGGCGGGACGTACCAGGGCGTCTTCCACAACCCGCTCGCAGACCCCTATCTGCTCGGCGTCGCGGCCGGGGCGGGGCTGGGCGCGACGCTCGCGATCGCCTACCTGCCGCACGCCCTCTCGGGGCACAAGCTGCTCCCGGTCGCGGCGTTCGTCGGCGGTGCGCTCGCGGTCGTCGTCACCTGGACGGTCGGGCACTCCGCGGGTCGCGAGCGCGATGCGACGACGTTCGTCCTCGCGGGCGTCGTGGTCGCGAGCTTCTTCACGGCCGTGCAGACCTTCGTCCAGCAGCAGAACGCGGACACCCTCCAGGAGGTCTACTCGTGGATCCTCGGCACGCTGCCGAGCTCGGGTTGGAGCGACGTCTACCTACTCGCGCCGTACGTCGTCGTCGCGACGGGAGTGATCCTCGCGTACCGCCGGGTGCTGGACGTCCTGAGCCTCGGGGACACGGAGGCGGCGAGCCTCGGAGTCGACGTCGGCCGTGCGCGGTTGCTCCTCGTCGCCGCGGCGACGATCGGCACGGCGGCCGCGGTCGCGGTCAGCGGGTTGATCGCGTTCGTCGGGATCATCGTGCCCCACACGATCCGCCTCCTCGTCGGGACGAGCTACCGCGGGCTGCTGCCTCTGTCCTTCGTGGTCGGAGCCGGATTTCTCGTGCTCTGCGACGTCATCGCGCGGACGGTGCTCTCGCCCGCCGAGCTACCGATCGGCGTCGTGACGGCGTTCTTCGGCGCACCGTTCTTCGTGGTCGCGCTGCGATCGCTCCGAGGCCGCCCGTGACTGCGATCTCGGCCCGTGCGATCACGGTGCGGCTGGGGGGCCGGCCGGTGGTGCGGGACGTCGACCTCGACGTCCCCGGCGGAGCCTGGGTCGGGCTGATCGGCCCCAACGGCGCAGGGAAGACGACGCTCCTCCGCGCGCTGGCCGGTCTCGTCCCGCACGCAGGGACGATCGCGTTGCACGGCCGGCCGACCGCGGACCTCACCCGCAGGGACTGGTCGCGCGCGATCGCCGTCGTGCCGCAGGAGCCCGTCACGCCCCCGTGGCTGACGGTGGCGGAGTACGTCCTGCTCGGCCGCACGCCGCACCTCGGGCGGCTCGCCCGCGAGTCGACCGAGGACCGCCGTGCCGTCGCACGTACGCTCGCGCGCCTGGAGCTGCTCGAGTATCGCGACCGCCTCCTCGGGACCTTGAGCGGCGGTGAACGCCAGCGCGTCGTGGTCGCGCGGGCGCTCGCGCAGGAGGCGCGCATCGTGCTCCTCGACGAGCCCACCGCCGCGCTCGACATCGGCCACCAGCAACAGGCCCTCGAGCTGCTCGACGCGCTCCGCGCCGAGTCCGAGCTCACGCTGGTTGCGGCCATGCACGACCTGACGCTCGCGGCCCAGTACGCGGACCGGATGGTCCTCCTCCACGACGGACGGATCGCGGCCGACGGCCCGCCGGAGGAGATCCTCACCCAGGAGACGATCGCGCGGCACTACGACGCCCACATCCGCGTCGTGCGCGTCGACGACCGGCTTGCGATCGTGCCTGCGCGCCCCGAGCGATGAGCCTCGTCGTCCTCCTCGGCGGCGCCCGGAGCGGCAAGTCGACGCTCGCGCTCGAGCTCGCCGCCGCGAGCGGCGGGCGGGTCACGTTCGTTGCGACCGGCGAGGCGCTCGACGACGAGATGGCCGCCCGCATCGCGGCGCACCGTGCCGAGCGCCCGGCCGAGTGGCTCACGGTGGAGGAGCCGCTCGAGCTCGACCGGGCGCTCGACGCGGTCGACGCCGACGCCACCTGCATCGTCGACTGCCTCACGCTGTGGGTCTCCAACCGGCTCCTGCAGGGGGACGACGCCGCAACCATCGTGGACGAGGCGCGCGCGTCCGCTGCGCGGGCGGCGGGACGGCCGGGGCTCACGGTCGCCGTCTCGAACGAGGTCGGCCTGGGGATCGTCCCCGAAACCCCCCTCGGGCGGAGCTATCGCGACGTCCTCGGCGTGGTCAACCGGGCCTGGGTCGACGCGGCCGAGTGGGCCGGCCTGGTCGTCGCAGGGCGGATCCTCCGCCTCGAGAGCGCCGACGAGCTCGTCCTGTCGCAACGGGGAGGCTCGTGAGCGCCGACGACATGCTCGTCGAGCTGGCGCGCGCCGTCGTCCCGCCCGACGCCGGGGTCGCCCGTGACGCCCGGGCAGCGCTCGATGCGAAGACGAAGCCCCGCGGGAGCCTCGGCGCGCTCGAGGAGCTGGCCGTCCGGATCGCCGTGGTGCGCGGTGACGTGCAACCGGGCCCGCTCCAGCCGGCCGTGGTGGTGGCCGCGGCCGACCACGGGGTCGCGGACGAGGGGGTGAGCGCATATCCGCGCGAGGTCACGGGCCAGATGCTCGCCAACTTCGGTGCGGGCGGCGCGGCCGTCTCCGTGCTGTGTCGCCGGTCGGGCGCACGGCTCGTCGTCGTCGACGCCGGCGTGCTCGAGCCGCCGACGGTGCCCGGGGTGCTCGACCTCTCGCTCGGCCGTGGCACGGCGAACGCCGCCGTCGGTCCCGCGATGCCGCGCGCGACCGCGGCCGAGGGCGTCGTCCGCGGCGCCGAGCTCGGCCTCCGTCTCGTCGACGAGGGCGCGGGAGTCGTCGCGCTCGGCGAGATGGGCATCGGGAACACGACCGCGGCCGCCGCGCTCACGTGCGCGCTGCTCGGCTGCGACCCCGCCGCCGCGTGCGGCAGGGGGACGGGCCTGGACGAGGTGGGCCTGGCGCACAAGGTCGAGATCGTGCGGCGAATGCTCTCGACGAATCGCGCGACGACGGACGATGCCGTCGGGGCGCTCGCGGCGGTCGGCGGCTTCGAGGTCGCCGTGCTCACCGGCGTCGCGCTCGGCGCGGCCGCGGGCCGGGCCGTCGTCCTGCTCGACGGCTTCATCTCGACGGTCGCGGCGCTCGTCGGCACGCGGGTCGCGCCGACGCTGGCCGAGTACCTGGTCGCCGCCCATCGCTCGCCAGAGCCCGGTCACGGCCTCGTGCTCGACGCTCTCGGGCTCGAGCCGCTGCTCGAGCTGGGGCTGCGACTCGGCGAGGGCAGCGGTGCAGCGCTCGCGCTGCCGCTCCTCGACGCAGCCCGCGCGATCCTCGTCGAGATGGCGACCTTCGCCGACGCCGGCGTGAGCGACACGGGCCGATGACCGCGGCGGAGCCGGTTCGGGCGGGGCTCGCGGCCGTCGCGTTCCTCACTCGCGTCCCGGTCGGACGCGCGGTCGCGCTCGACGCACGGGACGTCGCGCGGGGAGCGGTGCTCTTCCCGCTCGTCGGGGCGGCGATCGGCGCCGCGAGCGGGGTGCTCGCCGACCTGCTCACGCCGGGCCTCCCCGGGCTCGTCGCCGGCGGGCTGGCGGTCGGTCTCGCCGCGCTCGTCACCGGTGCGATGCACCTCGACGCCCTCGCCGACACGCTCGATGCGTTGGGCGGAGCCACGAGGGAGCGTGCGCTCGAGATCATGCGCGACCACTCGATCGGGGCCTTCGGCGCGATCGGAATTTGCCTCGTGTGCCTCGTCAACGCGTCCGCGCTCGGCGCGCTCGGCTCGCAGAACGCGGCGTGGCTCGGTGCTCTCGTCGCAGGCGCTGCGGGACGGGCGGCGATCCTGCCGCTCGCGCGGACGCTGCCGTATGCGCGGGCCGGCGGAGGTCAGGGTCGAGTTCTCGAAGGGATCGGCTGGAGCGCCGTCGCCGTGGGAGTGCTGCTCGCGGTGGCGCTCGCGGCCGCTGCAGGGTGGGCCGGGGTCGCCGCGGCGGCAGCTGCCTTCGTCGTGGTCTTTGCGCTGCTGCTGTTCTTCCGCGGCTGGCTCGGCGGCGTCACAGGCGACTGCCTCGGCGCGACCGCGGCACTCTGTGAGACGGCCGCGCTCGTTGCCTTCCTCGCGGCGCGCTGATGCGGCTCGTCCTCGTCAGGCACGCCGAGACGGAGAAGTCGGCGCGGGGGCGCTGCTACGGGTCCCTCGACGTCGGCCTCTCTCCCGCAGGGAAGGCACAGTGCGCCCGACTCGCGGAGGCTCTGGCGGCCGACCGCGTCGCCGCCGTCGTGTCGAGTCCGCGCACGCGCGCGCTCGAGACTGCGCAGGCGATCGCCGAGCCGCACTCCGTCGAGGTGCACGTCGACTCCGACCTGCAGGAGCTCGACTTCGGCGAGCTGGAGGGGAGGCCGTACGACGAGATCGCCGAGGAGATGCCCGACCTCTACGCCGCGTGGATGACCACGCCCACCCGCGTGGAGTTCCCGGGGGGTGAGAGCTATGCGGACCTCGCCCGGCGCGCTCGCGGGGCCGTCGAGAGGCTGCGGCGGCAGCGCGTGGACGGAACGGCGGTCGCCGTGACGCACGGGGGCATCGTGCGCGCCGTTCTCGCGGACGTGCTCGGGATCCCCGACGACCGCATCTTCCGGATCGCCGTCGAGCCGGCGTCGGTCGCGATCGTCGAGTGGGTCGAGGACGTCCCCACGCTGGTGGCGCTCGGCGGTGGCGCGTACCCTTCCACGCGCGCCGACCGATCGCGCTTCACGCCATGACCGCCCGCCGTCAAGCTCGTACGTCCGTCGCCGTCCTGCTCGCCCTGGTGCTCGCCACCGCGACGGCGTCGACCGCGCGCGCGATCCACCGTGGCTCCGATGCGCCGTTCGGCTCCTATCGCTTCATGGTGTCGCTGCGCCTCGCCGAGACGCCCGACGCGCCGCGGTGCGGCGGCACGCTGATCGCGCCCGACATCGTCCTCACGGCGGGCCACTGCGTCGGCAACGTCCGCCAGGGCGGGCTCGTCGCCGTCGTCGGGGCCGACGTCGCCGACTGGTCGTCGGCGCCGAAGGTCGCGACGCTCGGCCACCGAGTCCCCGACGGCTTCGACCTCCGCCTGGACAACCGGCACGACATCGCGGTCGTCAGGCTGGCCGAGCCGCAGCAGAGCCCCGGGATCCGGCTCGGGCGCACCGAGCCGGGGGTCGGTTCGCGGGTCGTCACGGCGGGGTGGGGCTGCACGAACGCGCCTCCCACCTGCGAGGCGAAGCCGACGCGGCTCCAGGCATCCGATCAGGTCGTGCTCCGCGACGCGTCGTGCGGACGAGACGTCTTCTTCGTGCGACCGACGTACTACGACCGGACGACGATCTGCACGAAGGGCGTCAGGCCGCGGTCGACCGTCAACCACGGCGACTCGGGAGGCCCGCTCCTCGTGCGCGGCCCGAACGGCGGGTTCCGCCAGGTCGGCGTCACGAGCCTGGGCGCCGACAGCAAGGTGAAGCTCTACGCGGGCTTCACCTCGATCCCGCTCGAGCGCCGCTGGATCGCGACCGCGATCTCCTCCCTCGGGGGCTGACGCCGCGAGGGCGTACAGTCCCCGGCCGTGAAGCGCCTCTCCGGCCTCGCCGTCGCGTCCGGCGCCCTGGTCCTGGCGCTGCCCGGCCTCGGGCAGGCCGGATCCGTGCACCTCGAGCAGTACGTCGCCTCGGGAAGCTCGGTGCAGGTCGGGGTCGTCGTCCGCAAGCACGCGTCGTTCTCGGTGCTCCTGCGCACGCGGACGGTCGGGCGGACGCAGCTCCGGCTCCTCGGTGCGCACGCGCCGAAGGGCGGTCCGCTGATCGACACGAGCACGACCGCGTGCGAGGGCGCGGCCGGGTCGTGGTACTGCAAGGCCTCGTACGAGCCGCTCCCGCCCGGCACGTACGTCTTCCGCGTCGTCCGCCGCTCGGGCTTCGGCACGAACATCGAGCTGACCGTCCGCTGGTAGGACGTGCCATGCTCATAGCGACGTTCCTCGGACACGTCCGGAAGGGCGCACGGGGCCGCGGCTAGCATCGACGGCGTGGCCGTGACACCCCACGAGGAGCTCCTCGCCGACCTCAATCCCGCCCAGCGAGAGGCGGTCCTCCACGTCGACGGGCCGCTCCTCGTCGTCGCGGGCGCCGGATCGGGGAAGACCCGCGTCCTCACGCATCGGGTCGCCCACCTGATCGAGGCGCACGGGATCAAGCCGAACGAGATCCTCGCGATCACCTTCACGAACAAGGCCGCGACCGAGATGCGCGAGCGGCTCGAGCGGATGCTCGGGCACACGGCTCGCGCGATCTGGATCCTCACCTTCCACGCGGCGTGCGGCCGCATGCTGCGGCGCGAGGCGGAGCGGCTCGGGTACCGGTCGAACTTCACGATCTACGACCAAGCCGATCAGGTCCGGCTCGTCAAGGCCTGCCTGGAGGAGCTGGGCAAGGACCCGAAGCGCTTCACCCCGCGCGGGATCCACTCGCAGATCTCGAACGCGAAGAACCAGTTGATCGCGCCGGACGAGTACATGGCGCGGGTCTCCTCGTTCTGGGACCAGACGGTCGCGGAGGTCTACGAGCTGTACCAGCGGCGCCTGTTCCGCTCGAACGCCGTCGACTTCGACGACATCCTCATGCTCACCGTGCAGGTGCTCGAGCGGTTCCCCGAGGCGCGCGAGCGGTGGCAGACCGCGTTCCGCCACGTCCTCGTCGACGAGTACCAGGACACGAACCACGCTCAGTACCGCTTCCTGCAGCTGCTTGCGGAGAAGCACAGGAACGTGTTCGCGGTCGGGGATCCCGATCAGTCGATCTATGCCTTCCGCGGGGCCGACATCCGCAACATCCTCGACTTCGAGCGCGACTTCGGCGGGGCGGGTGTCGTCGCGCTCGAGCAGAACTACCGCTCGACGAACCGGATCCTCGAGGCTGCGAACGCGGTCATCGACAACAACCGCGACCGGAAGCCGAAGCAGCTCTGGTCGGAGCTCGGCGAGGGCGACCCGGTCGAGGTCGTCGAGGTCGAGGACGAGCACGCCGAGGCGCGCTTCGTCGCGGCGGAGATCGCGCGGCAGGTCGAGTCCGGGACGTCCGGGGCCGAGATCGCGGTCTTCTACCGGACGAACGCACAGTCGCGGGTGCTCGAGGACGTGCTCGTGCGCCAGGGCGTGCCGTATCAGGTGATCGGCGGCCCGCGCTTCTACGAGCGGGCGGAGATCCGTGACGCCGTCGCGTACCTCGCGGTACTGAACAACACCGACGACGCGGTCTCGCTGATGAGGATCGCCAACCGGCCGCGGCGCGGGATCGGCGACACGTCGATCCAGCGGATGGTCACGCACGCCGAATCGCTCGGGATCTCCCTCTGGGACGCGACGGCGGATCCCGAGGCGGCAGGCGTCGCCACCGCGAGCGCCCGTGCGATCCGGAGCTTCCGCACCGTGATGGAGAGCCTGATGTCGGCTGCGCAGGAGCTTCCGGTGGACGAGCTCGTGCAGGCCGTGCTCGAGCGCTCGGGGACGCTCGAGGCGTACGAGGCGGAGCGGACGATCGAGGCGCGCGGCCGAATCGAGAACCTCGAGGAGCTCGTCGGCTCCGCGCAGGAGTACAGGCGCCGCGCGGAGGAGCCGTTGCTCTCGGGGTTCCTCGAGGAGGTACAGCTCCAGTCCGACCAGGACACGCTCGTCACGGGCGAGGCCCAGGTGACGCTGATGACCATCCACAACGCGAAGGGGCTCGAGTACCGCGTCGTGTTCCTCATCGGGATGGAGGAGGGAATCTTCCCGCATGCCCGCTCGATCGAGGACAACGAGGTCGAGGAGGAGCGGCGCCTCGCCTACGTCGGGATGACCCGTGCGATGGAGCGTCTGACGCTGACGCACACGACCGCCCGCTCGCTCTACGGCCGTCGCGAGTACAACCTGCCCTCGCGGTTCCTCGACGAGCTTCCCGCGACCGTCGCGCGCGAGCGCCTGCGACCCGCGTCGTGGGCCGGCTATGCGCAGTCGGCGCGCCAGATCGCACCGCGGGAGGAACGCGAGCTGCCCGCGCTCTCCACGGGCGACTCCGTGCGGCACGGCTCGCTCGGCGAGGGGGTCGTCACGCGGATCGAGCCGGGTGGCGTCGTCACGGTCCGCTTCGCCGCGGACGGGAGCGAGCGGCGGCTGATGATCGAGTACGCGCCGCTCGAGAAGCTCTAGCGCCCGCGAACTAGGATCGAGCGATGGCCTACCGCGTCCGCACGGTCCGCGACGCCCAGGAGCTGCGCGCCGCCGTCAGCGCGATCGGCCACTACTTCGGCTGGACGCCGACCGAGGAGGACGCCGAGGAGTTCGGCCGCGTGCTGCCGCACGAGCGGATGTACGCAGCCCTCGACGGCGGCTCGATCGTCGCGGGCGCCGGGTCGTTCCCGTTCGGGTTGACCCTTCCCGGCGGGCCGGTCTCCTGCGCCGGCGTCACGGTCGTCGGCGTGCTTCCCTCGCATCGCCGCCGCGGCTTGCTGCGCCGCCTGATGGAGGCGCAGTTGCGTGACGTACGCGAGCGGGGCGAGCCGGTCGCCGCGCTTTGGGCGTCGGAGGAGACGATCTACGGTCGGTTCGGCTACGGGCTCGCCTCGCTCTGCATGAACGTCGCGGCTCGGCGACGCGAGGTCCGCGTCCGGCACGACCTGCCACCCGAGGGCTCCGTGCGGCTGATCGAGAACGACGAGGCGCTGCGGTTGCTCCCGCGCGTCTACGACCGGATCCGCAAGGCGTCGCCGGGGTTCGTCTCGCGGACGCGCGACTGGTGGGAGCTGCGGACGCTGAGCGACCGCCCGACTCGCCGCCGCGGCGCCGGGCCGCTCGTCCGCGCGCTGTACGAGCGGGAGGGTCGCCCGGCGGGGTTCGCGCTCTACCGGATCGCGCAGAAGGGATCGACCGCGGAGGACTGGGAGAAGACCGTCCGGGTGGAGGATCTGCAGGGAATCGACGAGCGAGCCCGCCGGGACATCTGGCGATTCCTTCTCGAGATCGACTGGACCGACACGGTCACGGTCGACCTTCTTGGGGTGGACGACGCCGTGCTGCTCCTCGTCGACCGGGTGAACGAGCTCCGGGCACGCGTCTACGACGGCCTCTGGGTGCGCCCGGTCGAGGTCGGGACGGCACTGGCCGCGCGCGGCGTCTCGGGCGACGGCCGCGTCACGATCGAGGTGACGGCCGACCCGCACTTCCCGGACAACGTCGGGACGTGGACGGTCGAGGGCGACCGTGTCCGCCGTACGGCGCGGCGCCCGGACGTCCGCCTCGACGTGCAGGGCCTCGGCATGACGATGCTCGGGGGGTTCACGTTCGCCGAGCTCGCGCGCGCCGGCCGCGCGGAGGAGGCCGCCCGAGGCGGGCTTGGCCGGGCCGACACGCTCTTCCGCGTCGAGCGGGCGCCCTGGTGCCCGGAGATCTTCTAGCCTCCGTCGCATGCCCGAGGCCGTGATCCTCTCCGCCGTGCGGACGCCCGTCGGCCGCTACGGCGGCGGGCTTGCCGGCGTCCGGCCCGACGACCTGGCCGCGGTCGCGGTCGGCGAGGCAGTCGAGCGCTCCGGGGTCCCGGCCGGCGAGATCGAGGACGTGTGGCTCGGCTGCGCGAACCAGGCGGGGGAGGACAATCGCAACGTCGCGCGATTCGCCGCGCTCCTCGCGGGACTTCCCGACACGGTCGGCGGCGTGACGGTGAACCGCCTCTGCGCCTCGGGGCTCTCCGCCATCGCCGGGGCCTGCCACGCAGTGATCGCCGGGGACGGAGACCTGTTCGTCGCGGGCGGCGTGGAGTCCATGAGCCGCGCGCCGCTCGTCACCGCGAAGCCCGACTCGGCCTTTCCCCGCGGAGACCGCACGATGCACGACACCACGCTTGGCTGGCGTTTCGTGAACCCCCGCTACGAGGAGCGGTTCTCGACCGCCGCGATGGGAGTGACCGGGGAGAACGTCGCGGAGAGGTGGGACGTCTCGCGCGAGGACCAGGATGCGTTCGCGCTGGAATCGCAGCGGCGCTGGGCCGCCGCGGACGCCGAAGGACGCTTCGCCGACGAGCTCGTCGCCGCAGGCGAGCTCGAGCAAGACGAGCACCCGAGGCCGGACACGACCGCCGAGAGGCTCTCGTCCCTCAACCCCGCTTTCCGCCAGGACGGCACGGTCACGGCGGGGAACGCGAGCGGGATCAACGACGGCGCGGCGGCCGTTGTCGTGGCGAGCGCCGACCGCGCGCGCGAGCTCGGGATCGAGCCGTTCGCGACGTTTCGCGGTTCCGCCGTCGCAGGCGTCGACCCGGCGGTGATGGGGATCGGCCCGGTGCCGGCGGTGCGCAAGCTCCTCGACCGCACGGGCGTCGACGTCGACGAGCTCGACCTCGTGGAGCTCAACGAGGCGTTCGCGTCGCAGTCCCTCGCCGTCATCCGCGACCTCGGGCTCGACCCGGAGCGCGTCAACGTCTCGGGAGGCGCGATCGCGATCGGCCATCCGCTCGGCATGTCCGGTGCCCGCCTCGTGGTGACGCTCGTCCACGAGCTTCGCCGGCGCCAGGGCCGCTACGGCGTCGCGACGATGTGCATCGGCGTCGGCCAGGGCCAGGCCGCCCTCTTCGAACGGGCATGACCGCCTCCGGCAAGCGGGTCGCGATCCTGCTCGACATCGACGGGACGCTCATCGTCTCCGGCGGCTCCGGCGGGCGCTCCTGGCAGCTCGCGTTCGACGAGCTGTACGGCATCCCGGCCGACATCGGGGAGTTCACCGACACGGGCATGACCGATCCCCAGGTGGGTCGCCTGACGTTCGAGGCGGTGCTGGACCGCAAGCCCTCGGACGAGGAGTTCGCGAAGCTCCTCGAGCGGCGCGAGCACTTCCTCCACCGAACGGTGGCCGAGTCCGAGGGGTATCGCGTCCTGCCGGGCGTCGGTGAGCTCCTGCCGAAGCTCCTCGAGAAGGGCTATCTCCTCGGCCTCGTGACGGGAAACCTCGAGGGATCGGCGCACATCAAGCTCCACCGCGCAGGGCTGAACCGCTACTTCTCGTTCGGCGGCTACGGCTCCGACTCCGAGGACCGCACCGAGGTGACGCGGGTCGCGCTCCGCGAGGCGGCCCTCGTCTACGGGGCACCGCTGACCGAGGCGCAGGCGATCGTCGTGGGCGACACGCCCCACGACGTCGAGGCCGCACATGCCGCGGGAGTCGAGTGCATCGGCGTGGCGAGCCACCAGTACGACGCGGATCAGCTCCGCGACGCCGGCGCCGACTTCGTGATCGACTCCCTCACGGACGGCCTGCCCGCCGCTTCGCTGGACGCTGCGACCCCGGACGGCTAGAGCGGTCGGATCCCGTGCGCAGGCTCACGGCCTCGCGGGCCAGGTTCAGGTGTAGTCGCCGCCCTGCTCGGGCCGGTGGTCGAGCTGAAGCGCGGCACACCGAGGGCAGAAGATGCCGACCGCCAGCGGCTCGATGCCTTCCATGTCGTCGCCGAGGAACGCTGCCCATCCATCGGCCTCGCCTCGGCTGACGCACCCGCAGGCCTCGCATGTCAGGCGATCGAGCATTCGCGCGCGTGTCCTCAGTCGGGGCCGTGGGCCTCGATCACGCGACGTTCTTCGCCGACCCCGACGACGCGGACCTTCCCCGGCTTCGTCCGGCGGTAGGCGTCGGGCACCCCGTGGAGCCGGCGCACGTCGACCTCGTCGCCGGGGTTCGGCGGCGTGGTGCAC
>DASXAW010000134.1:0-15748 GCA_036406535.1 Gaiella sp.
GCCGACGCGGAGGCGCGCGCCCGGCGGCTCGTTCATCTGGCCGTAGACGAGCGCGACCTTGTCGATCACGCCCGACTCGGTCATCTCGATCTTCAGGTCCGTGCCCTCGCGCGTTCGCTCCCCCACCCCGGCGAACACCGAGACGCCGCCGTGCTCGCGGGCGAGGTTGTGGATCAGCTCCTGGATGAGAACGGTCTTGCCGACGCCGGCCCCCCCGAACAGGCCGACCTTGCCGCCCTTGATGTAGGGCGCGATCAGGTCGACGCACTTGAGCCCCGTCTCGAAGATCTCGATCTTCGGCGAGAGGTCGCGGAACGCGGGTGGGTCGCGGTGGATCGGCCACCGCTCGACGTCGGCCGCGACGGCCTCGCCGCCGTCGATCGCCTGACCGATCACGTTCCAGAGCCGCCCGAGAGTCGCCTGCCCGACCGGCACCGAGATCGCCGCGCCGGTGTCGACGACCTCGAGGCCGCGCGCGAGACCGTCCGTCGAGTCCATCGCGACGGCGCGCACCCGGTCGTCGCCCAGGTGCTGCTGCACCTCGGCGACCAGCGTCCCGTTGTCGAGCTCGATCTCGAGCGCGGTCATGATCTCGGGGAGGCGCTCCGGGAACACGGCGTCGATCACGACGCCCTTGATCTCGACGATCTTGCCGGTGTTGCCGTCGCGCTCTGCCATGTCTCTCTCGGGCTCCTCGGGTGCGAAAGGTGGGCACGGACGGGCCCGAAGCGAGACGGGCCGAAACCGGCGCGAGTGTAGATGAGACCGGGCAGACGGGGGTCTGCCAACAAGATCGTGACACGGTGCTAACCAGCACCGCGTTCACACGTCTATGTCTTTCGTGCGAGCCCTCGCGATCCTGCCGGAAGCGTGCAACCGGACGCGCCAGCACGTGTCGCTGCGCCTCGACAGGCAGCTCTCGGAGCTCGAAGTCGCGGTGATGGAACATCACCTCGCACGGTGCCCTGCATGTCGCTCGTTCGCAGACGAGCTGGAGGGGGTGACGGAGGCTCTCCGCGACGCGGACCTGGTCGAGCCTCCCATTCACTTCGAGGTGCCGCACCGGCCCGCGCGCGTGGGACTGTCCCGCGCGGGCGCAGCCGCCGCGGCTGCCGTCCTCGTGGCCGTCGCACTCGGCGGCGTCGCCGGCGTCGGCCCCGACGCCCCCACCGGCGGGGGCTACTTCGCAAACGTGCAGAGCGCGCAGGAGCGGCTCTCGATGACAGAGCACCTCTCGCTCGTCCCAGACGGGTCGGGCGCCGCCCCGACAGCCACGCCACACGGCGTCGCCGCCGCAGAGCGGACGACGGCAGGACCCTCGAACGAGGGTTGGTGACAGCGGGATGACGGAGGTGGACCGTATGTGACGACGACGGGCCGCGGCAGGCGGACCGGGCGGCGCTGACAAGCTCGAACCGCTCGCGAGCCGTGGGCCCCGCTTCGGCTACGATCGGCGACTTCTTCGCCGTCAACTGCCGAGAAGGTTGCTTGACAGGGTGAAATCCTCAAGGAGGGAAGGAATGCGAAAGAGCAAGAGATGGGCATGGTGGGCAGGAGCCGCCGCGCTCATCGCCATTGCCGTCGCGGGCTCGGCGATCGGGGCCACCGGGGCGAAGTCCCAGGTGCTCCGCGAGTCGATCGGCGCAGAGCCGCCGTCGCTCGATCCGGGTCTCGCGACCGACACGACGTCGGCAAACATCATTCTGAACATCATGGAGCCGCTCGTGAAGCTCGGCCCTGCGCCCGAGCTGAAGGCGCTTCCGGGCGCAGCTTCGAGCTGGTCCGCGAAGGGCAAGGTCGTCAACATCAAGCTGAACCCGGCCGTCAAGTGGACGAACGGTCAGCCCGTCACCTCGGCTGACTACGTCTTCTCGTGGCTGCGGACGATCTCGCCGGAGCTGGGCGCCGACTACGCGTACCAGTTCTACGGGATCCAGGGCGCAGAGGCCTACAACGGGTGTGATCCCGGCAAGGCGAACTGCAACGCGCTCAAGAACAAGGTCGGCATCAAGGCGAACGGCAAGTACGGCCTGACCGTCACGCTGACCTCGCCGCAGCCGTGGTTCATCCAGCAGCTCTCGCACCACTCGTTCCTGCCGGTCAACAAGGCCGCTGTCACGAAGTACGGGAACAAGTGGACGGACCCGGCGAACATCGTCACAGACGGTCCGTTCAAGCTTTCCGCGTGGAAGCATGACGCGTCGATCACGCTGGCCAAGAACACGAAGTGGCGCAACGCGAGCTCGGTCAAGCTCGACCGGATCCAGCTCTCGATCATCACCGACGCCTCGACGGCCCTGAACGCGTTCAAGGCCGGCAACATCGACGTCGACTCGACGGGTCTCAACCCTGTCGACGTCAAGGACTTGAAGAAGACCGACTTCCTCAAGACCTACAAGGCGCTCGGCACGTACTACTACGGGTTCAACACGAAGAACATCTCCGACGTGAACCAGCGCCGCGCGATGTCGTTCGCGATCGACCGCCAGGCGATCACGAAGTACATCACCCAGCTCGGCCAGGTCCCGGCCAGCGGCTTCACGCCTCCGGGCATCGCCGGCGGGCCGGTGATCCTGAAGAACTCCTTCAACCCGGCGACGCACCAGACCGCGAAGGCGAAGGCCTTCATGTCTCAGGTGAAGAACCCGAAGAAGGACATTCACCTCTACATCAACAACTCCCCGGGCCACATCAACATCGCCACGGCAGTCCAGGCGTTCTGGAAGGAGCTTGGCCTGAACGTGGACATCAAGGTCCAGGAGTGGAAGCAGTACCTCGAGTTCCTCGGCCCGCCGCCGAACAGCGACGTGGACGTCTACCGCAACGGATGGATCTACGACTATCCGGACGCGCAGAACGGCCTCGTTCTCTGGACGTGCGGCTCGGGGAACAACAACACGAACTGGTGCAACAAGAACTACGACGCGCTGATCAACAAGGCGAACAACACGCCGAACGCGAACGCGCGGTACCTCCTGTATCAGCAGGCCGAGAGCCTCATCTCCGGCCCGAAGGGCGACATGCCCCTCATGCCGATCTACTGGTACACGTACACCAACTTGCAGCACCAGAACGTGAAGGGCTACACGATCAACCCGATGGATCAGACCGATTACACCAAGGTCTCCATGGGCTAGCACCTGGGCTGACCGACCGTCTACGATACGGGCAGGGCGCGCCTGCGTCCTGCCCGTATCGGTCGGCGCCGAGGTTGAGCTTCAACTAGATGCTCGCATTCATCATCAGGCGGATCGTGTGGACGATCCCCGTCCTACTTCTGGTCATCCTGATGACCTTCCTCATGATGAAGCTCATCAAGGGGAATCCGTTCCAGGTCACCGACCGGCCCGTGCCGGAGTCGATCCAGCGGAACCTCGACCGGAAGTTCCATCTCGACAAGCCCTGGTGGCAGCAGTACCTGTTCTACGTGCGTGACACGGCGCGCCTCGACCTCGGGCCGTCGCTCGTGCAGCGCAACCAGGACGTCAACGACGTCATCAAGGAGCATTTCCCCGTCTCGATCAAGCTCGGGCTGATGGCGATGGCCTTCGCGATCGTCGTCGGGATCCCGCTCGGAGTGTTCGCGGCCCTGAAGCACAACTCGGCGCTCGACTACACCGCGATGGGAATCGCGAACCTGGGCTTCGCATTACCGAGCTTCCTCGTCGCGACGCTGCTCATCTACTTCTTCGCGCTGCGGCTCAAGGACTACACCGGGTTACCGACGAACGGCTGGGAAGGCCCGAGCTCCTGGGTCCTCCCCACGATCGCACTCGGGATCTACCCGATGACCTACTTCGCGCGGCTCGTACGGGGCACCGTGCTCGAGACGCTGCAGCAGGACTACATCCGCACGGCGAAGGCGAAGGGCCTCCGCTGGCGCCTCGTCGTCGGCAAGCACGTCCTACGGAACTCGCTGATTCCCGCCGTCACCGCCGCCGGCCCCGTCCTGGGCGGACTGATCACCGGCTCGTTCATCGTCGAGACGATCTTCGGGATCCCGGGGATCGGCAAGTACTACGTGACCGCAGTTACCGGCCGTGACTATTCGGTCGTGATGGGTATCACTGTCCTGCTGTCCGTGATCATCATCGTCGCGAACCTCGTCGTGGACATCCTCTACGGCTACCTCGACCCGAGGATCAGAGATGAGCGAGCCTGACATCGCCACCACCGAGACCGCTCCGCGGCGCGGCCCGCGGGGTCTCGACCGTCCGTTCATGCAGCGCCGCGCCGAGTTCGAGGAGGCGCTCTCCCGCAACGCGGGCGCCCGTGGCGCGGAGGCCGGCGCGTCGCTCCCGCGCGCGTCGCTGTGGAGCGATGCGTTCCATCGCTTCATGAAGAACAAGGCATCGGTGGTGGCCGCGGTCGCGTTCCTGCTGCTGCTCGCCTTCGTGATCTTCGTCCCGTGGCTGAGCAACGAGGACCCGTACGCGCTCGACTTCTCCCAGGCGTACCAGTCGCCGAGCTGGGCGCATCCGTTCGGCACCGACGGCTTCGGCCGCGACCTGTTCGTCCGCACCGCGCTCGGCGGCCGGGTGTCGTTCGCGATCGGCTTCGCGGCGACCTTCGCGATCATGGTCGTCGGCATCGTCTACGGCGCCACCGCGGGCTTCATGGGCGGCCACGTCGACAACGCGCTGATGCGCTTCCTCGACGCGCTCTACGGCCTTCCCTACCTGCCGTTCGCGATCATGACCCTCGCGGTGTTCGGCACCGTGAACTTCTGGACGATGGTCGTCGCGCTGACCGTGGCCTCCTGGTTCACCACCGCCCGCGTGATGCGCGGCCAGATCATCACGCTGAAACAGAACGACTACGTGCGCGCGGCGTACGCGGTCGGGGCGAAGGGACCACGTGTGCTCTATCGCCACCTGCTGATGAACACGCTCGGCGTCATCATCGTGTTCGTCTTCCTCGAGCTTCCCGGCGTGATCCTCGGCGAGGCGTTCCTCTCGTTCCTCGGGCTCGGGATCAACCCGCCGAAGGCTTCCTGGGGCACGCTCGCGCAGGACGGCTACACCGCCTACCAGGCCCACCCGTACATCATCGTGATCCCCTCGATCTGCATCGCCTGGCTCATCCTCAGCGCCTTCTTCATCGCCGACGGCCTGCGCGACGCGCTCGATCCGCGGACGAAGGAAGCCTGAGTTGGCGCTGCTCGAAGTCGAGGACCTCCGCACCTACTTCAAGACCCGCGAGGGCGAGGTGCACGCCGTCGACGGCGTCTCGTTCGAGGTGGAGGAGGGATCGGTGCTCGGGATCGTGGGCGAGTCCGGTTGCGGCAAGTCCGTGACCTCGCTCTCGATCATGGGTCTCGTGCAGAACCCGGGCCGCGTCGTCTCCGGCGCGATCCGCTTCGACGGGCGCGACCTGACGACGATGTCCGACAAGGCGCTCGAGGACGTGCGCGGGAAGCAGATCTCGATGATCTTCCAGGACCCGATGACGTCCCTGAACCCGACCCTCACGATCGGGACACAGATCACCGAGACGCTCCGCCGTCACCTCGGCCTCTCCAAGGCAGACGCGGACAAGCGGGCGGTGAGCCTTCTGGAGGAGGTTCACATCCCGGATGCCAAGCGCCGCCTGCGCGACTATCCGCACCGCTTCTCGGGCGGCATGCGTCAGCGCGTGATGATCGCGATCGCGCTCTCCTGCAACCCGAAGCTGCTGATCGCCGACGAGCCGACCACCGCGCTCGACGTGACCGTGCAGGCGGGCGTCCTCGAGCTCCTGGACGAGCTGCGTCGGGACCACGGGATGACGATGATCATCATCTCGCACAACATGGGCGTCATCGCCGAGACGGCCGAGCAGGTGCTCGTGATGTACGCCGGCCAGGTGGTCGAGCAGGCCTCGGTGAACGACCTCTTCGACCGACCCGAGCATCCGTACACCGAGGCGCTTCTCGGATCTCTGCCGCACATCGACGACCAGGACCCGCGGAACGGACGGCTGGCGACGATCCCGGGCCGCCCGCCCGATCTGCTCGCGCCGCCCGAGGCTTGCCGCTTCGCGGCGCGCTGCAAGTACGCCGGGCGCGACACCTGCGCGAGCGTCCCGCCCGAGCTGCGTGAGATCCGCCCGGGCCACTGGGTGCGCTCGCAGCATCCGGCCTCCGAGCGTTCCGCCGAGCCCGTAGGAGCACGATGAGCACGACCGAGCAGCCGACGACCGCGAACGGCGGGAGCACGCAGAACGGCGAGCCGCTCCTCGTCGTCAAGAACCTCAAGAAGTGGTTCCCGATCAAGAAGGGCGTCCTGATCGACCGGACCGTCGACTACGTGAAGGCGGTCGACGACGTGTCGTTCGAGATCTACCCGGGCAAGACGCTCGGCCTCGTCGGCGAGTCCGGCTCGGGCAAGTCGACGACCGGGTACTGCGTGCTCGAGCTGCTGAAGCCGACGTCCGGCTCCGTCCGCTTCCTCGGCGAGGAGCTGACGACGATGAAGAAGGAGGACCTCCGGCGGATGCGCCGCGAGATGCAGATCGTCTTTCAGGACCCGTACGCGTCGCTCAACCCGCGTATGACGGTCGGGAACATCGTCGCCGAGCCGCTCGTCGTGCACAAGGTGGGCAACCGGGCACGGCGCCGGAAGACCGTCGAGGAGCTGCTCGAGGTCGTCGGGTTCAACCCCGATTTCGTGAACCGGTACCCGCACGAGTTCTCGGGCGGCCAGCGCCAGCGCATCGGGATCGCGCGCGCGCTCGCGCTCAACCCGCGGCTGATCGTCTGCGACGAGCCGGTGTCCGCCCTGGACGTGTCGATCCAGGCGCAGATCCTCAATCTCCTCAAGGACCTCCAGGCCGAGTTCGGCCTCGCGTACCTCTTCGTCGCCCACGACCTCGCCGTGGTCCGCACGATGAGCGACGACATCGCGGTCATGAACAAGGGCCAGATCGTCGAGGCCGGCGTCGCCGAGGAGGTCTACGCGAACCCGAAGGACGAGTACACCAAGGCCCTCCTCGCGGCCGTCCCGGTGCCCGACCCGCATCGCATGCGCGAGCGCAAGGAAGAACGTCGCAAGCACAAGCATGCGCTCGCAGAATCCCTCTGAGCATCCTCGCGGCGGCAGCCGCCACCTCGGTGGTGCCACGCTCGCCGTCGTCGGCCTGGCCGCGCTCGTTCTCGTCGTGACGGCAGCGGGCGTGCTCGCCCGCACGAGCTCGGGGGGCACGGCCGCCACGGCGCGGCCGGTGTGGACCTGGTCTCCGCCGATGCCGCACCGCCGCAGCTACACGGCGTCTGCCGAGATCGGCGGGAAGATCTACGTCGCAGCCGGGATGGTCGGCAACACCGGCCGGCCGCTCGACCTCTTCGAGCGCTTCGACCCGAAGACCGACAGGTGGAGCAGCCTCACGCCTCTCCCCCATGAGTTCAGCGCCGCCGCCGGCGCCCGCCTCGGGAGCACCTTCTACGTGATCGGCGGCAACTCGCCCGATCTCGACGGTCGTCAGGTGTACGCGTACGACACCCGCCGCGGCTCGTGGCGCACGGTGACGCCGCTCCCCGCGCCGCGCACGAACCTTGCGGCCGTCGGGTTCGGGAACAGGGTCTACGCGATCGGCGGCCTCGACCCGGTCAACCCGGTGCAGACGGTCTACGCGTACGACGCCGCGCGCGAGAGCTGGTCGGAGGTGGCGCCGCTCCCCGAGGCGATCCACGCGATGGCGGCCACCGTCTTCAAGGGAGAGATCTGGGTCCTCGGCGGCCGGCTGAAGAGCCAGGAGATCATCCGCCGCGTGTGGATCTACAACCCGGCGAGGAACGCCTGGCGCGCCGGGCCGCCGATGCCCAAGCCGATGGACCTGCTCGGCGTCGTCGCGGTCGGGAACAAGATCCACGCAGTGCTCGAGTCGAAGTACTTCGTCTACGACGCTGCGACGCGGATGTGGCGCCGCGGCCCGAGCCTCAAGGTCCCACGGCATGCGCTCGCGCTGTACTCCGCGCGCGGAACGCTCTACGCGATCGGCGGCTGCATCGTCCCGCAGCTCGAGGACAGCCCCGCCGTCGAGACGTTGCGGCTCGGCTAGCCGCTAGCGGTCGCGCCGCCAGAGGAGCAGGCCGAGCGGGAGGACCGCGACGGCGGCGAGGTACGGGGCGAGCGGCAGCCGGTGCCCGCGCTCGGTCGCCTCGGCCTCGGCGGGCCCGGTGCCGAGATCCCGGTGGACCTGCCGCTCCGCGCCGGAGAGGTCAGCCTCGTCGAACGCACGACCGCCCGTCGCCGCGGCGAGCGACTGGAGAATCGGGAGCGACTGGGGATCCGGGCGGTACTGCGGCTCGGCGTTGCCGTTCGTGAAGACGCGCTCCCCCGAGCCCCAGAAGCGGACGAAGACCGCCTGGATGCCGGCCTTGCGGAAGCTCGAGCCGACGGCGTTGGCCGACACGTCCGGACTCTCGCCGTCGGTCAGCACGACGACGACGCGCTTCTGCGCCTCCGGCGCGAAGAAGCCCTGGGTGCCCATGCCCTGCAACGCGCTGAACGTCGTCGCGTTGCGGCTCGAGACCTGACCCGGCGCGATGATGAAGCCCGTCCCGGGCGCGGGCCGCTCGATGCCGACGGACTTCTCGAGCGTCGCGCGGAAGACGTCCTGGTCGGCGCTCGGGAAGAGGTGCGGGAGGACGCGATTCGTCAGCGAGGCCACACCGAACTTGACGTCCGGCAGCGACGCGCGGAGCTCCTCGGCGGCGCGCTTGGCGCGTGCGATGCGCATCGCGCCCTGGATGCCCTGTCTCGCGAGCATCGACCTCGTCACGTCGAGGACGACGTAGGCCTCGGCGTCCGAGCGGACCTTCCGCTCGGCCGAGCGTTCCACCAGCGGCTGTGCGGCCGCGAGCCCGAGCAGCACGCCGACCGCGACCACGGCGACGAGCGGCACGACCCGAGCGCTCTCGGGCAAGACCGGCACGCCGAGCGCCGCCCGGACACCGGTCGCCCGCCGCGACACCGCGAGGAACGCGAGGAGCGGGATCACCACGAGTAGGCCGAGAAGCGCCCCCTTCGGCGTCACGAAGTGGAGGGTGACGAGCAGCACCGGAGCTCTCCTAGTAGCCCTTCCCCGGCGGCCCGGTGGCGGCGCCGCGCGACTGGCCCTGACCGCTCGAGGGATTCGGCGACGGGCCGCCCTGCACGGTCTGCACGCCTGCGCGCCGGCGCAGCACGACCTCGAGGTTGTACTTCGCCTCGTCGTTCGTCGGATCGGTCTCGATCGCCTTCTGCAGGTTCGCGAGCGCCACGCGCTGGGTCGCTGCACGCTCCTCCTGGTCGGCCGCGGGGGTCGAGAGCAACAGCACGCTGAGAAGGCTCAGGGCGCGGGAGCGGCGGCGCGGGTCGGGGTCGTCCGTCGAGACCTGCTGGAGCAGCTTCTGCGCCTTGGCGCGGCGGAGGACGGCGTCGGGGTCCGAGTCCGTCGGCTCGTCACGCTGCGACAGGCGGAGCGCCCGCACGGCCTGCCGGAACCTGAGGTCGTCGTCGACGCCGAGCACCTTGCGGCTGATCGTCGAGGCGCCGAGCGCACCGGGTTGCCAGAGGCTGCCCTGCTTCGGCGCGACGGCGTAGTCGTCGTCGCCGGATGCGAGCGCCTCGTGGGAGCGGACGACGTCGACCGCGAGGAGGACGAAGAAGAGAGAGAGCAGGGCGCATCCGGCCACGGCCGCTGCGATCACGGCGCGCCTCACGCGGGGATCCTTCATGCCGTTCTCCCTTCCGGTCGGGGCAGCCAGAGGCGGCCGGCGAAGCGCTCGTGCGCGGCGAGCACGACCAGCACGAGAGCGCCCAGCAGGAGCAGCGTCATGGGAAGCCCCGACGACGTGTCCGTCGGCAGCGGGTCGGAGCTTGCGATCCGGGACGGTGCGATCAGAGCCTGCTTGCCGAGCAGGCCCTCGAAGATCGTGCGGCCGTCGCGCAGAGGGGTGAGCGGCACGACCTTCACCGAGATCGACTCGTCCTGGAGCGCCTGCAGGCTCCGCGCGAGCCGTGGGACGTCCTCGGGCGCGGTCACGAGGTCGCTGAGCAGCAGGACCGTCCCGTGCGAGATCCCGTCGCGCAGGAGCATGTCGCCGGCGAGCTCGAGCGCCGATGAGATGCGCGTTCCCGCCGAGAAGCTCTGCGTCCAGGGGTTCGCCGGGAGCCCCGCATCGCTCTTCGCCGTGCGGCGGGGTTCGAGCAGCCGGAGGATGGGCGCGAGCTCGCGCGCGGGGCTGCCCGGGGGAAGCATCTCGTAGGGGACGTCCGAGAACATCACGAGCCCGAGTGAGCCGCCGGAGTCGATGAGGCGCTGGAGCGTCGCGCGAATCGTGCGGTAGTCGTTCGGGCCGATGCTGAGCGAGAGATCGACCACGGCGACGCCAGAGGCGGTCGGGAGCCCGCTCGTCCTCCCTGAGTCGAGGCCTCGCGCAGACGCCGCCGCGCCCGCGAGCAAGGCCAGGGCGGCGACGACGAGCACGACGCGGACGAGACGCGTGCGGAGCTTTACGCGGCGCATCGCCCCGACGTCGTGGCTGTCGACAGCCGCGCCGCTAGACGGCAGGCGCATCGGCCGCCCCCTTCCCGAAAACGGCTCGCGCCTTCCGCGCAAGGCCGCGCGTCTCGTCGATCTTCGGGACCGGCCTCGACCAGGCGAGCGCGCGCGCGACCCGGCCGAGGGTTCCGTCACCGTGCACGACGAGCCCGTCGGCGACGAGCTCCAGCGCGCGGCGCTGGTCGCCCGAGCCGTTGACCCGGGCCGGGTCCTCGAGCAGCGCGAGCGCGTACTCGAGCGGCGAGACCCCCGGGGCCCCGGAGACCGCCGTCTCGGCAGAGACCGACGTGGAGGTCGGACGCGGTCGCGTGCGCAGCACGATCAGCACCGCGACGGCGGCGAGCACCGTCGCCGTGAGAAGCAGCAACACGACGAGCGCCCACGGCCCGATCCGGTAGGTCGCCTGCGGGAGCGACAGGAGGTCGGCCCGCCATTGCGTCGCTCCCGGCGAGGTCGACTGGCTCGCGCTCGGCGGCCCGTAGCGCGCGGTGACGAGCACGTCGGGCCACGTCGCCTCCATCGTCCGCGTCTCCGTGCTGCCGGCGGGCGCGTACGTGATGCGCGCCGCCCGGAAGTCCTGGACGGCCTCGACGTCCTGCGTCGTGCAGAAACTCTCGAGGCACCGCAGCGTGTACCGCGTCTCGAGATACGTGGTGGAGCTCCCGTCGCGTCGCACGACCTCGGGCGCAGCGGCGGCCTTCCAGGGCGTGAAGTCGGTGTTCACGCGGATCGAGTCGGGATCCACGCGGGAGCGATCGACCGTCACCTCGACCTTCGCTGTGATCGTGTCGCCGAAGTGGACCTTGTAGCGGTCGAGGTCGGCGTAGGCCTGGATCCCGCTCGGGCTCGTCACCTTCGGCTCCGGCACGGCCGAGCCGCCGCCGTCCCAGAGGAGCAGCACCAGGGCGACGCCGAGCAGCGCGAGCGCGACCAGGCCGGCGCCGGCGAGGATCCCCTGTCGCCGTTCGCTCACGCGCCGACCACCCGGCGCGTGCGTCGCAGGTCGGACCACACGAGGAACTCCGCGAGGATCGCCGACGGGTCGCTCGAGGAGACGGGCACCGGGTCGATGTCGAGGGCGCGGAAGGTGTCGAACAGCGCCTTCGTGCGCGCCTCGTTGGCCTCGCGGCGCGCCTCGGCCTCCCGGCGGCGCAGCCGTACGGGTGAGATCCGCCCCGTCGTGGCGTCCCGCAGCGGGACGACGAGACCGCCGACGTCGGGGAAGCTCTGCTCCCACGTCGGGTCCTGGATGACGACCGGGACGACGTCCCAGCGGTGCTCCGCCGCGGTCAGCCAGAGATCCTCCGACGGCGACGGGATGAAGTCGGAGAGCACGAAGACGAACGTTCCTGCGCTCGCCGCGCGGCGACGCTCCGAGAGGTAGGCGATCGAGCGGTCGAGCCAGTCCGGCGGGCTTCCGAACTCGGACGAGGTGAGCCGCTCGTCGCGGATCTCGAGGAGCTTCCGCTCGCCCTTCGGCTGCCGCCAGTGCGCCTCCCCGTCCGCGAAGTCGAGGTAGCCGACGTACCCGCCCGACGCCCCTGCGCTCGCGAGCACGAGCTCGACGACGTGGCGCATCGCGGCGGGCTTGTCGAGCCACGGGAGCGGCGGGGCGAAGTGCGCCATCGTCGGCCGCCTGTCGCAGACGAGGATGATCTTGGGCGCCTCCTCCGCGAAGCGCTCGCGGACGAGGAACTCGTCGGTGTCCCTCGCCGTCGACAGGCGCGCGGAGGCCGCCCAGTCGATCACGTCCATCGAGTCACCACGGCGGTAGGGCCGCGATCCCGCGATGTCCGTGCCCGCGCCGCGGTGGAGGCTTCGCATCGTCCCGAACGAGAGCCCGATCACGCGTCGCCGCGGGACGAAGGTGAAGGTCGGCCGGGCGTTGGCCATGAGAGGTTGGCCGGGCCTAGACGGACCGGGGCCGCTCGAAGAGGGGGTCGGCCTCCGAGCCGGGGCGGGGCGCCGCCTCGAAGCAGGTGCGCCGGAACTCTTCGATCGCGGCCTCCCAGCCGGATGCCCGCGCGCGGGCCACGAAGCTGGGCGTGAAGACGACCCGGTGCGCGAGGACCGGCGCGAAGAGCAGCTCGACGTCCTCCGGCACCACATAGCCGCGCTCGTGGAGGAGCGCCCAGGCGCGCGCGGCGCGCTCCAGGGCGAGGCTGCCGCGCACGGAGCTGCCGATCACGACGGACTCCTGGTCACGAGTTGCCCGCACGAGCTCGACGAGCCAGCGGTGGATCACGTCGTCGACGTACACCCCTTGCGCCGCGGCTCGGAGATCCTGGACGTCGGCGAGGCCGACGACGGGCTGGAGCACGTCGAGCGGATGGTTGAACCGCTGCTCCTCGATGATCCGCAGCTCGTCCTCGATGCCCGGATAGCCGAGCGCCGTGCGGAGGAAGAACCGGTCGAGCTGCGCCTCCGGGAGCGGGAACGTGCCCTCGTACTCGATCGGGTTCTCGGTCGCGAGGAGGAGGAACGGGTACGGCACCTCGCGCGTCACGCCGTCGACCGTGACCTGCCGCTCGGCCATGGCCTCGAGCAGAGCCGACTGTGTCTTCGGCGTCGCCCGGTTGATCTCGTCCACGAGGACGACGTTCGTGAAGATCGGGCCGGGCCGGAACTCGAAGTCGCGGCTGCGCTGATCGAAGATCGCAAGGCCCGTCACGTCCGTCGGCTGGAGGTCGGGCGTGCACTGGATGCGCGACGTGGTGGCGCCTTCGATGGTGCCCGCGATCGCCCGGGCAAGCATCGTCTTCGCGGTGCCGGGGACGTCCTCGAGGAGCACGTGCCCGTCGCAGATGAGCGCGGTCAGGACGAGCTTGATCTCCTCGCGCTTGCCGTAGACGACCGTCTCGATGTTGTCGAGGAACCGCGTCGAGACCTCGCCGGCGCGCTCGACGCGCTCGGCCTCCATCGCCCTGTCGTCGTCCGCGAGCGCCCTCTCCACCGTCACGATGGTATCGACGGGGTGCCCGTCTGGTTGGAAGTCCGCCACTTCTCTCTTCTACGTTTCCGGACCAAAGTTGTTAGCAACGTGCAAGGCCGGAATGCGCGGTGTCAGGTGTCGCCTCGTGCCCGACACGCACACCTACGTCAGCGCGTCTGCCCCGGCGACGACCTCGAGGATCTCCTGCGTGATCTCGGCCTGGCGCGCGCGGTTCATCTGCAGCGTGTAGCGGTCGATCAGCTCACCCGCGTTCTTCGACGCGTTGCGCATCGCGGTCATCTGGGCGCCCTGGAACGACGCGCCGGACTCGAGCAGCGCGCGATAGACCTGCGTCTCGAGGTACACGGGCAGGAGCCGCTCGAGGATCTCCTCGGGCTCCGGCTCGAAGATGAAGTCGCCGCGGAGGGCGTCGTCGCGGCGCTCCTCCTCGTCGGTCTCGAGGACGTCCGCGGAGATCGGGAGGATCTCCTGCTCGGTCACGGTCTGCGTGAGAGCGGAGACGAAGGTGTTGTAGACGAGCACGACACGGTCGACCTCGCCCCCGACGAAGAGCTCGGCGGCACGGTGGGCGATCGCCTGCGCGTCCGCGTACGTCGGCGCGTCCATGAAGCCGACGAACGACCCGTCGAGCGTCCTGCGCCGGAACGTGAGCGTCGAGCGCCCCTTCTTCCCCACTCCGAGCCAGCGCACCGTCTGGCCCTCGCCCTGCAGGCGACGCTCGAGCGCGAACGCGCGGCGCGTCACCTGCGCGTTGAACGCGCCCGCGAGACCGCGGTCGCCCGTCAGAGGCACGATCAGCGTCGAGGAGATCTCCTCGCGCTGCTGGAGCAGCGGCAGCCGCTGGACCGAGCCGGCGGCCCGTCCCACGCCCGAGATGAGCTCGCGCATCGTGTCGGCATACGGGCGCATCGCCTCGATACGCGACTGCGCGCGTCGAAGCTTCGCCGCTGCGACGAGCTCGAGCGCCCGCGTGATCTTGCGGGTGTTGCGGACCGAGCGGATCCGCCGCTTGAAGTCCTGGACGGAGGCCATCGTACGTCCGGCCTAGACGAGGCCTTGCTCCTCCTCGACGTTGAAGCCCTCGACGAACTTCTCGAGCGCCTTGTCGAGCGACGTAGCCGTCTCGTCCGAGAGGTCGCCGCTCTCGCTGATCGCCTTGTAGATCGAGCCCTCCGTGCGCAGGGTCTCGCGGAGCTCCTCCTGGAAGCGCGGAACCTGCGGCACCGGCACCTTGTCGAGCCAGCCGTGGATGCCCGCGTAGATCGCCACGACCTGCTCCTCGGTCGGCCACGGCTGGTACTGCGGCTGGTTGAGGGTCGCGACCATGCGCTCGCCGCGGGCCAGCGCCTGCTGCGTCGCGGCGTCGAGCTCGGAGCCGAACTGCGCGAACGCCTCGAGCTCGCGGTACTGGGCGAGATCGAGTCGCAGGCGGCCGGCGACCCTCTTCATCGCCTTCGTCTGCGCGTTCCCGCCGACGCGGGACACCGAGATGCCGACGTTGATCGCCGGGCGGATGCCCGAGTAGAAGAGCGACGACTCGAGGAAGATCTGGCCGTCGGTGATCGAGATGACGTTGGTCGGGATGTACGCGGCGACGTCGCCCGCCTGCGTCTCGATCACGGGGAGGGCGGTGAGCGAGCCTCCGCCGAGCTCGTCGGAGAGCTTGCACGCGCGCTCGAGGAGCCGCGAGTGGAGGTAGAAGACGTCACCGGGGAACGCCTCGCGGCCCGGCGGCCGGCGAAGGAGAAGCGACAGCTGGCGATAGGCGTCGGCGTGCTTCGTGAGGTCGTCGTAGATCACGAGCGCGTGCTTCCCGTCGAAGAGGAAGTGCTCGCCCATCGCCGCGCCCGCGAACGGGGCCATCCACTTGATCGGCGCGGCCTCCTGCGCGGGCGCCGAGATCACGATCGTGTACTCCATGGCGCCCGCGTCGCGCAGCCGCTCGACGACCTGGGCGACGGTCGACGCCTTCTGGCCGACCGCGACGTAGATGCAGATCACGTCCCCGCCGCGCTGGTTGATGATCGCGTCGATCCCGATCGCGGTCTTTCCCGTCCCGCGGTCGCCGATGATCAGCTCGCGCTGCCCGCGGCCGATCGGGATCATCGAGTCGATCGCCTTGAGGCCGGTCTGGAGCGGCTCGTGCACGGGCTGGCGCTGGATCACACCCGGCGCCTTGAACTCGAGCGGTCGGCGCTCGCTCGCGGCGACGGGCCCCTGGCCGTCCAGGGGATTCCCGAGCGGGTCGACGACGCGGCCGAGGAGCCCTTC
>DASXAW010000135.1:0-2893 GCA_036406535.1 Gaiella sp.
GAGCCCCGCACGCACTCCGATGGCGAAGAAAGTCCTCACACTCATCAAGCTCCAGATCCCCGGCGGGCAGGCGAACCCCGCGCCGCCGGTCGGCCCCGCGCTGGGTCAGCACGGCGTCAACATCGTCGAGTTCACGAAGGCGTTCAACGCGCAGACGGCGCAGGAGAACGGCCGGATCATCCCCGTCGAGATCACGGTCTACGAAGACCGGTCGTTCACGTTCATCACGAAGACGCCGCCCGCCGCCGTCCTGATCAAGGAGGCGCTCGGGCTCGAGTCCGGCTCGGCCGAGCCGAACCGCAACAAGGTCGGCCGCCTGACCGAGGCGCAGCTGCGCTCGATCGCGGAGACGAAGATGCCCGACCTCAACGCCAACGACGTCGAGGCGGCGATGCTCGTGATCGCCGGTACGGCCCGAAGCATGGGCGTGGAGGTCGAGCAGTGAGCGCGCACGGGAGGCGGTATCGCGAAGGGCGTCAGGCGATCGACCGCGAGAAGGCCTATCCGCCGGCCGAGGCGATCTCGCTGCTCAAGAGCCTTCCCACGGCGAAGTTCGACGAGACCGTCGAGGTGCACTTCCGCCTGGGGCTGAACGTGCGCCACGCCGACGAGCAGTTGCGCGGCACGATCATGCTGCCCCACGGCACGGGCCGCTCGATGCGCGTCGCCGTGTTCGCCGAGGGCGACAAGGCGCGGGAGGCCGAGGAGGCCGGCGCGGACGTCGTCGGCTCGGCCGACCTCGCGGCCAAGATCGAGGGCGGCTTCCTCGACTTCGACGTCGCGATCGCGACACCCGACCAGATGGGCAACGTCGGCAAGCTGGGCCGCGTCCTCGGCCCGCGTGGGCTGATGCCGAACCCGAAGACGGGCACGGTGACATTCGACATCCAGAAGGCGGTGTCCGACGCGAAGGCCGGCAAGCTCGAGTACCGCACCGACCGGGGCGCGAACGTCCACCTCCCGATCGGGAAGAAGAGCTTCGGCGAGCGCCAGCTGCTCGAGAACTACGCCGCCGTCGTCGAGGAGATCGCGCGCGCGAAGCCGGCTGCCGCGAAGGGCCGGTACATCAAGGGCATCACACTGACGACGACGATGGGGCCCGGGCTCCACGTCGACACGACACGGACGCGCGACGTGGCCGCCGAGGCCGAGCCCGCGACCGCGCAGGAGGCGGCTGCTACCGTCTAGCGCTCACATTCGACTGGAGCCACCGAAGACCACCGGCAGCCGAGAGGCGGAAGACCGGTCGAGGTGAGCCGGAGGCACGCGGGCACGCCCCGCGTCTCGGGCCCGCCTCACGAGGTGGGCCCAGTCGTTTTCCGGAGGAAAACGGCACATGCAGAGAACGGAGAAGGAACAGGTCGTCGCAGAGCTCGTCGAGCAGCTTCGCTCGACCGAGTCGCTGATCGTGGCCGACTACCGCGGCCTGACCAACGCCGACCTCGTCGAGCTGCGCGCAAGGGTGCGCGGCAGCGGGGGCCGGTTCCAGGTCGTGAAGAACACCCTGACGCGCCGGGCCGCCGAGGAGGCGGGGACGGAGTCGCTGCTCGCGCTCCTCGAGGGGCCGACGGCGATCGCGTTCGTCGAGACGGACGGCGATCCGGTCGCGGTCGCGAAAGCGCTCGCCGACACGGCGAAGGACACGACGCTCCTCGCGTTGCGGGGAGGGATCCTCTCGGGGCGCTCCCTCACCGGCGACGACGTCGAGGAGCTCGCGAAGCTCCCGGCGCCAGACGTCGTCAAGAGCCAGCTGGTCGGCGTCGTCGTGGCGCCGCTCACCCAGCTCGCCGCTCTGCTCGCCGCGCCGCTGCACGACCTCGTCGGGCTCATCGACGCGCGGATCGAGCAGCTCGGAGGCGCATCGGCCGACGCGGAGACGCCTGACGAGCCGGCGGCGGACGCAAGCGAGGACGCCGTCTCCGAGAGCTCGGATGCGACTGACGACGAAACAGATGATCCAGCGGACGCGGCGCCGGCCGAATCCGCCGAAACGGAGGAGTGAGGATGGCAACGGACACTGCGAAGGTGCTCGACACGCTCGGCAAGATGACGGTGCTCGAGCTCGTCGAGCTCAAGAAGGCGATCGAGGAGGAGTGGGGCGTGACCGCCGCCGCTCCGGTCGCGGTCGCCGCGGCGGGCGCGCCCGCCGCGGGCGGCGACGGCGCCGCGCCGGCGGAGGAGAAGGACTCCTTCGACGTCGTCTTGACGGGCGCCGGCGACAAGAAGATCCAGGTGATCAAGGTCGTCCGCGCGGCGACCGGGCTCGGCCTCAAGGAGGCGAAGGACCTCGTCGACGGCGCCCCCGGCACCGTCAAGGAGGCCGTGGCCAAGGACGAGGCCGAGAAGCTGAAGGCCGAGCTGGAAGAGGCGGGCGCGGGCGTCGAGCTCAAGTAGCGCCGGAAATCGGGGGGAAAAGGCCGGCCACGCGGCCGGCCTTGCGTCCTTCGCTATAGTTGTTGGCGGACAGCTCCACCGCCCCGGCGAGGGTTGCGGTGGAGCATGCGTGTCCGCTATTCTTCCCTGTTCCGCCTCGAGCTCTGGCTTTCACCTGCCCGTCCTCATCACCGACCGCCGTACGTAAGGGAGGCTGTTCTTGAGCAGCACCGCCGTCGCGCCACGCGCGCGCAAGTCGTTTTCACGCCTGAAGCACGTCCTCGACCTCCCCAACCTGATCGACATCCAGAAGGCCTCGTTCCAGTGGTTCCTGGAGGAAGGCCTGCGCGAGACGATCGACGACATCTCGCCGATCACGGACTACACCGGCACGCTGGCGGTGGAGTTCGGCGACTACGAGTTCGGCCCGCCGCAGCACTCGATCTCCGAGTGCCGCGAGAAGGACCTGACCTACCAGGCGCCCCTCTCGATGACGGTCCGCTTCGTGAACACGGAGACG